>CAXNCU010000027.1:0-12698 GCA_964200985.1 Candidatus Planktophila sp.
ACGGCCGGAGAGCGAATCTCTATGGCCTTGCTTGCTATGGCGATTGCAAACTTGGGACATGAGGCGCGCTCTTTCACTGGCAGCCAAGCCGGAGTAATCACAACTTCAGCACATGGTCGCGCTCGCATTATCGATGTAACACCTGGACGAATTCAGGAGGCGTTGAAAGAGGGCGCAATTGCAATCGTTGCCGGTTTTCAAGGAATCTCGCAAGATACAAAAGACATAACAACTCTCGGCCGCGGCGGAAGTGACACAACTGCAGTTGCGCTAGCCGCAGCCCTTGAAGCCGATGTCTGTGAAATCTATACCGATGTTGATGGTGTATTTAGCGCCGATCCACGCGTTGTACCGAATGCACGCAAATTGAAATCAGTTACATACGATGAAATGTTAGAGCTAGCGGCAAGCGGTGCAAAGGTTTTACATCTACGTTGTGTTGAATATGCACGCCGCTACGACTTACCTATTCACGTTCGTTCATCTTTTTCTACCAACGAGGGAACTTGGGTGGTTAAGAATCATCCAGAAGGAGCAGAAATGGAACAAGCAATCATCTCGGGCATCGCACACGATAAGAGCGAAGCAAAGATCACTATCGTCGGCGTACCTGACCGCACGGGTGTTGCTGCGCGCATTTTTCAAGCGATCGCCGATGCCGATATCAACATCGACATGATTGTTCAAAATGTTTCTGCTGCAGCAACTGGATTAACAGATATCTCATTTACTTTACCAAAAGACGAAGGCGCCGATGCCACTGCTGTGCTTCAAAAACTTCAGGGCGAAGTTGGTTTTGTCTCAATTCAATATGATGATCAAATTGGAAAGCTTTCATTAGTCGGCGCTGGAATGCGATCGCATCCCGGTGTGACAGCAACCTTTTTCGCCGCGCTTTCAAACGCCGGAGTAAACATTGAAATGATTTCAACCTCCGAGATCCGTATCTCAATTATCTGTCGAGAGGCCGATGTTGAGCGTGGAGTTAAGGCTGCCCATACTGCTTTTGGCCTTGACGCCGATCAGAGCGAAGCCGTTATCTATGGCGGTACGGGTCGATGAGTAAACCGTCATTGGCCGTCGTTGGAGCAACCGGGGCCGTTGGAACCGTCATGCTCGGAATTCTCTCTGAGCGCCCAGATGTGTGGGGAGAGATTCGTTTAATCGCATCTGCACGGAGTGCAGGCAAGAAACTTATGTGCCGCGGGGAAGAGTTAACAGTTGTTGCGTTAACACCTGAAAGCTTTGATGGAATAGATGTTGCAATGTTTGATGTCCCTGATGAGATTTCAGCGGAGTGGGCACCGATTGCAGCATCGCGCGGCGCAGTCGTTGTAGATAACTCCGGTGCCTTTCGAATGGATATCGATGTTCCTCTAGTTGTTCCTGAAGTTAATCCGCAGGATGTAAAGAATCGCCCGCGTGGAATTATTTCGAATCCAAACTGCACAACACTCTCAATGATTGTGGCCCTTGGTGCACTTCATCGCGATTACGAACTAAAAGAACTCGTTGTCTCTTCATATCAAGCTGCATCAGGTGCTGGTCAAGCCGGTATTGATATTTTGCGCGAACAGATTCAACTAGTTGCAGGAACAAATGCAGGGGATATCGCAGGCGATCTTCGCGCAATTATCAAAGACAACGGACCTTTTCCTGCACCCCTTGCATTAAATGTTGTGCCTTGGGCTGGCTCGTTGAAAGCAGATGGATATTCATCTGAAGAACTCAAAGTGCGTAATGAATCCCGTAAAATTTTAGGTCTACCCAATTTGAAAGTTGCAGCGACCTGCGTGCGAGTTCCTGTGCTTACAACACATTCGCTGACGGTACATGCAGTATTTGCAAAAGAGCCATCTCGTAAAGGCGCACAAGAGATCTTGCAAAATGCCGCTGGAGTTAAGTTAGTTGATGACCCTGAAAACTATAAGTTTCCTACTCCCGCCGACGTTGTAGGCACCGACCCAACATGGGTGGGTCGCGTACGTAAAAGCATAGATAATCCAATGGCTCTGGATATGTTCGTATGCGGCGATAACTTGCGCAAGGGTGCGGCCTTAAATACGGCGCAGATAGCCGAGCTTCTCGCGATAGAGTTCACATCATGAGTATCAAAGAGAGTTTGCGAGCCGACTTAACCGAGGCGATTCGTGGTCGTAATGAGATTACGTCGAGCACAATTCGAATGGTCCTCACGGCAATCACCAATGAAGAAGTTGCCGGCAAAGAGGCTCGAGTTTTAAGTGATGACGAAGTTATTACGGTCTTATCGCGCGAGGCGAAAAAGCGTCGTGAGGCCTCTGAAGCTTTTGAATCCGCAGGCCGCGCCGACAAGGCCGCTCTTGAAAAGGCTGAGGGCGAAGTAATAGCCAAGTACTTACCCGCACAACTTGGCATTGATGAAATTAAGAAGATGATCTCAGATGCAATCACATCAACTGGTGCTGCAGGACCTGCCGATATGGGCAAAGTCATGGGCGCAGTTAAAGCATTAATCGCAGGAAAAGCCGATGGCTCCGTAGTTTCAACCCTAGTGAAGGAAGCGTTAAATAAATGAAATTTGAATATGCCACAGTCCCATTGCTCTCACATGCAACTAAGCAGATCCTTGATACTTGGGGCTCAGATGGTTGGGAGCTTGTGCAAGTTATTCCAGCACCAGGTACCGGTGAACAGTTAGTGGCGTACATGAAAAGAGAGATTAAATGAACACAGTAGATGTGCGCGCAAAGCTAATCGAACTTGGCCTTGAATTGCCAGTTGCTGCATTACCTATAGCGGCATATGTCCCAGCAATCCGTACTGGAAATATTGTCTTCACCGCTGGACAGCTGCCATTGGTAAATGGTGAAATGGCCGGCGCTGGCAAAGTTGGCGGAGAGATAACCCCAGAGCGGGCAAAGGAATTAGCCCAGATCTGCGCCCTCAATGCGATTGCTGCGGTAGCAACTGTGGCCGATATTAATAAGATTACAAAGATTGTTCGAGTCGTTGGTTACGTTAACGGAGTACCTGGTTACATAAATGGACCAGTTGTTGTGAATGGCGCGAGTGAACTTTTTATAGCTATCTGGGGTGATGGCGCAAAGCATGCACGTAGTGCAGTTGGAATCGCAGAGTTGCCACTTAACTCACCTATTGAAGTCGAGCTAACCGTAGAGATTACAGATTAAAAAACCTGCGAAGATTATTTACCCCGCTTGGATAAGCGTTCGAAATCTGTAATCAACACTGCGCGACCATCTAGTTTGATCCAGCCACGACCAGCAAAATCAGCAAGTGCTTTATTAACTGTTTCGCGCGAAGCTCCAACTAACTGTGCAAGCTCCTCTTGAGTTAAATCATGATGAACATAGAGACCCTCTGGGTTCTGCTTACCAAAACGCTCACCAAGATCGATGAGAGCTTTAGCAACACGACCAGGAACATCTGAGAAAACCAAATCACCTACGGCCTCATTTGTTCGACGTAGTCGTTGGGCCAGACGGCCAAGAAGATTAAGTGCAACTTCAGGATTTTCTGCAAGCCAAGGAACTAGAACTTTATGTCCGAGGCTAAGCAGTTTCGCATCTGTTACTGCCGTAGCAGTTGATGTGCGAGGACCTGGATCAAAGAGACTGAGTTCGCCGAACATTTCGCCGGGTCCAAGGATTGATAAAAGGTTTTCACGCCCGTCACCGCTTGAAGTACCGAGCTTTAACTTGCCCTCAACTATTACGTATAAATGATCGCCTTCATCGCCTTCGGCAAATAGGACGTTGCCTTTTGAAATCTTGACTGATTCCATAGATGCTCGCAGTGAAGCGGAGGCGGCATCGTCAAGGGCTGTAAATAGAGGAGCTTTGCGGAATACATCTTGATCGTGGGTCACGAGGAGTACTTTAGCCTCATGCCCGCCGATAATGAAAGCCGCAAGCAGGCTCGGGCGGTTTACCGCATTCTTACTAAGACTTATCCAGATATTCGTTGTGAGCTAGATTTTGAAAACCCCCTGCAACTAATTATCGCTACGGTGCTGAGTGCGCAGTGCACAGACAAAAGGGTAAATCAGGTTACCCCACCACTCTTTAAGAAATATAAGAGTGTAAAAGCCTTTGCAAAGGCCGATTTAGAGGATATAGAGCGCCTCATCTTCTCAACCGGTTTTTATCACAGCAAGGCCCGCCATATCAAAGGCCTGTCAATAAAGATCCTCAATGAATTTGGCGGCGAAGTTCCAGCGACGTTGGAGGAGTTGATTTCACTGCCCGGGGTTGGACGTAAAACTGCCAATGTTGTTTTAGGACATGCATTTGATATTCCGGGAATAACGGTCGATACACATTTCGGTCGGCTCTCTCGTCGCTTCGGATGGACCAGCGAAAAGGATCCTGTGAAAGTTGAACATATTGTTGGTGAATTAATTCCTCAGCAGGAATGGACAAATCTATCGCAGCGCATGATTTGGCATGGTCGGCGCATCTGTCATTCTCGCAAACCTGCATGCGGTGTTTGTCCAGTTGCAAAGATCTGTCCTAGCGTTGGCATTGGTGAAATGAATGTAGAAAAAGCTATGCTGCTCGTAAAGACAGATAAGGATTTTCGTTGAAAAAAATAGCCCTCGTACTCTCGTTACTCTTATTGAGTAGCTGCGCTGCACCGACGAAAGAAATCGCAGGACAGGTGATTTCCTGTTCAAGTATTACGAGTTATACGAATGAAACTTCGATAGTTTTGGATTGTTTAGATGGTGGCGATGGCGCGGCCATCGGTGGAATAAAAGGTCCTGCGATAATTAATGTTTGGGGTTCTTGGTGCGGGCCGTGCAAAGAAGAGATTCCCATCTTTAGATCTTTCTACGCAAAAACCAATGGGAAGCTGCAGTTAATCGGTGTCGATGTCGAAGAGTCCTCGATTGAAGCTGGACGCAGATTTGTTTTGAAGAACGGAATCACATGGCCAAATCTCTACGATAGAGATGGTCGCTCGCGAAAGTATTTTGGAATGGGAGTACCAGTTACTTGGTTTATTGCCCCAGATGGAAGCGTTGCCTATAAGCACATAGGCGTACTTAAGAACGAAATTGAACTAATTACGCTCACAAGTAAGTATTTAGGGGTAAAGCTTTAATCCTCATCCTTAGCGCCTTGCAAGCCTGCCGCTATCAACTTCATGATGTTTGGATCTGCCAAAGTCGTTGCATCGCCAACTTCGCGGTTTTCTGCAACGTCTCTTAGCAGGCGACGCATAATCTTGCCGCTACGAGTCTTTGGAAGTTCATTTACAATCAGAATCTGTCGTGGCTTTGCTATCGCGCCAATCTCTTTAGCAACGTGGTTTCGCAGTTGAGTATTGAGTTCATCACCATTTGCATGTTCAATACCAGAGCGCAAAATAACAAAGGCAACAATTCCTTGTCCCGTCATAGCATCAGAGGCACCAACAACGGCAGCCTCGGCTACTGCTTCATGTGAAACGAGGGCTGATTCAACTTCCGTTGTTGATATTCGGTGACCAGAAACATTCATGACATCGTCAACTCGACCAAGAAGCCAAATTGCACCATCGTCATCGAGCTTCGCACCGTCGCCAGCAAAATAGATTCCGCTAAAGCGTGACCAATACGTTTCCTTATACCGTTCATCTTCGCCCCATACCCCGCGCAACATTGAAGGCCAAGGCTGATCAATAATTAAGTAACCACCATGTCCATCGGCAACTGGAGTGGCATTGTCATCTACAACTTTTGCACTGATACCTGGAATTGGACGCATCGCAGATCCCGGCTTTGTTGCAGTTATGCCAGGCAAAGGTGAAATCATGATCGCACCTGTTTCTGTCTGCCACCACGTATCAACAATTGGACAGCGATCTCCACCGATGATTTTGCGGTACCACATCCACGCTTCAGGATTAATCGGCTCACCAACGGAGCCCAATAAGCGAAGCGATTCCAAATTATGTGCCTGTGGAAATTCATCGCCCCACTTCATCCATGTGCGGATCAATGTTGGCGCGGTATACAAAATCGTTACACCGTACTTTTCAACGATCTCAAAAATGCGGCCTTTATGTGGCGTATCTGGGGTTCCCTCATACATAACCTGGGTTGCCCCATTAATAAGTGGCCCATAGACAACATACGAGTGACCTGTAATCCAGCCAACATCGGCGGTACACCAATAAATATCGGTTTCAGGTTTTAAATCAAAGACAACTTTATGAGTGTATGCAACCTGCGTTAAATATCCACCAGTTGTATGAAAGATACCCTTTGGCTTAGCTGTTGTACCGGATGTATACAAAATAAATAGCGGGTGTTCAGCATCAAAGCTCTCTGCAACATGTTCGGCAGATTGGCGACCAACTATGTCATGCCACCAGATATCGCGATCTGTCCAGGCGGTCTCCTGCTTTGTGCGCGCAACAACTAATACCTTCTCGACATTGTGTTTGCCTTTTAGCGCCTCATCAACGGCAGGTTTTAAAGCAAAGGCTGCACCTTTTCTAAAACCTCCATCGGAGGTAATAACTAACTTTGCATCGGCATCTTGAATTCGAGATAACAATGCATCGGCAGAAAAGCCACCGAAGACAACTGAGTGCGGTGCACCGATACGGGCGCATGCCAACATTGCAATAGCCGCCTCTGGAATCATCGGCATATAGATTGCAACGCGATCTCCCGCATTTATTCCAAGTTCAATTAAAGCGTTTGCTGTCTTTTTTACTTCAGTGAGAAGATCAGCATAAGTAATAGTTTGCGTATCGCCAGGTTCGCCTTCAAAATAAAATGCGACGCGATCTCCGCGACCCTCATCTACATGTCGATCAAGTGCGTTGACTGAAGCATTTATTTTTCCACCTATAAACCATTTAGCATAAGGAACTTCCCACTCCAAGACAGAATCCCATTTTTTCTCCCACGTAAGAGCGCTAGCTTGCTCTTCCCAAAAAGCCAAACGATCCATGTTGGCATGGGCGTACTCATCTGGTTTGGCATTGGCATCTTCGGCAAATTCAGGACTAGGAAGGAAGTAACGATCTTCGCGTAGAAGGTTCTCTAACGACTCATGGTCTTGGCTCATAGCGTGTGAGGTTACTAGTTGGCCATTGTTATCAACAGGCTTTGGAGAGTGCTCTTTGTCATCTCGGTGAGCCTAGAAAGATGCTGGCACCCAATGAAAGGAGAAAAATGAGCATCACTGCGCTAATCCTGTTAATTCTCAAACTCTTGAGTAACCCAACGCTGGTTGCGGCTGTCGCACGCTTCCTCAGCAACGTTCTCAAGGCGCTGACCTAAGCGGTACAAGCAAGCCTCTGGAGTCCACATTCCGGAGGCTTTCTTGTGCCGTTTTTAGGGATTAGTCGTGCCGCTTTTGTGGGATTAGCTCTGTAAGTGAGATGATTGGCCGTAAGCCTCTAGATGGTTCAACGAAGTGCTCTCCTAGAGTTTTACACCAGAGCCACTAGGAGCGAAAATGCCGATTGCAACCCCTGAGATTTATATTGACATGCTGGAACGCGCTAAGAAGGGCGCCTTTGCATATCCGGCAATAAATGTTTCATCATCGCAGACCATCATTGCAGCTATTCGTGGTTTCGCCGAAGCTGAGTCCGATGGAATTATTCAATTCTCTTGGGGTGGTGCTGAGTACGCATCTGGCTCTACCGTAAAGAAAATGGTCGATGGCGCCGTTGCTTTAGCCGAGTATGCACATGTTGTAGCCAAGAACTACAACGTCAATATTGGAATTCATACCGATCACTGCCCGGCTGAAAAGTTGGATGGCTTCATGCGTCCACTATTAGCATTTGGAGCACAGCGTCTTGCATCGGGTGCGGCACCACTATTTAATTCGCATATGTGGGATGGCTCAGCGGTTTCAATGACCGAGAATATGAAGATTGCAAAAGAAATGTTAGCGATGTCGATTGCAGCTCGCACAATTCTTGAGATTGAAATTGGAGTGGTTGGCGGAGAAGAAGATGGCGTTGAAGCCAAACACGATGCCAAGCTGTACTCAACTCCAGAGGATGCATTGCTCACTGTTGAGACTCTTGGCACTGATGCGCGTTATTTAGTTGCTGCAACATTTGGCAATGTCCATGGTGTCTATAAGCCAGGCAACGTTGTTTTGCAACCAAAAATCTTGGCAACTTTACAAGAGGCGGTTTCAAAAAAGCTCGGGCTTCCTGCAGGAAGTAAGCCTATGGATCTTGTTTTTCACGGCGGTTCAGGCTCTCTACTCTCAGAGATCCGCGAATCCCTTGATTATGGCGTAATTAAGATGAATATTGATACTGATACCCAGTATGCATTTACACGCCCAGTTGTAGATCACGTGCTTAAGAACTACGACGGTGTGTTAAAAATTGACGGTGAAGTTGGAAATAAGAAGCTGTATGACCCTCGCGCGTGGGGCAAAGCAGCAGAAGCAGGAATGGCTGCACGTGTTGTTCGTGGCTGTGAAGATCTTCGTTCTACCGGCACCTCCTCACTCAAATAATTTCTAACTAACCAGAGAGGCTTTACCGATGCCTGCAATTGTTTTGCTTGGAGCCCAATGGGGCGATGAAGGCAAAGGCAAAGCCACTGATTTATTAGGCGACCGTGTTGACTATGTTGTTCGCTATCAAGGTGGTAACAACGCTGGACACACAGTTGTTATAGGGGACCAGAAGTACGCACTCCACCTTTTGCCGTCAGGGATTCTTTCCCCCAACGTAATTCCAGTTATTGGAAATGGTGTGGTAATCGATCCTGGTGTTTTACTTCAAGAGATTAAAGGATTAACGGAGCGAGGAATTGATTGCAGCAAGTTAGTCATTTCCACAAACGCGCATTTGATTACTCCGTATCACCGAACAATCGACAAAGTCTCAGAGCGCTTCTTAGGTAAATCAAAGATTGGAACAACTGGACGAGGAATTGGTCCAGCCTACGCCGACAAAATTAACCGCATCGGTATTCGAGTTCAAGATCTATTTGATCCATCGATTCTTCGCCAGAAGATTGAAAGTGCACTTCGCGATAAGAATCAGGTACTCATCAAAGTCTTTAACCGTAAGAACATTGAAGTTGACGAAGTATTAGAAGAGTATTTGGGATATGCCGAAATTCTTCGCCCATATGTTGCAGATACCGTTTTACTTCTTGATCAAGCGCTAAAGGCAGGTAAACGAGTACTTCTTGAGGGATCTCAGGGCACTCTCCTTGATGTTGACCATGGCACTTATCCCTTTGTGACTTCAAGTAATCCAACTGCTGGCGGTGCTTGCACTGGTAGCGGAATCGGACCAACAAAGATCACTACAGTAATTGGAATTGTTAAGGCATATACGACTCGTGTCGGAAGCGGACCTTTCCCAACTGAGCTCTTTGACGAAGATGGCGAAGCGTTGCGGCGAATAGGTGGAGAGATCGGCGTAACAACTGGACGTGCGCGTCGCTGCGGTTGGTATGACGCACCGATCGCACGCTATGCCGTGCGCGTAAATGGCCTCACGGATTTCTTTTTAACAAAGTTGGATGTTCTAACTGGTTGGGAAAAGATTCCAGTATGTGTCGCCTATGAAATCGATGGTAAGCGTGTTGAAGAGCTTCCAGCATCACAAAGCGATTTCCACCATGCAAAACCGATTTATGAATATTTACAAGGGTGGAGTGAAGATATTACGAAGGCGAGAAAACTCAGCGATCTTCCAAAGGCTGCACAGGAGTACGTAGCGTTCTTGGAAAAGATCTCGGGAGCGCCGATAAGCGCGATCGGTGTTGGTCCGGGCCGCGATGAAACAATTGTCGTAAAGGATTTCATCTAAATAATGAAAATCCTCCTAGTCGGAAGCGGCGGTCGCGAACACGCCCTTGGATTAGGTCTACACGCAGATCCTGCATGTACGTCATTGCATGTTGCACCAGGAAATCCGGGTATTGCAGAGTTTGCAGAGTGCCACCCGATAGATATTTCAAACAACGCCGAAATTGTTGCACTGGCAGTGAAAATTGAAGCGGATTTAGTTGTCATTGGTCCAGAGGTTCCATTAGTTAATGGCGTTGCCGATGATTTACGGAGATTAAAAATCGCAGTCTTTGGACCTTCAAAGGCAGCGGCGCAGTTAGAGGGTTCAAAGACTTTCGCAAAAGAGGTTATGTCAGATGCAGGTGTTCCAACTGCACGCAGCTTTACGTGTACAACACAGAAAGAGTGCGAAAAAGCGCTCGATTCTTTCGGTGCACCATATGTCGTGAAGGACGATGGCTTAGCCGGTGGCAAGGGCGTTGTAGTAACAAATGATCGCCAAGAGGCTTTAGACCACGCCCTGGCATGCAAGCGCGTTGTCATTGAAGAGTATTTAAATGGCCCAGAGGTTTCACTCTTTGGTATTAGCGATGGAGTTTCCGTGCTTGCTATGCAGCCTGCACAAGATTTTAAACGTGCGCGAGATAATGATGCCGGACCAAATACTGGTGGCATGGGTGCGTACTCTCCACTTCCGTGGGCACCATCAGACATCGTCGACGATACATACAAACAAGTTCTCGCTCCGATGATTGCTGAAATGAGTGCGCGCGGAACTCCATTTGTTGGCCTCCTTTATGCAGGTTTAGCGCTCACTGATCATGGAACGCGCGTTATTGAATTTAATGTTCGCTTTGGTGATCCTGAAACACAGGTTCTAATTCCATTGCTCAGAACGCCATTGGCGGGACTCTTATATAAGGCCGCTACAGGCAATCTCTCCGATACGGTTTTAGAGTGGCGTGATGATTCGGCCGTTACCGTTGTATTGGCTGCCGAGGGTTATCCAAGTGCGCCGATAAGCGGTGGATCAATTTCGCAGTTTCCAGCGATTGAAAATGTTGAGATTTTTCACGCTGGTACATCCTTAAAGGATGAAAAGCTCATTGCAACAGGCGGCCGAGTTCTAGCAGTGACTGGCATGGGAAGCGATTTAACCGAGGCCAGAGATCGTGCCTACCGTGCAATCAGCCAAATCACCCTGCCTGGCTCCTTTTATCGAAGCGACATCGCGTTCAATGCCTCAGTGGCAGAGAAGGGCAATTAAATGGCCGATAATTCATCAGTGAGCCTTTTAGCCGATAGATACGCCTCTGCTGCAATGCGAAAGATCTTTGCCCCGCAGGAAAAGATTATTCTTGAACGACGGTTATGGCTATCAGTAATGCGAAATCAATCATTGCTTGGTCATCAGATTTCAGACTCTGTCATTGATGACTACACGAAAGTAATCTTTACTGTAGATCTTGCCTCAATTGATGCGCGCGAGAAGCAGACTCGTCACGACGTCAAGGCTCGAATCGAAGAGTTCAACGCGCTCGCAGGCCACGAAGTAATTCATATTGGAATGACGAGTCGGGATTTAACTGAAAATATTGAAGCCCTTCAGATACGAAATGGATTAGAACTAGTCCATGACAAAGTTGTAACTTTATTGGCCCGATTAGCAGAACGCGCAGCAGAGTATGCCGATCAACCAATTGCCGGACGCTCACACAATGTACCTGCTCAGGTAACAACTCTTGGAAAGCGCTTTGCATCTTCAGCCGAAGAGCTGCTCTTTGCATATGAGCGCTTAACGGCCTTACAGGCAAGATATCCAATGCGCGGAATAAAAGGCCCAGTTGGAACTTCGCAAGATTCAATAGAGACACTTGGTTCGGCGCAAGCGCATGCCGCGTTGGAAAACGCAATTGCAAAAGAGTTGGGCTTTAACAATATTTTAGATTCAACTGGACAGATTTACCCACGCTCTTTTGATTACGATGTTGTCACAACACTTGTGCAGTTAGCTGCCGCGCCCTCTTCACTTGCTACATCGATACGGTTAATGGCGGGCGCAGAATTAGTAACAGAGGGATTTAAAGCTGGACAAGTTGGCAGCAGTGCGATGCCACATAAAATGAATACGCGATCATGTGAGCGTGTAAATGGTTTAACCGTTGTTTTACGAGGATATGCATCAATGGTTAGCGAGCTCGCAGGTGACCAGTGGAACGAGGGTGATGTTTCATGCAGCGTTGTCCGTCGAGTCGCGCTACCCGATGCCTTTTATGCAATCGACGGCCTTCTTGAAACAATGCTGACCGTGCTTGCTGAATTCGGCGCCTTTCCAGCGGTAATTGAGGCTGAATTAGAGCGATATCTACCATTTCTAGCAACAACTAAGTTCTTGATGGCAGCCGTCAAGGCTGGGGTCGGACGCGAAGTTGCCCACGAAGTTATAAAAGAGCATGCAGTAAAGGCAGCGCTCGGAATGCGCGAAGGCAAGGGCAACACTCTTCTGGATGATTTAGCTAACGATGATCGTTTTCCTTTGGATCGCGCCGCCATTAATAAACTAATCAGCGCACCCCTAGATTTCACTGGCGATGCTCGCCAACAAGTTGCTCGAGTTGTTAATCGCATTGAAGCGATTACATCCGCGCACCCTGCAGCAGTGCAGTACAAGCCCGGCTCTATTCGGTGAGCGGCTTCGGCTTAGCTGGTCCACCGCCAGCGCCTTCGATACCTGGGTGGACACATCTGCGCACCGGAAAAGTACGTGACTTATATACCAATGATAAAAAAGAGATCCTTCTTGTTGCTTCGGATCGAGTATCGGCATATGACTGGGTAATGCCAACGCTAATTCCTGGAAAAGGCGCAGTCCTCACACAACTCTCATTATTCTGGTTCGAATTGCTTGAAGATATT
>CAXNCU010000028.1:0-12403 GCA_964200985.1 Candidatus Planktophila sp.
CGCAAGACATGGTGAGGAGAGCCCAATGTAATTTCGGAGCACTCTGCCGCCATGGGAACATCTAAGAATGCAGCTAAATGAGCTAACTGCTCATTGCCGCGAGGGCTGCCTGCAGCCAATACCGCGGCAGGCTTTAGTTTTTCAACTAACTCTTTCAGAGCTCGGCCAGATGCCATCGGTGTGTAATCACTAATCATTGCGTGCGTTGCTAGGTGTAAAACCTTGGCACCGTATTCACCGACAATGCCGGCCAAGGCGACTGCGTCGCTACCAATTGCAACGGCCTCTACATCCTGGCCTAGGGCGCGGGCTGCAGTAAGGGCTCTGAGTGAGAGCGGATCGAGTTCGCCGCGATCGTGATCGATAAGAACCAGAATCATTAGAAGGCTCCAATCTGTTTCAAGACTTCAACTAAGGCAGGTACCGCATCGGCACCCTTGCCAAGAATTTCAGCGCCTTTATCCTTAGAAGGAGCAAGGGCGAGAGTTACTTTCTCAAGTTTTGGAACTCGAGGCTCAGCCTTTTTCATATCTACAATCTTTTTACGCGCCTGCATCCGACCTGGTACCGATGGATAGCGTGGAATATTGAGGCCATCTCGAACGGTAACAATCGCAGGAAGCGGAGCCTCATAATGCTCGCGCCCATTGGCTACGACTCGCTCACAACTAACAATCCCCTGTTCAATTTTCATCGACTTCACATTTGTAACGATGGGGCGATTAAGTGCATGTGCGACACGAATATGAATTTGATATCCCGCACTATCAGCTGATTCGGCGCCAAAGATAATTAAATCAAACTTTGTCTCTTCAGCATTAATCGCATCGACAAGTGCGGCTGCAGTCCCCTGCGGATCCCACTCTTGTCCATCGGTTTCGATAAGCACGGCGCGTGTAGCACCGATTGCCAATTGAGAACGTAACTGCTCTTCAGCATCACTTGGTCCGAGCGTTAACAAGGTAAGCGTGCCACCCATTTGCTCAACTAATTGGACTCCCGCTTCTACGGCATTTTCTTCGTGGGGGCTGATACCAAAGCCAAGGTGTTTGGTTTCAATATCACGCGAATCCGGAGTAAGAATTAACGTTCCTCCGGCAAGTGGTACTCGCTTTAAGCAGACCAATACGTCCATTAGGCGATGATCCGCTCATTTGAGGAATCAAAGACAGGCGTAGCACCAACTTCTGCCACTGAACATGGATAGTGCTCACCCAAATATTCAACGATGAATTTATTGCCGGCTACAGCCAGTTCTGTCGGTAGGTATGACATCAGAATGTGCTTGCCCAATGACGGTGCAGATCCAGCGCTCGTGACATATGAGCGTCGACCATGTGAGTCAACTATCGGTTGCTTATCAAGAGTAAGTATCGGTTCATTACCCATCATGTAGCGCTTTTCACCGGTCGATGATGCGTGATCATCTACGAACAAAGTACAGAGCATTGTGATTGGTTTTTCACTGCGGTGCTTAACGTGCGCGGCCTTACCTATGAAGTCGGCCTCTTTAAGCTTCGGAGATTGCATTCCAGCCTCGACTACCGTGTACTCAGTTTCAAGCTCTGGGCCGTAAGCGCGATAGCATTTTTCAAGTCGACCAGTTGTACCGTAAACGCCAATACCTACTGGAATCATTCCGTGCTTCTTGCCACTATCCCAAAGCATCTCCCATAACTTTGCGCCCTGTTCAATAGGAATATAGAACTCCCAGCCAAGATCTCCTACGTAGGAGATACGTGATGCCAGAACACGGAGTGGACCAACTTCAATAACCTTACAGGTGCTGAACTTAAAGGCATCTTTACCCATATCGCTCTTTGTTATTGCTTGAATAATCTCGCGTGCCTTTGGTCCCCAGATTCCGACCGTTGTATAACTAGAAGTTAAGTCAAAGATCTGTGCCGAACCATCAGCGGGTAGCAAATCGCTAAACCACTTTTTATCGGCCATTCCATGAGCGCCACCGGTGACCACGCGGAAATGATTAGTATCAAGTCGCATGATTGTTAAATCTGATTTGAAGCCACCATTTGGACCAAGTACTGGTGTGTAGACAACACGACCGATAGCAACATCCATCTGACGCAAAGCCGCTTTTTGTACCACGGCCAATGCACTGGGTCCGGTGACATCAAAGATTGCAAAGGCTGAAAGATCAACGATGCCAGCGCTCTCGCGCATTTGTAGGTGCTCTGCATTGATAATTGGTGACCACCAGCGTGATTCCCATTCAGCAGTACGTGGCATTACCTTGTCGCCGAACTTTGCAACTAAATCTTTGTTTGATTCATACCAGAATGGTCGTTCCCATCCAGCGGTTTCATAAAAGACTGCGCCGAGCGCCTTCTCTGCTTCATAGAATGGAGATAGGCGAACATTTCGATTTGATGCGTACTGCTCTAGTGGGTGAACGATTCCATAGGTCTTGTTAAAGCTCTCATCAACGCGGGCCTTAATATGGAACTCGGCTTTTTGGTGATCATGGAAACGTGCGATATTCGAAGAGTGCAGATCGATTTCAGAGTCCCCGAGAACCATCCATTCGGCAACTGACTTTGCAGTTCCTGGACCTTCTTTAATCCAGACTGCCGCAACCGACCACAAACCCTTTACTTCTGGAGTTTCACCAAGAATTGGCATTCCATCCGGAGTGTAAGAAAGGATTCCATTAATCGCATATTTTTCACGGACATTTTCATCGCCAACTATCGATGGCATTAACTCATATGCATGCTCGTCTTGGATATCAAAATCTGCTTGAGTAAAAGCAAACTCTGTTGGCGAAAGTGCTGCCGTCGCATTTGATGGCAGATCATCAGGCGTGTAAAGGATTGGTCGGTGAGCATATGATCCAATTTCAAGACCTGTACCGTGTTGGCGCTCGTACATGAATACATCCATGTCGCGAACGATTGGCCATTCGATATCGCCCTTGGCATCCTTAAAGAATGGCACTGGTCCAATGTCCTTCATCTGGTGAACTGCAGGAGTTAATGGAATGTGAGCACCTGCCATAGCTGCAAGCTTTGGTGACCAGCATCCAGTTGCAATAACTACATAATCTGCAGCGATTGTTCCTTGATCGGTAACAACTCCAGTGACACGTCCATTTTCAACAGTGATGTCTAGAACTTCAATGTTTGCAAATGAGAGTGCTGCGCCTTTTTCAATCGCATATTCGCGCATCAATGTGCCGGTTCGAAGTGAGTCTACGACGCCTACGCTTGGCTGGTAATAACCACCGATAATCACGCTCTCATCGATATATGGCACTAACTCTTTTACTTCGGCAGGCGTGAGGATTCGACCACCATCGACTCCCCATGATTTAGCCGATGTGATGCGTCGAGCCAGCTCTTGCATGCGCTCTGGCGTGCGAGCAACTTCGATGCCACCAGTTTCAGTAAATGTGCCCCACTCTTTATATTGGCGCATACTCTCTGCAGTTATTGAAGTCATCTCTTTTGAATGATCGACGGGGAAAATAAAGTTAGATGCATGTCCGGTTGAGCCGCCAGGATTAGGTAAAGGTCCCTTATCGATCTGGACGATACCTTTCCAACCTAGCTTTGCAAGGTGGTAGACCATTCCATTGCCGACGATACCTGCGCCAATAACGACGCACTTTGCCTTCTCAGGTAACTTGCTCATAGCTCTTGTCCTCGTTCTTGTAGTGGTGGTTTATAAAGATTTACGAATCGATGCTTCAAATCCTTCTACGTGATCACGCATTGCCTTGCCTGCAGCCTTTGGGTCATTACTTGCGATTGCCTCTAGTAATGCTCGATGTTCAATGATCGCCTCGGTCAAACCAGCTATACGGTCGAGTGCTAAAAACCAGATTCTTAATGCATGCGCGTAATAATTATCTAAATCTGCAGCTAAAAATTCGTTGTGAGTGCATTGATAAATATGGTGATGGATACGTTGGTCTAAACCAATTAATGTCGCCATATCTAAATCGCCTTTGAGCCCCTGAATTTCTGAGATCAAAGCCTTTGTAACAAGTTGATCAGCTGCTGTTGATCGCTGTGCTGCAAGCTCAGCGGCTTTAATCTCTAAAACCGCACGGACTTCAGAGAGTGCGGAGAGATTGTGCACATCAACGCTTGAAACAAACATTCCGCGCCTGGGGTAAACCTCTACTAACTTTTCATTGGCCAGCGAGCGCAGAGCTTCGCGAATTGGCGTGCGTCCAAATCCCAACTTAGACATCAATTCGCTCTCGCTAATCAAAGAGCCGGGAACGAGTTCGAGGGTAATAATCATCGAGCGGATTCGGCTATAGGCCTCTTCAGATAGCGAGCTGCTCTCTCGGGTGAGGATGTGGATCGCCTGGCTCATGTCAGAGATGATATATCAGTGATATACCAATTGATAGCGCTTAGCCGAAGTAATACTTCTTAAAGAGCCAGGCTGAGGCGCTAAAACCGACGGTCAGGATAAGAGCGCGATAGACGGCCTTGGGCATATGGGCCGCCCAGCGTCCCCCGAAAGTCCCACCAATGCTCGATCCCAGGACAAGGGCGATAACAACAGGCCAGACAGCGCGACCGCTGAAGATGTAAATGATGTTGGAGATCAAAGAGGTCCAGCCGACGATGAGATTTTTAGCCGTGTTAAGTGACCTCGGATCTCGGCGGATATCGCGGGCAAGAACTGCGATCACCATAACTCCTTGACCCGGACCAAAGTAACCGCAGTAGAGCCCGCTCGCGGCGATTCCGAATTTTTCAACTAACTCATGCCGTGCACCACGATCAGGTTTAGCTTTAATTAAGAATGAGAGAGATGCAAAGAGAAGTAAGAAGGGCACCATCTTCTCAAAGACACCTGGAGGAACGTTTAAGAGGAGCAGGGCGCCGATTGTTGAACCGATAATTGAAATGAGAATGAGTTTTTTATACTGCTCCATATAGGCGCGCATCTGGTGTCTGGCTGCAATAAGAGCAAAGAAATTTGCCGGTGTGACACCCAGTGCATTTGATATAGCCGCACTTACCGGCGACATTCCAGTTGCTAGCAACACTGGATATGAAATAACCGATGCACCGCCCGCCATTCCATTGATTCCACCGACGAGAATTCCGACTGCGAAGATCAGGATGTACTCGAGCATGGGGTAACCATACAATGGGTCTATGCAAACAGGGGTAGAAGTCCGTTTCTTTGCCGCCGCGCGCGCTGCAGCTGGTGTTGATTCGGCCAACTTTACGCCTGCGAGCTTTGAAGCGATTATCGCCCAAGCAACACAAGCAAATCCAACACTTGCGCATGTCATGTCGCAGTGCAGTTTTCTTTTAGATTCTATTGCCGTTCATGACATGAGCATTGCGGTCAACGAGGGCAGCGTTATAGATGTTTTGCCACGATTTGCTGGTGGCTAACCGCCGATTGCCGACATTGGTCGAAGCGGTGCAATAAAGGATGGATCGTTGATTCCATGGCCAGGAAGCTTGCTAATAACTGTATTGTGAAAGCGGGCCGCAATCTGTTCGTGCTTATAGGCTAGATCAGTTTCTCCATCACGTAATGTTTTTCGCAAGTCTGTTTCAACGTTTGAAAATAAACATGATCGAAGCTGACCATCAGATGTAAGACGTAATCGATCGCAGGCTCCACAAAAAGGTCTAGTAACGCTGCCAATGATGCCGACCGTTGCCTTCGTCCCATTGATATAAAACTCTTCAGCAGGAGATGAGCCACGATTATCCACTGGCGTCAGCAGATACTGCGTAGAGAGAGATGCGAAGATTTCATCGGCCGTTATTAAAGTTGCGCGATCCCAGATTCCGCCAGCATCTAGTGGCATCTGCTCTATGAATCGGAGCGAGTATTCATGGGCTAGCGCCCATTCCAACAGTGCAGGTGCTTCATCATCGTTAACATCTTTAAGTAAAACAGTATTTACTTTAATTGGGAAAAGCCCCGCGGCATTTGCAGCTTCTAGTCCGAGGATGACATCATCAAACCTATCGCGATATGTCAGCTTCTTAAATCTCTCGCGACTTAGCGTATCAAGGCTAACGTTAATGCGATTCAAGCCCGCCCTTGCTAATTTCTCCGCCAAATCCGGTAAACGGATTCCGTTAGTAGTTAAAGTTAATCGTGGAGCGTTATCCAAACTTGCAATGCGTTCGACGATTTCAACAATATCTGGGCGCAGTAAAGGTTCTCCACCGGTTAGTCGAACTTCATCAATTCCTTGTTGAACGGCAACTTCGATCACAGTTAGCAGCTCATCTGTGGTTAATAAATCCTCGCTAGGCAACCAGGCGGCAAAATCATGCGGCATACAGTATGTACATCGCAAAGAGCATCTATCGGTAAGGGATACACGCAGATTTCGGTGCACACGCCCATAAGTATCGATTAATGTGCTCATGCCGTATTAACCCACTCTTGGGTGCCATCGGCAAATACTTGGTGCTTCCAAATGGGTAATCTGGCTTTAATCTCATCAACAAGGGCGCTGGTTGCAGTAAATGCCTCAGCGCGATGGTGGGCCGAAACGGCTACTGCGAAGGCGGTATCACCTATCTCGAGCTGGCCATAACGATGAGCGATTGCAACTTTTACAACATCAAATCCCTCTAGAACTGAAGCTGTAATCTTTTCTATCTGTTCACTTGCCGTTGGGTGAATCTCATATGTAAGTCTGGCCACTTCTCTACCGCCATCGTGATTTCGAACCTCCCCTTGGAAAGTTACAACCGCTCCACAACTTTGATCGCGAACAAGGGCTGCCAAATCGGTGATGCTAATTACTTCATTTGTCACAATAGCCATCATCACCTGTGCCATTAGTGGTCGATTCCATCTAATTGATCCAAGATGTGTCCTGCTAAACGTTCGATGATAACTAGACCGTCTTTTACCCCACCTGTTGAGCCAGGTAAATTAATTATCAATGTGTTTTCAAAGGTTCCGGCAAGGCCTCGGGTTAAATCCGCTGTCGGTGTTTTACCTCGTGAATATGCGCGAAGCGCCTCTGCAAAACCAGGTATAAGTTTTTTGATAAATGGCGCAGTAGCTTCGGGCGTAACATCGCTGTGTGAGATTCCAGTTCCGCCAGTTGTAACGATGAGACGTGTCTTTTTGGCTAGCGCTTTAAGAATCTCATCGCCGATTGCATCAACGTCATCGCTAACTATGACTGGTTCGTCAACGCTATAACCCAGTGCCAAAAGCCCGTCTTTTAAAAGAACGCCACTTACATCTGCGTAAACACCTTGTGAGGCACGGTTGCTAGCCGTGATGATGGATGCAGTGCGCGCATTCACGCGCGTTTCCAATCACCGTTCTTACCTCCAGATTTTGAGTCAATGCGAATATCGCTAATCGAAGCGGCGGGATCAAGGGCTTTAACCATATCTATGATGGTTAACCCTGCGACGCTGACTGCAGTGAGCGCCTCCATTTCAACACCGGTGCGATCGGAGGTTATGACTTGAGCCTTAATTGCAACGCCGCTATCGATAATCTCTAATTCGATACTGATTGAATTAATGGCGATTGGATGACATAAAGGAATGAGTTCACTGGTTTTCTTTGCCGCCATGATCCCTGCAATCCGTGCAGTTGCTAGGACATCGCCTTTAGGTGTCTTTCCATCGCGTAAAAGAGCAACGACATGCGAAGAAAGGTAAACATGCGCAGATGTGTCAGCGATGCGAACTGTAATTTCACGCCCAGTGACATCGACCATATGTGCCGCACCTGCTGCATTTAGATGTGTTAATCCTTCACTCATGCGCCGAGTCTAATTCGTTAAGGCAGTGATAGCCAACGTACGCTCTCACCGGCTGCGGTATAGCTCTTCACTACGACGGCAAAGCCAGTTGAGTGCGCCAAGCCACGCAGCATCGCTGAACCCAAGTAGCGAGCAACCACAAATTGATTCTCGACTAAATTGCCGATAACTAAACGTGTGAATTCTTCAGGGGCTGTGAGTTCATCACGGGTAATTACCGTGGGCAGATCCTGAGTTTGATTGCCCAACATGGATGCTATGACTGGGCCGCCGAGTGAGACAAGAGCAACGATTGCAGATTGTGGATTTCCGGGTAAGCCGAAGATTGCACAACTATCTGTTCGCGCAAGGAGCATGGGGTGACCGGGACGAACTGCAACGGTATCTACTAAAATCTGCGCATTTATTTCATTGAGCGCGCTATGCAGGTAATCACGTGGACCTTGTGCTGTGCCTCCCGTGGTAATAACAATATCGGCAGTTGCGCAGGCCTCATCAAGTGCATTAACTACAAGATGTAACTCATCAGAGATGTAGCGAGTGCTTACAATTTCACATCCTAATTTTATTAGCCAACCTGGCAGCTGAGGACCTAAGGCATCGCGAACTAAACCCTCACTTGGTATTCCAGTAAGTTGAATCTCATCGCCTAATAAAACAAGTGCCACTCGTGGCTTTCTAACGACATCTATTTTGTCTAGTCCAGCGGCTGCGAGAAGACCAATCATCGCAGGGTTAAGTTTTGTTCCCGCTTGAATTAATACATCGCCAGATTTACATTCATGTGCTGGTGGGCGTATCTCTTGATTATGACTAACTTTTCCAGTGAGCATGTTCTCATCAACAGTTGCAGACTCCCAGCGAATAACGCCAAACGTCCCCTGCGGGATGACGGCGCCCGTTGCAATCCCCACCGCACTTCCTGCAGCAAGTACGCTCTTCATCGGTAATCCAGCTTTTACTTCGCCAATAATTTTCCAGGGGCCATCTCCTGCAACTGCATAGCCATCCATTGCCGATGTTGCATATGTTGGTAAATCGCACAATGCATGAGCATCTGCGGCCAACGTGCGATCCACTCCCTGAGTTAGATCGATTGATTCACGGCTAAGGACCTGGAATGAATTAGCGGCAACTGTTCGAGCTTGATCCCAACTGCCTTCAACAAGAGTGCTCATAATTAGAAATTATCCTTTAGCTGGGCTTCAAAAGCGATTGCCCGATCTAGGTCGGCGGCAGTGTCTATATCTATGAGCGAGCTTGCAACTTCTGGAGTTGCCGGGATTTGGACAACGTTAAGGTGTGAAATTAACTCTCTCATCGATTTTCCATCGACATCGCCCATCTCTGCAAAAGCCCTCTCCACCGCTTCAACTCTGTAGAGCGCTGCCAGGGGCTGGCCAAAGCCTTCGGCATCGACATACATAAGCGCCTCTTCATGGGATTTCATCGAGCTAAGAAGGTTTACTGCTTTCGCAATTGCAAAAGGCATATCAGTTGCAACTAGAAGCACTATTTCACTCTCGCAAATTTGAAGACCTGCTTTAAAGCCAGCGACTGGTCCGCCACCAATCGGTTCTTCTTGCACGCATACATACGTCGAACTCTCGATATGTGGATCTTGCCCAACTAGGATTATTTCAAACTCGGATGGAATCGATTCGAGAATTCGCGCGATGAGAGATTTGCCATTAATTAATGCCTGAGATTTATCAGAGCCAAATCGCGCACTTGTCCCGCCAGTCAGAACGATGATGCTCGCACTTTTAGATTGCATCTGGCTAGGATAGTGACTATGGCATATGTACGGGGAGAGGCTAACTCGCTGGGTTGGCGCGATTTAATTTCCAGCGCAGATGAAGCCCACATCGGCTACGAGTTTCCCGCAGTGAGCACGCCTCTACTAGTCATGCACCACTTATCTGATTTACATGTCTGTGATGCACAATCTCCCACGCGTCCTGAGTATCTAGATCGCTGGGCCGATCCCGATAGTCCTATTCGTGAAAAAGTTGGCACGATTGGCACCTATCGCCCGCACTCAATGTTGTCACCGCATGTAGTCGAAGCGATGATTCAATCACTTAATAAGATTACAACCGGTCCGCTATCCGGACATGGAGTCGACGGCGCAATCATCACTGGGGACACAACTGATAATGCTCAAAAGAATGAGGTCAGCTGGTACCTAGCTCTCTTGGATGGTTTAGATTTTCGACCCGATTCGGGCGACCAGAGTAAATATGAGGGCGTTATTGATGATGGTGCGCAGCATTACGACACACGCTACTGGCATCCACATGGAACGCCTGCTCAATTAGAAGATGATGATGCGCGTGCTAAATATGGCTTCCCTGTTGTACCCAATCTTTTAAATGCATGCCGTGCGCCATTTAAAGCTACGGGTCTGAAATTTCCCTGGTATGCCGTTCATGGAAACCATGATGCGCTTTTACAAGGCACGGTTGCACCAGCATCTGCAATTAATGCTGCCATGATTGATGATAAGCGATACACAGGTCTGCCATCGAATGTAACACTTGCAGATGTACTGTCGAGTTTTCAGGAGATTGGCCCCGCTGGTTACCCAGAAGCATTTGACGCTCCCTTCACACATGTAACTGCCGATGTTGAGCGCCGTGCGATAGAGCGAGGTGAGTTTGCTGCGATGCATCGTGCATCACCTGGCCTGCCTCATGGTCATGGATTTACCGAGGAAAATATCAACGGTAAGCACATGTACTACACAACCTCTATCGGAGCCGTGAAACTTATCGTGATAGACAGCGTCAATCACTTTGGTGGCTGGCAAGGCTCCCTTGACCTTGAACAGTTTGAATGGCTAGAGCGCGAAATCGCATCAGCAGATTCTCTAGTTGTTCTAGCCTCGCACCATCCATTGAGCAAGATGTTTAATAGTTACGCACCAATGGGTAAGCGTATTTGCGTCGAAGAGATCCAGGAGATGCTTTTAAAGTATCCAAAAGTTATTGCATGGCTAGCTGGCCATGAACACCGCCATCACATCGAATGGATTGGACCAGAGCAAGAAGTACGTGGCTTCTGGCAAATTGAAACTGCATCTCATGCAGATTGGCCGCAACAATCTCGTACTATCGAAATCGTTGCCGATGAGGCGGGAGATATTTACTTCGGTCTAAGTGTCATCGATCATGCAGGTGGCCTTGACTATGGCGATGCCAATAATCCAGTAGAAATTGCCGCCCTGTCGAGATTGATTAGTGCCAATATTTGGCAAAAGCGGGCCGAGCTTGGAGCAACCCATGATGTTAACTGGTGGTGTGGTCGGCCAACTGATAGAAACGTAATCTTAAAGATTAAGAAGCGTTAATTCCCTCGGTTCGTAGATTTTTCGATAACTTGAGTTGATCTTAAAATAATTAAAATAATAATGGTCAGTCCCGCGCCAACAACTTGAAAGCCCAGACCTACTGCAACGCCAACGGCCGCCGTTGAAAAAACCGTGGCTGCGGTGGTAACGCCTTGAATTCCAGTTGAGTGCTTGTCGGTAAAGATCAATCCAGCACCAAGGAATCCGATTCCGGTAATAATGGCGTGGAGAGCTCTGGTCGGATCTCCGAATTGGGCTTGAGCGCCGACGACGGCTCCGATGGCGACTATCGCAGCCGATGCAGAACCAACGAGGGCCATCGTGCGAGGGCCAGCTGATTTTCCAGCGCGATCGCGCTCCCAACCAATCAGCGAACCCAGAACCGCGGCGATCATTGCATCGATAATTACCGATAGCTGCAGCCAAATATCGATGGAGTGGAGATCTATCATCGCCATACCCTACGGACTTTGAGAGAAAAACGCTACGAAATCGCCCTATAGAATTAGCTTTATGAGTCAATATCAAGTCATGCGATGGCATGAAATACCCTCAATGGTCATCGCGCGAGAAGGCGAGAGCACTATTAAGGTTATGTTGGCGTCGCGCTTTCAAGAGGCAATCGATGAGGCGGCAATGCGCCTTGGCGAAATCGATGCAGATGCCTACACAGAAGGATGGAATCGCGATCCATGGGTTGAGGCTACTGATTCACCAGATGTTTTAGCACCACGCATTGCCGCTGAACTTGAAGATGAGTTAAGCGTTGAAAAACTTGAAGCGTTAATTAAATCTATGGGAGAAAAATAAATGTCAGCGATCTATGAAGCATTAGAAAAAGCAACTCTCGCATCTGATGGAGCGATGGGAACAATGTTGCAAGATCGCGGACTCACCGATGGTGGTGCTCCTGAGCTCTGGAACGTTGAAAGAGCCGCTGACATTGATGCAGTACTCGAGGCCTACGCTGCAGCAGGTGCACGATTTATTACTACAAATACTTTCGGTGGCACGCATGGACGTCTTGCAATGCATGGTCTTGAGGATCGTGTCTTTGAATTAAATAAGGCTGGTGCAGAAATCGCGCGCAAAGTCGCCAATCGCCATCCTGGCTGTTTTGTTATGGGTGATATCGGACCATCGGGAGATTTAATGGAGCCAATGGGAACGATGACGCTTGAGAGCGGTCAAGCTCTCTTCGCCGAACAGATTCGTGGCTTAGTCGCTGGTGGAGTCGATGCCATCCTTATCGAAACGATGTCTGACTTAGGTGAGGTCGAAGCAGCAGTCAATGC
>CAXNCU010000029.1:0-11687 GCA_964200985.1 Candidatus Planktophila sp.
GCATTTTGGATGTCACCACCTGCATGTGCAGTTGCTGAGCCCCACACAAAATACACCGGCGAAACTCGCGCACCTCTTATCTTGCAAAATAGTCATCGTTGGTTCTTTTATGCAGGTCTAATTTTCAACGTAATTTTAACGTGGGACACGATCCTGACATTTAGAAATGGCGATAAAGAGTGGGGCCATATGAGCGTTGGAACACTCGTGTTCTTATTCTCAACGACGATGTTGTGGTTCTATTCACTCTCATGCCACACATGTCGCCACACTCTTGGCGGTCGCTTAAAGCACTTCTCAAAACATCCAGTGCGCTACAAAGCGTGGACAATTGTTTCGGCGTTAAATCACAAACACCCAACATTTGCTTGGATCTCACTCTTCGGAGTTGCTGGTGCCGATATTTATACCCGCGCGGTTGCATCTGGTGCAATCACTAACTTCTACTTCTTCTAAAGGGATTTGATTATGAGCGAATTAGAGCGTCACTCTTACGACGTACTTGTTATTGGTGCAGGCGGAGCAGGTTTGCGTGCTGCAGTTGAAGCTCGCGAGGCGGGCTTACGCGTTGCCATCATCTGTAAATCCCTATTTGGTAAAGCCCACACAGTTATGGCTGAAGGCGGCGCTGCGGCATCGATGGGTAACGTCAACGATAATGACAACTGGATGGTTCACTTTCGCGACACCATGCGAGGAGGCAAATTCCTCAATCATTTCCGCATGGCCGAGCTACATGCCAAAGAGGCACCAGATCGCATTTGGGAGCTAGAAACTTGGGGCGCACTCTTTGACCGTACAAAAGAGGGAAAGATTTCACAACGTAACTTCGGTGGTCATGAATACCCACGCCTTGCACACGTTGGAGATCGCACAGGATTAGAACTCATCCGCACAATGCAGCAAAAGATTGTTGCTCTGCAACAAAAAGACGGCGAGCAGTATGGATCGATGGAGAGCAACATCAAAGTCTTCGCCGAACTAACTATCACCGATATTTTGAAAGAGAATGGCAAAGTTTCGGGCGCCTATGGTTATTGGCGCGAAACTGGCGCAGAGGTTTTGTTTGAGGCACCAACTGTAATTATCGCAACAGGTGGAGTTGGAAAGACTTTTAAAATTACTTCAAACTCATGGGAAGGCACCGGCGACGGTCATGCCTTAGCTCTTAAAGCCGGCGCAAACTTGGTTGACATGGAGTTCTTGCAGTTCCATCCAACCGGAATGGTGTGGCCACCATCAGTACGCGGAATTTTAGTTACCGAATCAGTGCGTGGCGAAGGTGGGGTTCTGACTAACTCTGTTGGAGAGCGCTTTATGTTTAAGTACATCCCAGATGTATTTAAAAGTATTTACGCCGACAATGAAGCAGAGGCTGATCGCTGGTATACAGATCAAGACAACAATCGCCGTCCTCCAGAGTTATTGCCACGCGATGAAGTTGCGCGCGCAATTAACAGTGAAGTTAAAGCTGGACGTGGCACCGAGCACGGTGGTGTGTTCCTAGATGTTTCAAAACGTTTATCTGCCGAGATTATTAAGAAACGCCTTCCATCGATGTGGCACCAGTTCTATGAACTTGCCGGTGTTGATATTACAAAAGAGCCGATGGAAGTCGGTCCAACATGTCACTACGTTATGGGCGGAGTAGAAGTAGAACCTGATACTGCGGCAGCTATTGGAGTGCCAGGGCTCTTTGCCGCAGGTGAAGTCGCTGGCGGAATGCACGGCTCAAATCGTTTAGGCGGCAACTCACTTACCGACCTCTTGGTCTTTGGTCGACGCGCTGGAATAGGCGCGGCAGAGTACGTAAAGAGCAACGGAAAGAACCCCGTAAGCGAGGCGGCGATAAAGGCTGCCGCAGCCAAGATTCAAGCACCATTTGATCGCGAAGGCGGGGAAAACTCTTACGCCCTGCATGCAGAGCTTCAAGAGGTTGCCCATAACTTGGTTGGCATTATCCGTACAGCTAGCGAATTAGAAGATGCGATTGCAAAGATTGCAGAGATTCGAGTTCGCAGTGCAAATGTTTCAGTAAGCGGGGGCCGTAAATTTAATCCCGGCTTCCACTTAGCTTTTGATTTAGACAACATGTTGTTAGTTGCTGAATCAACAGCGAAGTCAGCGATTCGCCGAGAAGAATCACGTGGTGGTCACACCCGTGATGATTTCCCAGGAATGAATAATAAGTGGCGACAACTCAATCACATTTCATCTTTTGATGGAGCCCAGGTAAATGTTCGAGAGCAAGCACTTCCATCACTTCCAAAAGAACTCTTCGACCTTTTTGATGTTCATGAGTTGGAGAAATACATGACACAAGAAGAAATCGCGAAAGGCGGTTCCAACTAATGGCACGCATGATTAATCTTCGTATTTGGCGCGGTGATTCAACCGATGGTGCCCTCCAAGATGTTCAAGTGGAGGCCAACGAGGGCGAAGTAGTCCTCGATGTAATTCATCGCGTACAGGCAACACAGATGGGCGACTTAGCTGTTCGCTGGAACTGCAAAGCTGGCAAATGTGGATCTTGTTCAATGGAGATTAATGGAAAGCCACGCTTGGCATGTATGACTCAGGTCGCCGCATATGAGAACGAAGAGACAATCACGGTTACACCACTTCGCGCATTCCCAGTAATAAAAGATCTAGTCACGGATGTATCTTTTAATTACAAGAAGGCCATGGAGATTCCCGCATATGCACACCCAGCTGAGTTAGCTCCGGGCGAGGCGCGCATGGAACAGGTAGATGTCGAGCGCAGTCAAGAATTCCGTAAATGCATCGAGTGTTTCCTCTGCCAAGATACCTGCCATGTTATTCGCGATCATGAAGAGAACAAGAAATCCTTTGCTGGGCCGCGTTTCTTCATCCGAATAGCCGAGCTGGATATGCATCCTCTCGATACGTTGAGAAACCGCAAGAAAACCGCACAAGAAGAGCACGGTTTGGGAATGTGTAACATCACAAAGTGCTGTACTGAGGTCTGCCCGGAACACATCCGCATAACAGACAATGCAATTATTCCTATGAAAGAGCGAGTAGTAGATATTAAATACGACCCAGCCCGTTGGTTAGGCTCGAAAATACGTAAGCGTGACGGTATCGTTTAATACATGAAATTGCTGATTCGTTGGGGCGCTCTCGCGGCCGCCTTTTGGGTAGCTACTGCTTTAATACCAGGCATTGATGTTAAGGGCGGATTCACAACGTATCTGTGGGTCGCACTTCTATTTGGCCTACTTAATGCAACTTTAGGATCCTTGCTCAAGCTTCTTACCTTACCCGCAGTGATTTTAACTTTAGGTCTTTTTCTTGTCGTTGTTAACGCAGCAATTTTAATGCTCGTTGCGAGATGGAGCGACAAATTGGATGTAAACAACTTCTGGTCAGCGGTTTTTGCTGCACTTATTATTAGCGTTATTACGCGCCTAATTTCGGGAGTTACCAAGAAAGCCCTGCCGCTCTGAAATCCCTGCTATTAGTTTCAATCGGTGGTGTTGCTGGAACACTGGTTCGCTACGGCTTAGGGATCGCAATTACCGATGACCGCGCTGGCACATTAGCTGCCAACATGATTGGCGTGGCGCTCGCAAGTGCACTTCTTGTATTAATGGAGCGTCGTGGAGTTACCGAACTTCGCCATTTGTTGCTTCCGGGTTTCTGCGCAGGGCTGACAACTTTTTCTGCAGTAACTGCTCAATCTCTTGAACCACGCGATGGGGGATTGGTATTTCTCTTGCAGAACTTAATTTTTTCCGTAGTGATAATTCTTATTGTGCTGCCATTAGCTAGAAAAATCATTCCGGTGCGCCGATGAATACCTTATATGTGATTCTCGGCGCCGCAATTGGTGCACCCGCCCGATTTGCAATCGATCAATATATTCGCAGATTCACACGACTTCCTTATGGAATATTTCTTGTAAATATTCTGGGCTCTTTCCTACTTGGTGTTACTTTCAAGAGCAGCGAACACATGCATGATCTATTTGCCATCGGCTTTGCTGGTGCCTTCACAACCTGGTCAACATTCATGCTCGATATATTCCTGGCATATGAGCTACGCCGATATAAAGAGGCAGCGCTTAACTTAACTCTCTCATTAGGATTTGGAATAGTTGCCGCTTGGTGCGGGTTGCAATTAGCGTAGTGATGCCATCCAAGCTTCGATCTCATCTGGATGACGTGGCATATTCTCGCTCAAATTAAAATAGCCAGTTTCAGTCACTAGTACATCATCTTCGATACGAATTCCGATTCCTCGATATTCAGGGGCAAAGAGCTCGTCATCGGGTTGGATATATAGACCCGGCTCAACCGTTAAGACCATTCCAGCCTCTAACTTACCGTCTGTGTATTGGTCCTTGCGTGCCTGCGCACAATCATGTACATCTAATCCCAACATATGGCTGACTCCATGCAGCGTCCAACGTTTATGAAGACCAAATTCTGGTCGCATTGATTCTTCAGCACTGATTGTTAGGACACCCATATCAACTAAGCCTTGAGCTAAAACTGTGTGGCAGGCCTTGTTAATTTCAAGGAAATCAACGCCTGGACGGATGGCTGCAAAACCCGCTTTCTGCGCTTCATAGACCAACATATATAAGGAGCGTTGGGCTGGAGAGAATCTTCCACTAATCGGCAAAGTGCGAGTTATATCGGCTGTGTAATAGGAATCTAACTCAACACCGGCATCGAGTAACAAGAGTTCACCGTTTTTAACAGCGCCATCGTTGCGTGTCCAGTGCAGTATGCAGGCATGCGAACCCGCGGCTGAAATAGTGTCATAACCGAGCTCGTTACCTTCAACGCGGGCACGCCCATAAAAGGCGGCTTCAACCACGCGCTCACCACGTGGCGTTACAACTGCGGCAGGTAGAGCGCGAATTGCATCGTTGAATCCGCGATGTGTGACATCGACAGATTTCTGTAACTCATTGATTTCATACTCATCTTTTATAAGGCGAGCAACTGAGACAAAGTTTACTAACTCACCACCGCGTGGATTCTTCTTTATAATTGAATCAACAAGGGCATCAAAACCGCTCAAGGCAACGGCAGGCGTTCCATCTTTAAGAAGAGATTTAAGATCTTCAACTTTACGTACCTCAATACCAAAGCGTAACGATGCCTCATCAGTTGTATAACGTCGTCCAACCCATAGCTCGCCATACTTGCGATCGTTATAGAAACCACTGGTATCTCGCGTTGATCGCGGTTGAATATACAAAATCGAATCATGCGCATCACCATTTGGCTCCATGACCAGAACGGCATCCGATGTAACCTCTTCACCTTGAACGCCGGTGTAGTAAACGAAAGCGCTATGGGGGCGGAAACGGTAATCAGTGTCATTACTTCGCACTTTGGAGTTTCCACTAGGGATCACAATGCGTAAACCTGTAAATGCTTCTGAAAGTTTGCTTCGACGAGCAGAACAGAAGGGAATCACTGCATCTTGCGTGATTCCATCCAGAGGTGAAGGCGCCCAGCCAGTTTTCATAAAATCGGCATACATATCGGAGGGCGGCACGTCGTAAACGCGACGGCTTTCTACGGGCGAATCAGCTGATTCCATGCGGTAAGCCTACAAGAAGAGTTTGCAATCGCACCCCAATCCTCACTTGGATTTCTCATGAAGCAAGAGTATTTTTAAACCATGGCTAAGGTTAGAAATTCCGCAAATTTCTACCTAGGAATAGTTATCGCTAGCATCCTGATAATTGCAGTTATTGTCGCGGTAACATCCAGTAATTCAACCAAAACATTAAGCATCGGCTCTCCTGAAAAAGCAGTTCAGGAGTACTTGGTGTCATTAAACGATGGCCGAAATGATTTAGCCTTCAAACTCCTAGCGAGAGATAGCAGTTGTTCAATTCAAGACATAGATCGTGCATATCATTCGCCGGACGCGGAGACTTCACTGTTAGAAAGCAGGACGACTGGAAACACAGCAGTTGTTCGGGTATCGATTCAATATGATCCCTATTCAATGATGGATAGTTCATCAGGTGAAGAGCAAACGTACCGATTAATAAAAGAGGACGGCCAGTGGAGGATTTCTGGCATTCCTTGGCCATTATGGGATTGTGGAGGCATTAAGAAATGATGATCTTAGCTCTATTTGCAAACCTATTTATTTTTGGAATGGTTATCTTTTTAATTAATAAGATCTTTTTCCGAAGCCACAAACAAGTATCTAAAGGCGGAGGAGTTCGCCGCTTTTTTCAGTTCGGACTCCTTTTTGCCCTAACGGTTATTTCAGGATTTGGCTTATCTGGATTGCTGGGGCGCCTTCTTCGAATCGGCATTTCTTTAACATCGGATCGAAACGCACTGGCTATGGAGTCTTCTTTTACCGTAGTAGGTATTCCACTTTTAATCTTGGTTGCCTTATGGACACGCAGGACATTTACAAAAGATCCTAGTGAAAAAGAGAGTATGGCTTGGAATCTCTATCTAACTGCTATCTCTATACTCGCTCTCGTTTTGAACGTAACTGCCCAACTCAAAATCTTGAAGGTGATTTTCTCTGATGGTGTATTGCAAGGTAGTTCGATTTCCCAACTTATAGTTTGGGGAGGAATCTGGTTCATTCACTTTAAATTCTTGAGCCAGGCTCGCCAATCAATTAATTCAATCAATGACCATTTAATTGGATCAATCATTGGCTTAGGTTTTAGTGTTTCCGGTCTTTTAACAATTCTTCAAGCCTTACTCACCTCTCTTTTTGACTTCAACAAGGAAGCAGTAATCATCTCTGCGGGCCAGCCATTAACACAGGGCCTCATTACATTCATTGTTGGCGCCCCAATTTGGTATGTGTACTGGATCCGCACGTCGATGATGATTAAAAGAGTGGCCAGTTGGTTTGCCTATGTCTTACTCATTGGCATCGGTGGGGGTGTGCTAGTTGCCGTGACAGCGGCCAGCATTTCCCTGTATTCAGTACTTGTGTGGTTTTTGGGAGATCCTGCAACCCAGAGCGCATCGCTCTATTTTAAAAACTCTCCGGGATCGATTTCAGCGGCCATTGTTGGCGGTTTAGTCATTTGGTATCACCGCGATGTTCTCTCACATGAGAATACAAATGAGCGGACCGAGATTCGCCGTATTTATGAATATGGAATCGCTGGGATTGGATTAATTGCAGCAGCTGGTGGAGTTACGATGATTCTCGTTTCAATTATCGAATCACTCTCTGCATCTGCGCAAATAACAGGAGGAGGATCAACAAACTCTCTATTGGCAGCCGTGACTTTAATAATTGTTGGCGGACCAATCTGGTGGTTCATTTGGCAATCAATTCAAAAGAAGAGTGAAACTAATCCAGTAGAAGAGCATTCCTCTTTGATTCGCCGTATCTACTTATTTATCCTCTTTGGCGTAGCGGGCATCATTTCTGCCGCAATGTTGCTCCTAGGTGCGTACTTTATTTTTAAAGATCTTTTTCAGCAGGGCATTGGGGTTGCAACAGTTCGTCAGATGCGGTTCTCATTAGGAATTCTTGTCACAGCAGCCGTAGTTTCGGTATATCACTGGTTCGTATTTCGCAATGAAAAAGATGTCGAGATACGAAGGAACCCAGTCATGGCCATTGAAAGAAAAATGTATTTCTTTGTGGAGATCAAATCTAAACCAGGTAAAGACAGTGAACTTATAGGCGCAATCAATAAATATGTTGTCCATGTTCGCAAAGAAAGAGGCTGTGAAAAGTTCGATGTTCTACTCGACCCTACAAACCCAGGCAGCGTGTATTTGTATGAAATCTGGAGCGATGCCCCGTCCCATCAAACCCATCTAAATAGTGCAGAGTTTGCAACGTGGAAAGAGCTCTCTGACCCGCTTATTGCGAAATTTACGGCCAAGACCTTAGATTCGACTGAAATTTAGGGGTTGCCCAAACAAACATGTAAACTACGGCCACCACTTGGAGACGTCGCATAGCCCGGTCGAGTGCGCCTCACTGCTAACGAGGTAAGGTTTAATCGCCTTCAGGAGTTCAAATCTCCTCGTCTCCGCCAGAAAACGATTGAGGAGATGGCAATGCCATTGTTCAAGGTTGTAATCATCGGTGCAGGACCAGCGGGCTACTTCGCTGCTCAGGCATTACAGAATCTACAAAACGAAGAGCGCAGCTTTGCAATCGACATGATTGAGCGCCTACCGACACCATGGGGTTTAGTCCGAAGTGGCGTTGCACCAGATCATCCAAAGATTAAAACCGTTGCCAAAGTATTTGAAAAGATTGCAGCAGATCCAAACTTTCGCCTCTTTGCAAATGTTGAAATCGGTGGGCAGATAACAGTTGACCAATTAGCGGCAAAATATGACGCCGTAATTATTGCAACAGGTTCATCTCTTGGAAAGAAACTTGGGATTCCTGGCGAAGATTTATACGGCTCAATGTCGGCGGCAGATTTTGTACCTTGGTATAACGGCCATCCGGATTTTATGGATCTAGACGTACCACTCGATTGCGATACAGCCGTAGTAATTGGCGCAGGAAATGTCGCAATGGATGTTGCGCGCATGTTGGCCCTTGAACCAAGTGAGCTAGATCCAACCGATACTGCCGATCACGCTATAGAAGCCTTTAAAAAGAGTTCAGTGCGCGATGTTTACATTAGTGCCCGCCGAGGCCCGGAGCATGCCGCCTTTACATCCCCTGAGCTACGTGAACTTCCAAAGCTTGAGCATACAAATGTCATCATGGCGCGCAGCGATATCGATGCTGCGATTGTGCGAGCAGGTGATGCCCCCGAAAAAGATGTGAAGAGTAATTTGGATGCGATGCTTTTAATCGCGGACTTGCCGAAGAGCAATCACGAACGCACCATGCATTTCCTATTTCAGCACACCCCTAAGCAAATCCTGGGCACAGAGCGTGTTGAAGGAATCGTGTATTCAACTGCAGCCGGGGATGTAACAGTCACATGTGGTTTGGTGATTACCGCGATTGGATATCAAGCCGAAAGTATTGAAGGTGTTCCATATGAAAATGGCAAAGTTGTAAATACAGAGGGCCGTGTAAAGGAAAATATGTATGTTGTTGGTTGGGCCAAGCGCGGGCCATCAGGGGTAATTGGCACTAACAAATCCGATGCAGCTGGCGTCATGGAGCTTTTAGTTTCCGATTTGAAAACCCCTAAGAGCGCCGGCGATATCTCCGCGCTAATGTCAAAGCAAATAGTTATTGATCAAGCGGCTTGGCAACGTATCAACGAGGCTGAGGTTGCCGCCGGTGAAGCAAGGGGTAAACCTCGAGTTAAGAGTGTAAAGCGCGAGGAACTTCTAAAGTTGGCTAGTTTGTAATTTTGTTTACCTGTTCGCAACCATGTCGTTACCAAGTGGCCTGGAAATATCAAACTCTCTCTGATTAGATTCAAGGATGAAACAAACCCTCACATCACGCAAAATTCAGGGCTTTGGCGCGCTAGCCACTGCCACCGCATTATTAGTATCCCTACTAATTCCTAGTGCACATGCAGAGAGCTATTCATTGCCTGGTGCACCCACGGGTGTTACTTCTTATATCGGCGCTAGTGGCGTTGTAGTTAAGTGGACACCAGCAACGAATGTAACTCCAACGGTAACTGGATATGTTGTTTCGGCCGGCGCGGGCTCATGCCCAATCTTTGTTCCAGCAAGTTACCACTCCGTCGTCACAATGCCCGTCGTGGTTGGACAACCTGCCGGAACTCCAACAGTTCAAGCAGTAAATGCTTATGGCTTCTCAAAGCCGGGAGTATCAAATAAGTCCTACACAGCTGAACAACTAGCAAGAGTATCTTCATCAAGTAATAAGTCGTTACAGATCTTGCAGTTCAGTGATCTTCACGGCGCAATCGAAACTGGAAACTCATTTGGCACTTCACTTCTCATGAGTAACTTTGCCGCAGATCGCAAGGCAGCGGCAGCAACAATCACACTTTCATCAGGAGATAACATCGGCGCAGCACCACCGATTTCAACTGAGTTCGAAGAGCTACCAACAATTGAATCTATGAACCTCATGAAGGTCGACGTTTCGACATTTGGTAACCACGAACATGATCGCAATCTTGCACACCTACAAAAAGTTATCGGCGCATCGGATTTCCAGTGGGTAGTTTCAAACTACGGCGATGAATCATTAGCTGTATTGAAGTCAGGCGATAAGGCTGCAAAGGCCTTCACAATCGTTGATCGCGGTGGATTAAAGATCGGTGTAGTTGGAGCAAATACTCCAGAGACAATCGAGCAAGTATTCCCAGGAAACCTTGATTACAAGGATTCAGCAGGGGCCAAAAAGACAATCCAAATCGATCCAGGCGTAATCGGAATCAACAAGGCGATTGTGGCGGCCAAAGAGGCCGGGGCTGAAATCGTCGTTGTTCTTATTCACCAAGGCTGGACTGAAAACTCTGATGGTGTAGCAAAGGGTCTCTATAACAACCTTGCGGCACAAATTAAGGGAGCAGCAGCTATCTACGGTGGCCACAGCCACCAGACTTTCTCAACCGTGATTCCTGGAGCACGCGCACAAGCTCCGGTTCTACTTGGTGAAGTTCGTAACGCAGGCGTTGAATACACACGTGCACAAATCTGCATGAAGAACGGACGAGTTGTTGGTACATCACTTCAACATGTTCTAAAAGCCGCTGCGGCAACAATCAACACTGGTGTAGTCAGCACGGTAACAACAGCTGATGCAACAGGTGCTGCTCTTGTTAAGAAATACAAAGATCAGTTAACTGGAAAGCTCGATGTAAAGATCGGTTCTGTTTCTGGAGTATTCCCACGCGGAGGCAGCCCAGCAGTTGAACGCTCAGGTGAAAACCCAATGGGTGACTACATTGCAGATCTTCTTCGCGCTAAATACAAGACTGACTTCGCTCTCTCAAATGGTGGCGGAATTCGCGACACCTTCCCTGCCAAGACCTACATCCCAGCTAACACCGCACTTGTTCGCACAGGTACTGGAGCATTGGATGTAACACTTGGGGATGCATTAACTGTCTACCCATTCGGTAACCAGGTTGCGACAACGGTCGTAACAGGTGCGAATCTATGGAAGGCTCTGGAAAACGGTGTTGGTGGAAATTACCCATCAGATGGACGTTTCCCACAGGTATCTGGCTTCAAATTCACCTTTGATGCCTCTAAGCCATTGGGTTCACGCATTGTTACCGTCACCAAAAATGACGGAACTGCAATCGCTAAGGACTCAACTGAGTACACACTTACAACTCTTGACTACATCATTTATGGTGGAGATGGATATGTAGATGTCTTCTCACCTGCAAAAGCCAAGGTATTTGGTGCGCTACTGGATGTATTTGTAGATGCGTTAAAGGCCGATATGGCAGCTGGAAAGGTCACCCAAGTTCCCGTCCTTGATGGACGTGTGAAGAAGGTTGGCTAACTAAGTAGTAATCACAAAGGGCGTCGGTTAACTCCGGCGCCCTTTGTGCTTTATTTACGCTGTTTTATCGCATTTTGGAAGGCTATGAAAAGAAGGTAAGATGCGCAGGCTGTACAAAACTAAATAAGCGCGAGTAGCTCAACGGATAGAGCATCTGACTACGGATCAGAAGGTTGGGGGTTCGAATCCCTTCTCGCGCACTGTTCGACCTCTCTTGCCTTTCACTTGAGGGGTCGAACTTCTTTTTTAGAAACTAGATTTCAAGCACGAAGAGC
>CAXNCU010000030.1:0-11621 GCA_964200985.1 Candidatus Planktophila sp.
GCCAGATATAAAGGTCTTCCAGAAAAGGCTCAAGGACAGAGCTTCAAAAGTTTTTTAGATAGCAAGCCGAATTTATTTACTTCAGAATTTCGCTTCCCAATTGCAACTTTGAGAAAATCTGCCCTCGATCACAATTTAAGTAGAATGGCTGCTTATTGCAAGGAGATTGGTGCTTCTTTGGCGCCTCACTTGAAAACTACGATGTCTCCTCAAATTGCGAAAATGCAAATGGACCATGGAGCCTGGGCACTTACGCTTGCCAACTTTGCACAAGCTAAGATTTTTCTGGACTTTGGTTTTAAACGAATAATCATCGCCAACGAGATTGTAGATAAAGGCACAATTCGTGAAATAGCTACCATCAATTTTGATGGTGAACATGAAATCATCTTTTATGTTGACTCCCTCGCCGGCCTTTCAATCATAAGTGAAGCTTTAGAAGGTCTGGCTCAAGCAAAGGTGCTTTTGTTGCTTGAGATTGGAATACAGGGGGGTAGGGGAGGCATCCGTGACAATCAAGATGCCGTTATTCTCGCAAAAGAGATTGCGAAAGATTCTCGTTTATCGCTCTTAGGGGTTTCAGCCTTTGAAGGAGTTGTCCCGGGTGGCGGACGGTCGGATGATGGATTACTAAAGGTTGCTGAGTTTTGCAAGAAAATAGTTGAGGCTGCGGAATTAGTAGCACCTTTTGTTAATCAAGAAAAGATTATTCTGACAGCTGGAGGAAGCAATTATTTTGATATTGTTTCTCGAGAATTTGCAAAGTACAGCAAACCTTTTCACATGGTTTTGCGTAGTGGGGGGTACATAACCCATGACCATGGAGCTTATTTCAATAATTATCCCTTCCTCGGGCTTCCCGCTACGCAACAACTTTTACCAACAATTGAAGTCTGGGCACAGGTTTTAACATGCCCAGAGCCAGGAGTTGCAATCTTAAATCTCGGAAAAAGAGATGCTGGCATTGATACCGATAATCCATTTCCCCTAAAAAGATTCCACAGAGAGTTATTGCCGATTGAAGGCAGGATTGATCATCTCAACGATCAACATGGGTATCTCTATTTTCCGCCAAACCAACAGATTCAGGTGGGGGACTTAGTGAGCCTTGGAATCTCTCATCCTTGTACGACCTTCGATAAATGGAGACTCTTCGCATTAGTCGATGACAATTATGAGGTAGTAGACCTTATTCACACTTTTTTCTAGAGAAAATAACAAGAAACAAGAAAGAGGAGCCATGAGTTCAGATTATTTCTTCGCAGAGAATGCACCTCCTCCGGGAGGCTCCTATTCACACGGTGTAGTAGCCAATGGTCTCTTATTTACCTGCGGAATGGGTCCAGTCGATCCAAGTACTGGGAAAATCGTTGCTGGTGGAATTGCTGAACAAACGCGTCAGACATTAAAGAATTTACAAGCCATACTGGCCGAGCGTGGAGCGACATTGGGTCAGGTAGTAAAAGTGACATCGCACCTACAAGATTCTCCTCGAGATTTTGCTGCCTACGACGAGGTCTACCGTGAATTCTTCAAGGCACCATTTCCGGTTCGTACAACAGTTGGATCACAGCTGGCGAATATTTTGGTTGAGATAGATTTGGTGGTAGCCCTGTGAGCAAAATTCAAGACAAGGATCTCTCTGGAACTGTCATAATTGTGACAGGCGCAGGCCGAGGAATCGGTCGGGATATTTCTCAGCGCGCGGCAATGTCCGGTGCACGCGTTGTACTTCTAGAAGTTGATAAAGCCACACTGAGTGAAACCGTTGAGCAGATCACCGCACTGGGCGGAGATGTTCGAGGTTATCAAGTTGATTTGGGTGTTGAGAAAGAGGTTATTTCGACCTTTGCCCAAGTGGCAAAAGATTTTGGCCGCATTGACGTTTTAGTCAACAATGCGATGACCCATGAATCAGAGGATTTACTCCACACCACTTTGTCCATGTGGGAGAGCTCTCTGAGGGTAACTTTGACAGGAAGCTTTCTTTGCATCCGCGAAGTGCTTCCCGTCATGATTGCTCAAGGTGCTGGAAATATAATTAATATTGGTACAGTCAATGCAAAGGTGATGCTGGGTAGTGATGCCTATAGCATTGCAAAGGCGGGTTTACATGCCATGACGCGCACCGTTGCGGTGCGCTATGGCCCTGCTGGAATACGATGTAACACAGTTGTTCCTGGAACTATCGCCACAGATGCTTGGCAATCACGGGTAGATCGAAATCCTGAGGTTTTCGAAAATCTAAAGCCTTGGTATCCCATCGGTCGAGTTGGCAAGCCAAAGGATATTTCGGAGGCAGTTTTATTTTTAGCCTCATCAAAATCTGAATGGGTGAGTGGCTCGGAGCTAGTAGTTGATGGAGGCTTACTTGCAGGCCCTGCACCTATGTTTAGAATTGTTGAAGGGTCTGATTAGCAAATGAAAGATAGATCCTTCACCGTCAGAGGCGCACAAGTAATCGATGGCTCAGGATCTAAAGCCTCACGCACTGACGTATTAGTAATTGATGGCGTCATTGCAAAAGTTGGCAGTATTTCCCGGGGTGAAGAGCAAGGTAAAGTTGTTGATGCAGATGGCTTAACTTTGACGCCAGGCTTCATTGATTTACATTCTCACTCAGACCTTGCAGTGATTTCAGACCCTGCCCACTTGGCAAAGGTAACTCAAGGGGTCACTCTCGAAGTAGTAGGTCAAGATGGGCTTAGTTACGTACCCTCTAATGAGGAAACCCTTCATACTTTGCGAGAGCAATTATTTGGGTGGAACGGCGAGCCAGCTGCCGTGAAGTGGAATTTTCATTCAGTTGCAGAGTACTTAGGAGAAGTTGATAAGGGATCTGCTGTAAATGTTGCTTACTTAATCCCACATGGCACAGTGCGAATGTTAGCCCGTGGAAATGGTGAGGGCCTAGCCTCCACTGAAGAACTCAACACAATGAAACGGCTAGTAGAAATTGGAATGCAAGAAGGAGCTGTAGGTCTCTCTGCGGGTCTAACGTACACACCAGCGATGTATGCAGACGATGCAGAGATTATTGAACTATGCAAAATTGTTGCGAAATATAATGGATATTACGCGCCTCACCATCGAAATTATGGCGCCCAATTTCTCGATGCAGTAGATGACTGCATCGAAATTTCTCGAGCATCTGGATCCCCATTACATCTAACGCATTGCCATATGAGCTCGCTAGTAAATCATGATCGTACAGATCTTCTTTTTGATCGCTTGGCCCGTGCGCACTCCGATGGTCTCGATGTCAGTCTTGATTCATATCCATATTTAGCTGGCTCAACATACCTTCACGCAATGCTTCCCTCTTGGGTTCAAAGTGGTGGTAATAATGCGATGAGAGCTCGTCTTACAGATCGCGAGAGTAGGCGCAAGGTGATTCATGAATTAACTGTAAGTGGAACCGATGGCAATCATGGTGGAACTATGAATTGGGATGTTATTAAGATTGCTGGTATTGAAGTACCTGACCACATGCAATTTGTAGGATTTTCAATTACAGATGGCGCAAGAATTGCCAATAAACAACCGGTAGATTTCTATTTAGATTTTATTATCAGAGAAGATTTCAAGGCTTCATGTATTATTTTTGCTGGTTACGAACCGAATGTTCGGGCAATCATGCAACACCCTCGCCACATGGTAGGTAGCGATGGAATCCTTGCCGGCAATCGCCCACACCCTCGCGGCTATGGAACCTTTGCTCGATATCTCGGTACCTATGCACGTGAAGAGAAAGTACTGACTTTTGAGGGTGCAATTGCACGTATGACGGGTCGACCAGCCTCACGCCTATCCTTGAAAGATAGAGGACTTATCAAGGCTGGATACAAAGCTGACCTTGTCTTACTCGATGCGGAAAAAGTTCTAGATTTAGCCACATATGAAAACCCCAAGACACCAGCTGCAGGTTTTGAAAATGTGTGGATTGATGGAGTACTAACGCTCGAAGGAGCACGTCGTACATCCAACCTTCCGGGCAGAGCATTGAGATCCAGTAAAGCGAAGATTTAGCCACGTGAACCAATTCTTCGATATTGCGATCTCTGGACTTACGTACGACGGCCGCGGAAATACTCCCCAGCAATTAAATATCGGAATCAAGGACGGGCTAATCGCATATGTCGGAAAAGAAGTAATAGAGGCCGACAGGAAAATTGATGCCACAGGTTTAGCAGTATCACCTGGTTTCATTGATGTTCATACCCATTCAGATGTGAGCTTGTATTTAGATGGCCGCGGACAAAGCAAGGTATTTCAAGGGGTGACTACCGAGGTGACAGGTAATTGTTCTTTTTCTGCCTTTCCTGTAAATCCCTCCTACCGGCAGCAACATGCAGATTTCTTGACTGGAATCGGTGATGATCGAATAGAAATTCCGTGGGTAGATGTTGATGGATATCGCTCATGCCTCGAGAGCCAGGGAATTGCAATAAATATCGCGCCTCTGGTTGGACATGGCACCTTGCGAATTGCAGCCATGGGGTTAAAAGAAGGGGGTGCATCCGAGAGTGAGTTAGAGACAATGAAGTCTTTACTCAAAGAAATGTTGACTCAAGGTGCATTTGGTATGTCAACTGGCCTGACATATGTTCCTTCGCGATATGGAAGTTTTTCTGAGCTAGAGGCATTGTGTCTGGTCTTGCAATCCCAAGACAGAATTTATACTTCCCATGCAAGAGATTACGACATATTAGGCGATGATCTATTTCTAGGTCCACTCAAAGAACAAATGGCACTTGCGAGAAAAACTTCTGTGCGCATTCAATATTCGCATGCTGCAATTAATTCACCATCTCTATGGGGCTCAGCCAAGAAATGGACAGATTTTTTCCAAACGGGAATTAGTGAGGGCTTAGATGCCGCCTTTGATGTTTATCCATATGACGCTTCGAGTTCGGCCCTTACTCAATATTTACCGGCATGGGTTCAAGAAGGTGGCGTGACAGCCATGGCCGAGCGCTTGGCCGATAAAGAAACCATGGCTCGGGCGGCAAAAGAGTTACTAGAGGGATGGTCTGCCCAAAAAATTCCATGGCTTTGGGATCGCTTCGTTTTTGCTCGGACAGATGGACTACTGGGTGTTGTGCCGGGTGACTCCATTGAAGTTTCTGCAAAAAAATTAAACATTGCGCCAGAGTTACTTGTTCTGGAGTTATGCAGACTTGGTGGTAATGGAGTGATGGTCGTACTTTTCTATAGAACTGAAGAGGACATGCGCACCTTTGCCAATTCTGATTACTCGATGATTTGTTCTGACGGCTCTGCCTTCCCCTTTGATCAAAAAGGTCGCCTTCCACACCCGCGCTCCTTTGGCGCTAGCGTCAGAGCCCTGGGTCGTCTGTGTCGTGAACTAGGCGATATGCCACTGGAGAGGGCGATTTTTAAGATGACTGGCAAGGCAGCCCAGCACTTTAAGATTCATGATCGCGGAACGATTGAAGTTGGCAAAGCCGCCGATATCGTCATTTTTGACCCTGCAACAGTGAAAGATATGGCGACCTTTATAGACCCTGCACAACCGCCCTTAGGGATCACGTGCGTGATTGTCAATGGAGAAATAGTTATTGAAGATGGCCAGCAAAATAAAGTGCTACCTGGAAAGGTACTGAGGGCAAAAAGCCTTACGACCAAGTAGCTTCAGGCTCAAGTGGATACATTGGCACTCGACGATTCATGTATGTGAATATTGTCAGATCTGCCGTTGATGCGCCAGGACTTGCAAGCCAGAACATTTTTTTGGCGATGGGTTCATAAGCAGGTCTTGGGGAGTGAGTTCCTTTAGCGACGATAATCTTTTGATCTAACGGTTCAATTCCAGCTGACCTAAACTGCTCTAGGGAACTCGACATCGCAGCTAGAGATGTAATAAGAATTTTATTTCCAGAATCAGTTGCAATTGCAACACTAGGACCATCGTAGTAGAAGCGAAAACCACCGTGGGATGGTTTGGGTTCGGAATACTTTCCATCAGTGATTGCGGTAATTGTGCCTTTAATTTGAATTGGAGCACCGTGCATATCATCGGCTTTTCCACCAGTTAGGAAATCAGCGTGAGCACCGACCCCAAGGGCAATACATTTCTTAACAATGTCAGGATCGGCTAGCGCCTGCATGATTCCTGTGACTCCCATTTCTTGTGCTGCATGCAATACAAATGTTGAATCTCCTGGTGTACCAGCACCAACGTTATCGCCGACATCAAAGAGAACGACAGGCCAAGAAGTGGCTTTTTTAGCCTCCTCGAGAGCCGTCTTTATGGGAGTACCGTGGCCGTTGAGTTGTACGCGTAAACCCCAGGCAAAATCTGCAATCTCTTTTGAATACTTTTGCGCAAGTGCAGGGTCATTCTCAGTCGTTACCAAAAATGCCATACCCATCTGAGGTACATCGGCATATGGATATCCCTCTGCGATACTGACCGATAAAACTCCTGAGCGGTGTCGAACTTCATCTGCAAATCGCAGTAATCCGGCCATCGGTTCATCACTTGTGCCTTGCTGGAGGATGTTCACGATGAGCGGTGGCATCTGTAGGCAACGAGTTGGGTGGATTTCTTTTCGTAAAGTTTTGATTACGAGATCTGTACAGTGAAAGGCTTGCTCAAAGGTATCTAAATGCGGATTAGTTTGATAAATAGTCACGATATCTGCATTAGCGACAACTTTTTGCGAAACATTAGCGTGCATATCCAAAGCGGTACCAATGACGACATTCTCTCCAACCAGCTTTCGCACCTTTTCGGAGATTTCACCGTCGGCATCTAAATATTTGTCGGAAACGGCGGCTCCATGAAGTGGCAATAAGACCGCATCCCATGGACCTTTCTCACCAATCTCTTTGAGCATCAAATCCATTATGTAGTCTGTGGCTTCGACCGTCATTGGTCCCATAGGCATTAGGCGAGTGAAAACCAGAGGGTGAATTTCAATATCAGATTCTTTTTTCAACCGTGCAAGCATTCCAGCTATCGTGGCTGTGGAGGTTTCGTACTCATCAACGATTTCTTGGCCAAATAGAATTCCAGAGGCTTTCCATCGATCCAAAGATGCAGGAACTTTGGCAAAGGAATTTGACTCATGCTGAAATCCAGCGATGGCTATTCGTAACAAGTGGTGCCTCCCAATCGTTTTTGTGACTACTCAATCTTAAAGTCGAGCAGGAACGCTTTTCTTTACGCTACCGCTCACAGACAAGTTATCTTGTCACTAATTTGCTATTTCTAGTCGTATCTTTTCGCATTGCGGAATCACAAGGAACCCTTAATCCACTGTAAGTCCCGGGGCCGCATGACATCGAGCAAATAGAAATCGATGTTAGAAATCCCGGATTCTCTCAAAGCCCTGATTTTCTCTTTCAGGTTTTCAGCACTGTCGTTGTCAGGATAAGCGGGTCTCAAGATCCCGATTACTTTGCCAGGGGCAAATTCGGAATAGTTTCTGGCAACGCTCTTGGCATCAGTTAATTTATCTCGATAAATGAGTGGCTCAAAGAAATCTATGCGCTCTATGACTTGTTGCGGATTGATTCCAACAAGCCAACTCAGATCTAGTGGAGAGGCCTCTCGTGAATCAATCAGGGGGGATTGATCCACAAGACAGGTGGTGACCCCTAAATCATTGGCAATTTTAGTTACGTCGCGATACAGGAATGCCACCGTCTCCTCACGCGTGCGCAAGTAATCAAGTATCTCCGGTCCAATGAGGTTAGCTAGAGATTCCTGGGTGACGGGTTGGCCAAGCCAAGGATCGCACTCATCGAGAAAAGGTTTCAAAGCCGAAATAATTTTCACCTTAAGGGCTTTGGGATCGCCGCCACGTTTGGCGAAGCGGTCACAACACGACGGACAAAAACAGAGTGAAAAAAGGAACTCTGTTATGGGGCTGAGCTCCATAAAGAAACGTTCATGATGCTCCCCGTGCCTTGCGCCATGAAAGTGAAGCGATTCAATTAATAAAGATGAGATTCCACGCGAACATAGATCGGCGCTGAGCCCGCGAACATAGCCAGCGACTGCAGGGTTTGAAGGACACAGCTCAGAAAGAAAATGATTACCATACACATTTGTTACGGTCGCTTCAGGATGTCGCTTACCAAGTGCAGAATTGTGTAGAAATACGGCCCAAGCGTTAACTTGAAAATCAAGCAATTGTGCAGAAGAGATTACTGAATCTAGCATCGCATCATCAAATAAATGGTCTTCTTCGTGCGGTAGCAAAGCTCCCGATTCGTATTTCGTTAGATCAGGTTTGTAATAGTGGAAACCATCCGCAAGATATTCAAGTTGTGGACCTTGACGCAAGAGAAAATCACGACTGGCATGATAATTGAGGGCAAGGTTGATACCTGTAAAACCTATTTCCTTTAACTCCGAGATTACTTCCTTCGCACTTTGCCGAAAAAATGTATAAGGAAAAGCAAAGGCATTAGATCGGGATGTCACTTCACGCTTCCGGCGGTAAGGCCGCTTACCAAATATTTTTCGATGGAGATAAAGAGAATGACCACGGGAATAATTGCGATGAGAGATCCGGCAAAGAGGTAATTCCATTTTACTTCATAGAGTCCAGTTAGCAATGAAAGACCAACCGAAAAAGGCTGCTTACTAGGAGAGCTAGCTAACGTATATGCAACAACAAATTCATTCCAGGCAGCAATGAAAGTAAAGATAGCTGTTGTGACAATTCCCGGCATGGCCAATGGCAGGCTAATTAATCTAAAAGTCTGGAAGCGACTTGCCCCATCAATAAATGCCGCCTCTTCTATCTCAGCAGGAATCGATTGGAAGAAGCTAGAGAGAATCCACACAGAAAAAGCCATATTGAAGGAGGCATTTATGAGAATTAGAGCAAGGTAGGTGTTGATTAAATGCAGAATCGACATCTCTCGATAGATACCAATAAGCAAAGCAGTGGGCGAAAACATTTGCGTGATAAGCACCAACAGCAAGAATGCCGTACGTCCGCGAAACTTATTACGAGCGATGTAGTAGCCAGCAGGAATGCTGGCAAGCAAGCCAAGGATCATTGTGCACAGAGAGATAATGATGGTATTTCGGAGATACATTCCAAAGGGCAACTCTTGGAATACCTTTATGAAATTATCCCATTGGTATTCGGTAGGTAAGTAAGTAGGTGGAATTTCTGTATTGCTGGAGTTTGGCTTCAACGCTGTGGAGAACATTGAAAGGTATGGAAAAAGGAAGAGGAATGAAACGATTAAACCAGTGATAGAGAGCGCCAGTCCTTTAGAGCGAGATTGTAATTTATGTTTGGATTTAGGGTTCATTTCTTATCCATTTCTCGCCATTTTGAGAGTTTAAGAAAAACCATAATCAAAACAAGAATGACCATAAAGTTTCCAACTGCTAATGATGCCGATTGCCCAATGTCTTGGTCACGGAAGGCCACTTTGTATGCAAAAGTAGTTGTGTTATCAGTTTCGTAACCCGGACCACCTTGAGTCATGACCCAGATGATGGGGAATGAATTGAAGACATAGACAGAGTTGATGACGGCGGCAACAAGGAAGGCAGGACGGAGAAGGGGAAATACGATCGCCCAATAGCCTTTCCAGGCACCGGCTCCATCAACACGAGCGGCTTCCATGATGTCATGCGGTATAGATTGCAAGCCAGCAAGTAGAACATAGGTTGTAAAAGGTAAAGATACCGCGACACCAACTACTAATAAGACGATGAATCCTGATTTTGCATCACCTAGCAAGTCAATTGGTTCTTCAATGATATGCAAATCTTGAAGGACTAGATTAAAAGTCCCGTAAAAAGCATTGAGAATCCATTTCCAAGATGTTGCCGTAATCACCAGCGAGGCTGCCCAAGGTACTATGACGCTATAACGGAGAAACTTCTGTCCAATAAATTTAGCATTCAGCAACTGAGCTAATGGTAGTGACAGGGCCATTGTGGCGGCAACGACAACAACCAACCAGATACCTGTTCTTATAATCGCTCCCTTGATGTCGCTGTTATCAAAGAGTGATCGATAGTTTTCTAAACCGGCCCAGCCTTTAAGGAGTCCTGTGATATCTACGCGCCGAAATGACATAAGTAAAAGTTCAACCATCGGCCATAAAACAAAGGCAACGATGAGAAAGAGCGCGGTTCCAAGCCATGGAAGAGCTTGTAAAGGTGAATCCTTTGCCCCGATTCTCTTGCTCAAAAGATTCCCCCTAGAACTATTTCTTAATGGCTTATGCCAATAATTCTAATCTAAAAGTTATACATTCTAGATTCACTACATTTAATTTGGTTAAGTTTTTAAGAAGAGGAGGATTGGAGATGCATTCTTTGCACCTCCAATCCTCCTCTCTTCTTAAAGTATTTATCGCCTAAAGAGGCGACAAATCATGAAGATGTGTTAGGCGTTTGCCGCATCACACTTCTTTTGGATGTCTTTCAGCGTCTTCGCTGGGTTCTTAACGGCAGTTGCCATCGGAGCGATAATCGCTGTCTTACATATTGACCATGAACCGACAGTTCCTGGGTAGAAGATTGCTTTAGGAAGTAGAGCAATGTATGGCCCAATGATCTTATCCTTTTCAGCGATTGCTCCAGCAGACTTTGTGGCCGGAATAAATCCGCCAGCTGCCTTGAGGAATCCTGCGTAGTTCTCAGCTATAAAGAGGAAGTCCAAGAACTTCTTGATCTCTGCTGAGCGACCATTTGCCTTGTAACCCTTGAAGTAATCCTGAACTCCGAGAGTGATATCAGTCTTTCCTGGTGCATGTGGGAATGCTCCTGCGCCCCAATTGATTGCAGAACCACCATTCTTGCTTAACCAGTCAGGTAGGAATACGCCACCGTTAACCATCGCAATCTTGCCCTTAGCAAAGAGCGTCCATGCGCAGTCAGTACGGTTACATGTTCCTGGGTTTGGTTGAGTGAGTTTCTGATCAACTAAACTCTTAAGGAAGTTAAGCGCACCTAGGTATTGTGGAGAATCGATGGTGTACTTCTTTGTTTTTTCGTTGTACAAACGTCCACCATTTCCGCCGCCCCATACTGTGAGCTCTGCCATAGCCTCTTCAGGTCCAAGCGGAAGACCTACTGGATAAACAGTTGGGTACTTTTTCTTGATCTTCTTGGAAGCATCGAGCAGTTCTGCCCATGTTGTTGGAGCCTTCTTAACGCCGGCACCCTTGAGTATGTCCTTGTTGTAGAAGAAAGCACGTGCAGATGCAAGATCTGGAACGGCCATTGCAACCCCGTTGTACTCAGAGTTTTTCATGAAGGCGGGAATGATGTCAGCAAGTGTTGCTGCGCTAACAATTTCCGTTGCCTTGTAGAGAAGTCCCGCAGCAGCTTCCGCTGAGAACTCATCGTTATTAACGATGTCTGGTGATTGCCCTGATGCAATCAGAGTCTTCACCTTTGTACCAATTTCTGGCCAAGCAACTACATCGAGATCAACTTTGATTCCAGGATTTACTGCCTCAAAGCGCTTGATTAGATCGATGTAATACGGTGACATGTCATCTGTATATGAAGCCATCACCAACTTGAGAGTTACATCTGCTGCCTGTGCTGGAACTGCAGTAACGGCAAGGCTTGTGGCCAAACCGATAGCGGCGAGTACCCCCACGCG
>CAXNCU010000031.1:0-11216 GCA_964200985.1 Candidatus Planktophila sp.
GAGCTTTTCTTTTCTAGGTTAACAAACTTGGGATTAGAAAATTACTTCCAAGACAAGTCTGCGAAGTATTGCTCTACGAAGATATGTGGAGCTTTCCAGCCGACAAGGCTTGGATGCCATAGTCCAACGCCAGCCTTAGCAAGAATTGGAACAATATAGGCATCCTTCTGCAATACATCAGCAGCCTGCTTCATCAAGGATTCGTATGCAGCTTGTGACTTTGCGCCATCAGCCAGAATAAGAAGACCTGTGAGTTGCTTGCTGCAATATGTGTGCCATGCAGCCTTGCTCTTGTCTGTGCAAAAGAAGTTCGGCCCAAACAAAGCAGGGTCAGACATGATCGAGACACCAAATTGTTGCGGACGACCACCAAAGATGGTCTTTGAGTACTCTGCAAGTGAAATTGCATTGCGCTTGATTGTTACACCAGCTTTTGTGAACTGAGCAATTTGCAAGTCAGCAGGCAAAGAAAGATCTGGAACATCCGTCAATGAGACGTAGTCCAGAGGTGTTTTAGCAAATCCCGCAGCCTTAAGCTCTGCGAGACCGCGTGCTGGATCGTAAGCGTCGTAGCAAGTTGATGGGCTTTCAACAGTGAACCATGAATTATCTTGCAAGCCGTAACCGCATGTTGGGTCCGAGCTTCCAGCAGGTGCACCATAGGCAACGTTGTAGGCCTTGCGATCAATCATTTTTGCAAGAGCATGACGAAGCTTTGGATTGTTGTATGGAGCCACGTTCGAGTTGAACAAGGTGTAGAGCATTTCTCCAGCTTGAGGATAGCTATTCAGTTTGAAGTCCTTATCCAAGTTCCCCTTTCCGATACGCTCCCATAGATCGATTGTGATAACTGGGAATGAATCGATTTCTCCAGCTTTAAGTGCCGCCAAGGCAGCATTTCCATCGGTCATAATCTTTATCGTGACTTCCTTGATGGAAGGTGCTTTGCCCCAATAATTTTTGTTAAGCTCGAAAGTCAAGTGATCATTAGGAATATACTCTTTAAGAACATATGGGCCTGAACCAATTGGCTTAGTCGCACGAGTTGCCTCGCTTGCCTCTGGCTGGATTACTGCAGACATTTCTCCCATTCCGTGGAAGAAGGCACGGCTAGATTTCTTCAGCGTGATAACTACCGTCTTTGGATCCTTGGCAGTAATAGATGAAACCTGTGTGAATGGAGCCTTATATGAACCAATTGGTCCGTTCTGCATTGCTTTCAAAGAATAGACAACATCATTTGCAGTAATTGCAGCGCCATTTGAGAACTTCGCGTCACGGATGCTGAATGTGTAAGTCAGCTGATTTTTGCTGATTACCCATGACTTTGCTACTCCTGGAGCAGTTGTTCCATCTGGCTTATTTGTTACAAGGGTCTCATAAACGTTTCCTGGTAACCACAAAACGAGCGCTGTCTGATTCTGCTTAACAACGTCCAAAGTGCCTGGATCCTGAAGCGCAGCCATAACCAATTTATTTTGGCTTTGACGAGCTGATGATGGAGTTGCTGCTGTGGCTGATGAAAGCGCGCTCACAATGAGCATCGATCCAGCAGCAATAACGGCAACAACTGCGCCTCGAGAGACGCGTTTATTAAGTTGAAGTCTCAAGTTATTCTCCTCCTGTTTGGGCTTGGATACAGAAATACCCCTGCGTAATAAGCAATTTTGGTGAGGCGCGTGAAAAAGTCAATGAACTATCCGGCCTGCGGAAAAACCTCTGCTCCTATCACATTCCGTTACAAATCCCTCACGAATGCGGGTGTTTACACTTTCAGAACTCTGCGACTTTTCCGCCAATGCGAGAATATTTTTGGCCTTCATTGCTCAATAGGTTTAAGTTGGGCACTTAGCTTACGAAATGAGTTGACTATGAATGTGGCAATTCCGATTCCATGGGCACTTCCTATCATTGATAGTCTTGAAGAGATGAAAAATGAAATGACGGAAGCGAGTTTTATTACTGGAAAGATTTTGACCATTGATGGTGCGTTCTCTGTAAATAAAATTTCTTGGTTCAAATAAGTGATCTGCTAACGGGAGATCTATGTCTAGTAAATTTATGGAAGTTAGATTATTTGGAGCAGCGCGTTGCAACTTGGGTGAGAGCCCAAGATGGGCAGAGGGACATTGGTGGTGGGTAGATGCTGAACAGGGCATTGTGTATTGGAGACCAGGCGGTTCGATCGATGAACTGGATAATTTGCCAATAAACAGAAAAGAATTCAATGTTAGAACCTCATTGGTTCAACCTATTGGTGACTCTCATTTTGTTGTCGCAGTGGAGAACACTCTGAAATACTTTGAATTTGAATCAAATGATCTACACGAAACAGCCAAATCAGTAGAAATTCAGATGCCATCGAACTGGCTACTTAACGACGGTATCGCCGATATTGCCGGAAATATCTGGATTGGAACAGTATCGCCAAGTCGTGCAAAAGGTACTGGAGCACTTTTGCGAATTAACAAGAGCGGCGATATCAAGCAGGCACTACCCCGTTTCTCTCTAACTAACGGAATGGCATGGGATCATGAAAGAGAACACCTTTACCATGTTGATTCCTATGAGCGAATAGTCTGGCAGCATGAGGTAAATGTTTTGACCGGCGATATCTTAAACTCAAAAATAATTATTCAATTGTCGCCCGATGATGGTTTGCCTGATGGAATTTCTTTAGATTCCGCAGGGCGTATTTTGTTAGCGATTTATGGTAAATCTGCAGTTAGGTTCTACGATTTAGAGGGCGGTTTTTTGAGTGAGTTATCTGTTCCTGCCGAACAAGTAACCAGCGTGGCAATTGGCGGCTTGAATGAGTCCCAGTTGCTCATTACGACAGCGCAAGAAGGTTTCACAAAAGCCCAGTCCGAAGAATTTCCACTAGCTGGACAATTATTCATTTCCCAGTCATGAACTCCTTGCCATATTGGAAAGTATCGAAATAGGCTTTTACTCATGACTTCGCTCCTTCCGACCATCGAATATGTAAAGGGAAAAGTCGATGGACCAACTATCGCAATTCTTGGAGGAGTCCATGGAGATGAATTCGAAGGAGTATTAGCCTGTAGGCAGATCAGAAACCTCCTCCAGCGAACTCTCATGCGAGGTACGGTTAAATTTGCAGCGCCAGCCCACCCAGTTGCTTGGAATGCATCAACACGAAATAGTCCAACTGACGGGTTGAACCTTGCCAGAGTCTTTCCCGGAAACACTTCTGGAAATCCAACAGAACAGGTTGCAGCTTTCTTGACTGAGAATTTAATTAAGGGAGCAGACCTTGTGATTGATCTTCATTCTGCTGGGAGGAATTTCGATATGGCCCTCCTGTGTGGTTACTTGGACTCAGATCCCGTGCTGTCTATTAAATCGGCGGCATATGCAAAGATTTTTGATGCACCATATACATGGATACATAGTGGACCCCCTTCACCTGGTCGATCGCTTTCAGCGGCTGAAGCTTTAGGAATACCTTCTATATATGTTGAAGGTAGAGGCGGTGGACAAGTTCGCACTGCAGATTTAGAAACTTACGTTAGCGGAGTTCTTCGCATACTTCATTCATTGGCAATGATTGACCAATCTCCAAAAGCTTCATATACCACCATCTCCGTAACGGGTGATGGCAATACGGATGAAGGAGTGATTTCTACGACTGCGGGGTATTTTTGTACAACAGCCGAAGTTGGATCGCATGTCGCACAAGGAGATCTTTTGGGTGAAGTAATTGACGATGAAGCTAATACTTGCGAAAAGATATTTTCTCCAAGTTCTGGAATTGTAATGCTAATGAAAAGAGTAACTCGAGTCTCACCTGGAGACACCCTGTCAATAGTCGCATCGCCGCTATGAACACTACCGAAAACCTCTCGATGGGCGAAGGCAATACACCTTTAGTTTCCTTACCAACCTTGGCCCGCAAATGGGGCATGCAGAAGATTTGGGCAAAAGCAGAATACTTGAATCCGACCGGTTCGTATAAGGATCGAATTGCTAGAACTACAATGCTAGAAGCGCTATCTCAAGGCTGTCGAGGATGGCTAGGAACATCTTCTGGAAATGGCGGCGCAGCAATGAGCGCATACGGTGCTCGAGCTGGTCTTCCTGGAATTCTCTGCATAATTGCTACCGCCCCTGCGGAGAAAGTAGCCTCAATTAAACCTTACGGCGTACTCATGATTCCAATGTTAGATCTAGGGCCTTCGGATATGTTAGCGCTAAAGAAAATTGCAGAGGAAGAGAATTTGCTTTTAACAATTACGGCTTATGCATTTAACCCTGAAGGAATGAAGGGTGCCGAAACTATCGGCGAGGAGATTTCTACACATCAATCAGCGAGCCATGTATATCTACCTACTGGAGGTGGCGGACTCCTTGTCGCAACAGCTATCGGGCTTGTTAGAGGTGGTTCAACTGCGAAAGTAATTTGCGTCCAACCTGATGAATGCTCTCCAATTGCACAAACCGTCATGGGTATTATTGCGCAACCAAATATTTCTACATGCAACACAAAAATATCGGGACTTCAATTAGCCAATCCCCCCGATGGAGATCTGGCAGTTGAGAAAATAAACGCCTCCAATGGATGGGGTGTGCGCGTCACGGACGAGGCAGCATGGGAAATGCAAGATGTTCTCGCCCGCGAAGAAGGTGTATTTGTAGAGCCAGCGGCAGCGCTAGCTTTAGCAGGGCTTTATCAAGACATCCAATCTGGCAAGGTAAATTCCAGCGATGAACCGGTTGTGGTTCTTACCGGAAGCGGATTGAAAGATATGACTCGATTCAAGACAACATCGGCTCAAATTTCCTTTGACATAGGTCAAGTGGGGAAACTCGTGAAAGAATCGCTTTCAACTAAAGGGGTAAATGGATGAAAGCTGGACGCCTACAAGGAAAGACTGCTCTAATCACAGGTGGTGCCCGAGGAATTGGAGCTGCCGTCGCTCGACTTTATGCAAGCGAAGGCGCAGCTGTTGCAATTTGCTATTTGGATACACCTCACATGGAGAAATTAGCAAAGGACTTAGTAAGTGAACTAACTGGAAAAGGTTTTCAAGCAATTTGCTTACCCGGTGATTTATCCCTTCCAGAAACTCCAGAAATTCTAGTCAAGGAGACAAGGAAACAACTCGGAGATATTTCAATCGTTGTAGCAAATGGCGCGCTTATGGGAAGAAAGAAATGGAACGAGATTTCTATTGATGAGTGGGATCAGTTCCAGGATATCAACAGCCGAGGAACATGGTTACTTGCCAAAGCGGCATATGAAGATTTGAAGAAAACTAAGGGATCGATTATTACCGTCACCTCCGTAATGGTTGAAACTGGACAAACAGGAGCTTTGCATTATTCAGCATCGAAAGCTGCCATCATCGGAATCACTCGAGCGTTAGCGAGAGAGCTTGGTGAAGATGGAATTCGTGTTAACTCAGTCATGCCAGGTGCTATCCGAACTGAAATGGAGCTTGAAGCAGATCCAAATCAGGAAGAAGTTGCCGCGTTTTTATACGGAGTTCAAGCGCTCAAAAGACGAGGCACCTCTGAAGACTTGGCGGGTGCTTTCATGTTTCTGGCTAGCGAAGAATCCTCTTTTGTCACCGGGCAAGTATTAAATGTCGACGGTGGCTGGGTGATGCGCTAAAGAATTCATTGAGGTTGGCCGACTTCTAACTAATATTTAAAGCTACTATTTTTCAGGTCTAGATTCGACGTCCTGCCCAACACTTAACAAGAAATTACTGTGCTGATGAATAGTGGTTGTACCAACTGGTTGTAATCCAGCAAAGATTGAATTATCCGCTGCTGAAAAATTCACCTTTCCTTGATGGGAAGTAAGAGTGCCCGGTTCAAGGATCGTGGGGTTTACTACTAAAAGCTCTCTCTTATCGAAAGTGTTTTGCTGAGGATAAAGAGTGCGTCGTGGCGTCAGCCAGTTTGTTCCTGATCCCACAGCCAAAGTCTCCAATACTTCATTCTGACAAGTTAGTTCCCATGTGGCGGACTCCGCGCTTATTCTCCCCTTTGTCTCTCCCAAGGTTGACGAATCCCAAAAATTTCCGGAGAGCTCAATTTCAGATAGCATCAATGGCCACCCAAAATTTTCTCTTCCCCAAGAAAAGTAGACTAAGTTGTCGGTCCACATAAAAGCCGAGTACTCACCTTTTATGCCATCGATCTCACCGGCAAATGCAACTACCGCTTCTTTAAATCTTCCTGAATACCGTTCGTTTGAGAATTTCTCACTATTTACGGGGGAAAAATTCAGGTCGTAAAAACGAAGTCTCGTAATGACTCCGTTCTGGCCAACTTTAGGAATAAAGGAAGGGGTAAGAATTTTCTTAACCCGAGCGATATCGGTTTCAAACCACGCCGTTACACATTTTCCGCTCATATACCAAGGAGGGTCTGCCCACAAATCTATTGGAGAAGGCCACGGAGATTCAAAACTCATAGCTCTGCACGCGCATCAAAGAACAAGTCAGGATCCCATGGATAGAGAGGGCGATCTATATTTGTGAATGGAAGTTGTGCAACGTTATCCGAACTCATACCTGGTGTATCTAGAAGAACAATTTCACTTGCCAGTGCATCATAACTATCCTGAAATTGCACATGCGACTTAACTACAACAATCTGTGCGGTGGTTGGTTCGAGTCCAACGCAACGATAAAACTCTGGATCAGTTGTGAAAGCAGGTAGCGATGTAACCAGAACTCTTATCTCACCAATTTCTAAAACTGCGCAGAGTCCCATTTCAACTCTCATACCGTTATATCCTTTTTGAGTAAATCTAAAATGTTCAACTCCGCTGCGGAGAACTTTCCCAGTTATTTGAGTAGCAGAGCTGAATGCAAAACTCTTCTTTGCTCCGATTGATGTTGAAATTTGCGCACCAACTCCAACGGATGCAGCCAAGACAGCGACCTCAGGATCGCACACACTTACTAGGCATCGCTTATTCGGTTTAGCCGCAACGAGAGCAGCTAAAACTGCAGAACTATCCCCGGGTGAACCAGCACCAGTTCCATCAGCTAAATCACTCATAACCACCGGGCCAACAGTTTTCTTAAGCGCACTCTCAATTGCTATAGAAGGCGATAAGAGGGCGATATCTATAAGTTCCCTGCGTAGCTCCCACATCTTCTCTGCTAATTGACTTACCAAATCTTTAGCAAGTGCAGAATCATTTTCAGTGATAACAACTGCACCGTAACCCAATTCGGGAATATCTAGCCAAGGCTGAACAGTAAAAGCTGAACTATCGATGGCTCCGTGTGAATTTAGGGAGATGTTTTCTTGCAACAAATCTCGATACGGACCTGGTTTGAAATCAACCTGCTTACATGCTGGTGTAACCATTGGGACCTTTTGCCAAGCCATTGTCGGATTAGAAGTTCCATCGAGTACTCCGCAGAGCATCCGAGCCGCACGTTCACCCGTTTCAATCAGATCAATATGAGGGCAGGTGAGAAAACCTGAAATTGTTGTTGCATTCTTGACCTTCTTATTGGTGATATTTGCATGTAGATCCATCGTCACCATTATGGGCACATCTGAGCCGACTATTTCTCTAACTCTTTCAATAATTGCTCCGTCGGCATCTAATTCGCCGACACTCACCATAGCGCCATGCAACGCTAAAAGAACTCCATCAATTTTTCCAGCTGATTGGATTCCAGAATATAGATGATCAGTTAAAAACTTGTATGCCTCGGAAGTAAGCGGACCTCCAGAGACTGCAAATGCGGCCATGATCGGTATTGCCTCGTGACCCTTGGCCTCTAAGATATTCAGAAATCCGGCTATCTCGCTATTAGTTCCATGAAGTTTCTCAATAACCTCATCCCCGTATATCAAATGAAAGCCATTAAAATCTTCGACAGTTGTTAAAGGTGCAAAAGTATTTGATTCCTGCTTGAGTTCGGCGATAATTACTCTCATATAATTAGTTAGGAATTAAATCTGTTTTTGAAACAGACCAAATTCGTACTCCTTCCAACGCTACTCGCGGAGCCTCGCCTATGTGACTGGCTGGATCAAAAGAAAAATCCTTGAATAAACCTTCAAATTTCTCACCAAGATTTACACGAAGAGAGTGCTCAAAACTCTCATTTAGCTTTCTAGCATCTAGGCACACTTCATACAGTAATTTGTGAGCTTGATCCCGACCCATCCGTGGAGCAAGGTGCATCATTGCCGCCTCTGCAAGCAACAAGCCACCATCTAGCGTGCAGTTCTTGAGCATACGATCTGGAAAGACTTGAAGGTTTTTTGTTGCTGAAATCGCCAGCGATAAAGCTGATGACAGACAAGTAAAAATATCCGGAAGAGCTCTCCACTCAATCTGCCATTCTCCGGCAGATCTTTCATGCGCTGATTCAGCTGCACGATGAAGCGCCTGCGCATGTGTAGATCCACTTATTCCGAAACCGATAATTGATTCGGATTCAATAGGGTTAGCTTTTTGAGGCATCGTCGAGGATGCACCTTTGTTCTTGGAGCTTGCCTCGCTAATTTCGGCAATCTCTGTCCGAGAAAGATCTATGATTTCACGTGCAAGGCGAATCAGCGTTTGTAAACAAGCTGATAATGCATCTGCCACTTCAATAATTGCACTTCGATTGACATGCCACGGGATGATCTTGTTTTCCAGATTTAACCTTTTTGCTAAGGCTTCCCTGACGGCTTCCCCGTGTGGGAAAAGAGCCGACGAAGTTCCCGCTGCACCGTGCAATGAAACTTTGCTGATGCTGCGGTAGGAATTTAATAAGCGCTGACGATCACTTACAACTTGATCAATAAATACAGCGCACTTTGCCCCAAAAGTTGTGGGTGTTGCTTGCTTGCCATGTGTTCTTCCCGCCATCACTGTCTTTGCATGTCTCTCGGCCAAATTTGAAAGAGAATTACCAAAGTGCAGTTGAAGCTCTAAAACATGTTTGAGTGCATCACGAATTTGAAGCACAAGTGCAGAATCCATAATGTCTTGTGTCGTTGCCCCCCAGTGAACTTTTCCAGCTTGTTCAGGGGTCAGGGATTCACACACCATCGAAATCAATGAAACGATTGGATAGCCGACGTTTGTGCTTTCACGAATCAAGCGGGCAGTATCAATATTGCCAATTGAGCACACTTCATTAATTGCATTGGCATCAGTGCGAGAAATGACATCTGCATCTGCGAGAGCGCCAGCTAATTCGGCTTCAACCTTCAACCAATAAGAAATCGTAGATTCCAAAGACCAGAGGTTTTCCATTGTTGAGTCACGATAGAGGCTGTCAAGTAGATTCATCTAGCCATCCAATCGCCTATGGTGAGCAGATTTATTTTGTGAAATTTTACATGGACAATTTGGCTTGGATTTAGATTCAACAGAGAATTCTTTGAATGATTTCCACAGTGTGGAAATATTTTAGTAGATTAACTTTCTGGTGGCTTGGCGTACGGATTTGAACCTTCGAAGGTATGGGGATTTACAAAAATCCCCCGTTACGCAAACTGGTGGCGGGTGAAGGATTTGAACCTTCGAAGGCAGAGCCGGGGGATTTACAGTCCCCTCCCATTGGCCGCTCGGGCAACCCGCCAAGGTCGAACAAGTAGTGCGGCAATTATGGATAGTGCGAGGGTTAAGGATACCTTAGGCACGTAGGCGCGCTAACCCACTTTATTTGGCCGCCTTTTAACGAGTGAATGGAGCCCACCGTGGCAGCAGATAGCAGTTTTGACGTAACCTCCAAGATCGACCGTATGGAGCTCGACAATGCCATTAATCAAGCGATTCGTGAGATAGATACACGATTCGATTTTAAAAATACTGGTTCAAAGATCGAGCTTGAAGGTGAAAAGATTCTAATTGAGGCCGATACTGAAGAGCGAGCAAAGGCTGCACTCGATGTCGTTAAGGACAAAATGATTAAGCGTGGTGTCTCTTTGAAGCACCTTGATGCGGGCGCGCCTTTCTTGTCTGGCAAGATTTATAAGATTGCAGCACCATTAAAAGAGGGTATCTCAACTGAGAACGCCAAGAAGATTGCAAAGTTCATTCGCGATGAAGGTCCAAAATCTATAAAGACTCAGATTCAAGGTGATGAACTGCGCGTCACATCAAAGAGTCGAGATGATCTACAAGAGACAATGGCAATGATTAAGGATGGCGGCTGGGAATTTGCAGTTCAATTTACCAACTTTAGATAATTGAATAAAAACAAAACGGGTTTACTCTTCGGAGTAAGCGGCTACATACTTTGGGGTATTTTCCCTCTGTATTGGCCCTTATTAAAACCCGCTTCCGCACTTGAAATTGTCTCTCATCGTGCCATTTGGACCCTAGTTTTCTGTGTAATTATTTTGGCGATTACGCATTCACTAAAAAATACTTTAGCCACAATGAAGCATCCGAAAATTGTAAGTAGATTGTTCCTGTCCTCTGGCTTAGTTTCAGTTAATTGGCTGGCGTATATCTGGGCGACTAATAATGGCCATGTCGTTGAAGCTGCCCTTGGTTACTACATCAATCCTCTGGCAACAGTTGCCATCGGTGTTTTAGTTCTAAAAGAAAAAATGCGTAGACTGCAATGGGTTGCTTTAGGAACTGCAACACTAGGTGTTCTTGTATTGACCTTTAACTATGGTCGTTTACCCTGGATAGCGATGACATTGGCAATCTCGTGGGGAAGTTATGGCTTTGTTAAGAAACAGTTAGGACTTAAGGCACTAGATGGCTTGGCTATTGAAACGGCAATTTCTAGTGTTCCATACCTACTTTACTTACTTTATATTGGCAATAAAGGAACTGGTCAGTTCGGCCATGGCATCGGAATTACAATTCTTCTAATCAGTGCTGGTGCCATCACAGCAATCCCGCTCCTATTATTCAATGGTGCAACTACCCGCCTGCCGCTGACAGTAATTGGTTTGCTGCAATACATCACCCCAACATTAACTTTTTGTATCGGAGTGTGGGTGCGACATGAAGATATGCCAACAGCCCGCTGGATCGGCTTTCTTGCTATCTGGTTAGCGCTTATAACGCTTGCCCTTGATTTAATTAGATCAAGCCGAACGATCAATACCAGTATCGCATAGCGACACTGCCGGCTAGCCGACGATGGAGTTAGAAAACAACGATAGTGCGTGCACTCTCTCCAGCTGCTAGAGCACGATGTGCCTCATTGATCTCGTCAAAACCATAACGCTTAGAAACCAATTCATCCAACTTG
>CAXNCU010000032.1:0-11092 GCA_964200985.1 Candidatus Planktophila sp.
GGATGAAAATATTCTAAGTAGGTTCCATGTGGAATTGATGCAAGTAAATGCGAAGCAACTTGTGGCTCTTCATGATGTGCCATCTTCACGTCATACACAGTTGCCATACCAGCAACTCTTCGCCACTCGGTAGGACCGCCTGACCATGAAGAATCAAAGTTACAGAAATCAATAGATCCGGTTTCCATCAAATCGCGGCAACCAGCTGCAGAGAACTCACTCTGACCAGCACAGACTGGCACACTGCCCACATATCGCACATCGCGCATTCCGCGCCGATCGTTCTGCCATTCACATGGCTCCTCAAACCAGAGCAAGTTGTCATCTTCTACCAACTTGGAAAATTTAATGGCTTGCGCTGGCGTGTAGCCCTGATTTGCATCCACGGCGATTCGGAAATTATCTCCTCCGACTTTGCGTGCCTCTTTAAATCGCTTGGCATCTTCTTCGGGAGTCATTCCACCAATTTTGAATTTCATGCCTGCAAACTCTTCTGCAAGTAGATATTCGACCTCTTCTTTGATTGAAAGATTGCTTCCGTAGTAACCACCGATTGTTATGACTGGAACGCTTGAGCGATAACCTCCCCATAGCTTCCACAGCGGTGTCTCAAGTGCGCGCCCGAAAAGGTCCCAAAGGGTTACATCTATTGAGGCGCAGGCAACAAGTCCTAATCTGCGATCTCGCAAGATGTCCCAAGTCGCAGGCCGAGTTAACTCCCAGCACTTCTCAATAGCCGATCCATCTTGACCGATAAGCAATGGTGCAAGTTCGTCATGAATAATATTTTCAATATCTAAAAGTCCCGCATCTTCATCTCCTGCATAGGCCTCACCAATCAAACCACTTGCGGTATGTATGCGGGTGATAATCGTGGAACGATGAGTCATTTTGTAGTGGCTCCCGCGGTAAACGCGCTTTAATGGAACTCGTATCGCTTCGGTTTCAATTCGCGTTATGGTTAAATCTTTCAATTCTTTCCCTATTCTCTTTTAGTGGGCAGTCACTACTGACTTTTCAGTCGATATCTAGCGTAATTGGTTTTTTTATGTCGTATTAGTTCAGAAGCGAGCTGGGATTTTCTTCTTTAAGACCGAACATACGGAGATCAAATCTTTGCCGATCTGCTCGAACTTATCTGGTCTCATACGCGAGGTCGGAGCGGAAATGCTGATAGCGGCAATTGGTTCGCCTCTAGAGTTTAATATTGGTGCAGCAATGCACCTGTATCCAACTGCGTCATCTCCATTGTCAATGGCATAGCCCATAGCTCTACTGGTTCTAATCGTGGAGATAAACTCATCCTGTGGTTGAAAAGTACTTTGGGTTCCCAATTCTTCATATACTTCATTAATTATTTTCATAGCCGATTCTTCGGGCATTGCCGCAAGAATAGTTTTTCCTAATGCCGTTGTGTGACAGTTATTTTTAATGGTCATCGGTACCGTTACGCGGAGTTTTTGCGCAGATTCTAAAGTGTCCAAATAAATAACTTTTCCATGGCTTAAAACACCTAAATTTACAGTCTCATTATATTTCTCGCGCAGTTCGCGAAGTGAGGGACGCACGTGCGAGATTAGTTCTCCAGAGTTCCACGTTGCACGGCCAAGTCCAATGAGGGCGGGACCGAGAACATATTTGCGATATTTTGCCTCTCTAACTACGAACCCGCCGGATTCGAGAGTGTGGAGAATTCGATAGACCGTTGGCTTACTAACACCTGTTCGCTCGGAAAGCTCGACGACTGACAACGGAGCTTCTGCAAGGCTTACTAAGAGATTCATAGACTTGATCAGAACGTTCACTTCATCATGTTTATTCGGCATTTTCATCAACAACCTTTCATCAGTGTATTTGCCCGGAAATTCCACTATCCGTATTAAAGATTGCGCACTTAGAAGTCTGCCATTAGATTTCAATATCTAGGTTTTTTTTCCGCAATGCGGAAACGATAGGAGCGTATATATGGACTTTAGTGGCTCTCAAAAGACAGTGCAAGAGGGTGCCGCTTACGTTGCTGGCGGAGTAAATAGCGGCTACAGAACGGGAACTCGTCCTAACCCTCTCGTTTTCACCTCTGCCCACGGCTGCACGCTCGTCGATATCGATGGAAATTCCTTGACGGACTATGTCTTAGGCATGGGCCCAATGCTGCTCGGTCACAGTCCTGCCCGAGTAATAGAGGCCGCTAAGCACCAGTTGGATGTTAGTTTACTTGTGGCAGGCCAGACCCAGTTGGAGTATTCGGCCGCCCGTCTAGTTACCGAATTAGTTCCGGGCGCTGACCTAGTTCGTTTCGCCTCTTCAGGATCGGAGGCAGTGCAGGTTGCCTTAAGAACTGCTCGGGCCGCCACAAAGCGTTGGAAGATTATTAAATTTGAAGGCCACTATCACGGTTGGTTCGACAATGTGTACTGGAGCGTAGCCCCAGATATCGCTGCGGCAGGAGATGCGTTGGCACCTATTCCGACAGCTGGAACGCAAGGTCAGGAGACCGGCGAGAATCTCGTTGTTCTACCGTGGAATAACATCGATGTCATAGAAGCACAGCTTAAGCGCGGTGATATAGCCGGAATAATTATGGAACCAATCATGTTTAATTCTGGTGGAATTTTGCCACTTTCTGGATACTTGGAACGAGTTCGTGAACTGTGTACTAAATATGGAACCGTGTTAATTTTTGATGAAGTTATCACTGGCTTTCGGGTCTCTGCCGGAGGAGCGCAAGCGCGTCTGGGAGTCACGCCTGACTTAACAATCCTCGGGAAAGCATTGGCTAATGGTTTTGCAGTAGCTGCAATTGTTGGAAAACGAGAGTTCATGGATCTCATTGGAGATGGTCATGTAATGCATGGCGGAACTTACAACACCCAGTCTGTCTCTATGGCTGCCACATTAGCGACTTTAGAAGTTATTAAAAGTGGTGAGCCACATAAAACTATCGACGCAACTGGTGCAGCACTGATGGAAGGGCTGCGAAAGGAGTTTTCAAAGGCCGGCGTTGATCATGAAATCGTTGGCTACCCAGCCGTCTTTAATGTCCGATTCGATCTGCACGGACCAACTGACTACCGATCTGCAATTAAGGCAAATCGCGAGCGATATGCGAATTTTGCTTTTGAACTTCTCACTAGAGGAATCAGAATTTTGCCGCGGGGGACATGGTTTCTATCCTCAGCGCACAAGAACACCGACATTGATAAGACTTTAAGCACTGTTCGCGATGTTCTAAAAGCCGGCATTTAAAGGCCAATTCAGATATGAGCCAAGTTAAAGGTAAGAGAGTAGCTGTTGCGGGAATTACCTTTGAAAGCAATAGTTTTTCACCCGGGTTATCAGGGCTAGATGCATTCGAGCGATACCTCATCGCCGAGGGAGAAGAAGTTTTACGTGCAGGACTTGGGAAAGATGAAATTGCAGGGGCAGCGGCAGTTGCAGAGGAATTTGGAATTGAATTAGTCCCCGTTTTTGCAGCCGACGGAGGGTGCGGGCCGACTGTAAGTGATGCAACCTATTTCTACCTCAAAGAGAAACTGTTCACGGATTTATCAAAAGTTTTAGGCTCCGTTGATGGCGTTTATTTGAGACTTCATGGAGCTATGACGACCGAAACAGTTGAAGATGTCGAAGGTGATTTGATTCAAACGCTACGAGCGATGGTAGGCCCCGATTTTCCCATTGCAGTTAGCTGCGATCTCCATGCACACTTCACTAAGAAGATGGCAGAAGGAACATCCCTTATTGCTGGATATCAAACCTGTCCTCATATAGATATCTATGAAACAGGGGCGAGGGCTATGCGCCTAATGGTTGCAGCTTTGAAAAAGCCTAAGTCTGTCGTCTTGAGCTATCGCAAAGTTAAGTTGATGGCATCTGCTGAGGGTCATGACACAACATTTGGGCCAATGCGAGAGGTCCTAGATCGACTTCATGAAATAGAAAAATTGCCCGGAGTTTTGGATGCAACTGTTTACCTCACTCAGCCTTGGCTAGATGTTGAAGAGTTGGGTTGGTCAGCCTTAGTTGTTACCGAAAACGATCCACAGCAGGGTCAAATTCTGGCAGATGAGTTAGCGCAAATGATGTGGGATCGACGGGAGCGAGTGCTCTTTACCAAAGAGAAAGTAAGCGATGCCGTTGAAGAGGTTCGGGCAAGTGAGCCTAGTCAACGTCCATACATTCTCTCTGAAGGCAGCGACAGTACTTCAGCTGGAAGTACAGGTGACAGTAACTACCTTCTGAAATATTTGTTGGAGAATCCAATAGATGACGTCGTGTATATGACAATCACAGATGCCGATGTAGCTTCGAAGTGTTTTGACGCAACAGTTGGGGGAAGTGTTTCAGCCGATATTGGCGGTACGTTATCACCCAGGTTTTTCACGCCAGTACATATCACTGGCACTGTTGTCACACTGTGTGATGGCGTTTATCAGTCCAAATATCCATCAAAGATTTTTAACGCGGGACCCACTGCAGTTCTAAAAGTTGGAAATATTTACATTGTTATAACTTCTAAGCCCGCATTTATGTTGGACTTTCAATTGTATTTACGTGTTGGTCTCGATTTTACAACGGCAAAAATAGCTCAAGTAAAATCTGCAGGTGGCTATAGAGCGTATTACGAACCGTTGGCTTTCAAGTGCATAGATTTTGCTTCACCTGGGCCAGCCGATAGTCGACTTCCAAAATTGCCGTTCACGAAACCTAGACGACCTCTATGGCCCTTCGACCGAGACATTGGTGACGCATGGTATTAAATCCAGGATCTGCGCCTATCATCTTTAATCTTGAAGAGATGAAGAAGGAGATGAAAGAGGCACTTGCTCGTGGCAGCCATCCAAATGGTCGCTTTCTAAATGGTCGAATAGTGGTCGTTTTGGCAACGCCAGATAATGGCACATCACATGATGTTGCAATTGGACTCAGTGCGATACCACCAGGGTTAAGTACTGAAGAACATTCTCATCCTGCTGAAGAGATCGCGACGGTGCTAGCAGGTACTGGAACTATCTATATCGATGACGTTCCTTTTGAGGTGGGACCCGGTTCGGTAATTTATACACCACCTATGGCGCGCCACAGAACAGAGGTAACGGGCGATGATATTTATTTATCATGGTGGATGTATTCACCCGCCGGAAGTGAATCGCGTTGGTTGCCTTCGAGAGGATTCGAAGAGCCAATTACGAAGGCGTGATTGAATCTCTTTGCATACATTTTAAGTCCGCATTGTGAGAAAAGTTTGGATGTGCCAAGATCAATTTCTTGCCAAACTATATTGGTCGTAAAGATTTATCGTTAACATTGCCAACATTGGACAGTGTAAAAATAGTATTGAAGGGGTGTCATGGCGGTAATGAGGGTTCGACAGGCAATTTCTACTGCCCTTGCCGATGAGATGCGCGCAGATTCATCCGTGATGATCTTTGGTGAGGATGTTGCAGCTGCAGAAGGACCCTTTAAAACCTCTGAAGGTTTGCTAACAGAATTTGGCCCATTGCGCGTGCGCGATACACCAATCTCTGAAATGGCATTCACGGGTGCCGCAGTTGGCGCTGCCATAATGGGAATGAAACCAGTTGTTGAGATTATGTTTATGGAGTTTCTTGGTGTTGCTTTGGATCAATTAGTAACAGAGGCAGCGAAGATGCGTTACTTAAGTAATGGCACACTCTCCGTTCCTATGGTTGTCCGTGCATCCTCTGGTGCAGGGGTAGGTTTTGGAAGCCAGCATTCACAAACTCTCGTGAACTGGGTCGCTGCAACTCCTGGATTAAAAGTCGTTTGTCCAAGTGATGCACAGTCTGCTTACAGTTTGATACGGGCGGCGATTCAGGACCCCGACCCCGTCATGGTCTTAGAACCACGAGCTCTTTACGCCGAACGTGGTGAAGTAGATACCGGTTTAAAAATTGAAATCGGAGCCGCACGATTATTGCGACGGGGGAGTGCCATCACTGTTGTCACACTTGGCCAGATGGTAAATATTTGTAGAAGCGCTATTGAAGCATCTGGTATCGATGCAGAGTTAATTGATTTGGCAACAATTGTTCCATGGGATCGCCAAGCGGTTCTCGAATCTGTTAAGAAAACCGGCCGCTTAGTCGTTGTTGAAGAGGCACCAGAGAGTGGTGGCTGGGGCTCAGAAATTGTTGCGACGGTAACTGCCCAACTCTTTAATCAGCTCAAAGGTGCGCCTTTTCGAATTACAACTCCCGATGTACCAGTTCCATTCAACGGTGCATTAGAGGCTCGTTTTATTCCCACAGCCGAGGACATTGCCCGCCAGTTGGCACATGCGATTAAAACCGGTGAAAACCCCAAAACCTGGTGGAGTTTGGAGGGTTTAAAATAATGAATACGTCAATGCAACGTCGTGTAGATGTACAAGAAAATGAAATTGCCCGCTACGAACGTATGGTGGAGATTCGTGAAGTTGAAGAGCAGGTATTCGAACTTTTTGCAGCCGGTGAAGTTCGGGGAACTACACACCTCTGTCAAGGGCAGGAAGCGCTTGCCGTTGGATTAGCGTCGATACTTCGCCCTACCGACACAGTTCTTGCAACGTATCGCGGTCATGGGATCGCCTTAGCACTTGGATTAACTCCGGAAGTGGTTCTTGGAGAAGTAATGGGTAAGGCAATTGGTTGTTGCGGAGGTGTCGGAGGTTCGATGCACATGTGTGACATGAGCCTTGGTCTTCTTCCCACCTCAACAATTGTTGGAGCTGGAATACCGATAGCTGCAGGAACGGCTCTGGCATTCCAAACTCAAGGAGTCGATAACGTTGGAGTCTCAGTCTTTGGTGATGGAACAACAAATATCGGTGCATTTCATGAAGGTTTAAATCTGGCATCGATTTGGAAATTACCAGTTGTCTTTATCTGTGACAACAATGTCTATGGCGAATACAGTCGGATAGAAGTAACGACTCCCATAGAGGATCTCCATATGCGTGCCGAGAGTTATAAGATGCCGCACTTTGCACTAGATGGCATGGATGTAGAAGCTGTACGAAAGGGAGTAAAAGAGGCCGTTGAACGGGCAAGAAGCGGTGGAGGACCAACGCTAATTGAGGCAAAGACTTATCGATTTGCCGGTCATTCGCGCGCAGATCAGGGCCTATACCGACCAGAGGGTGAGCTAGAAGAATGGCGAAAGCGTGACCCCATTAAGGTTACAGAAGATTCCTTGGTTGCTCGTGGAGTTCTGACATTAGAAAATATTGCGAGTATAAAGAGCGATATGAAGCGAATAATTCAAGAGGTTATCGCAACCTGTAATGCAGCCCCGGAACCCGCACTAGCTGCAATGTTTGAAAATATTTGGACACCTCCAAAGGCTTTGCAGGCATGAGACAGACTGTAAAGATGCCTCGCGTCGGTGACACAGTTGATGAGGTATATCTCGTCTCGTGGAATAAATCGGTGGGCGATGAGATCGCAGTTGGCGAATCACTTATGGAGGTCGAGACTGATAAGGCTACGGTAGAAGTCCCCTCACCCATTGCCGGCAAGATTGTAGAGTTGCTCTTTAAAGAGGGCGATGAGATTAAGACTGGTTCGAATATCGTTATTTGCGAAAGTTTCTAAAGTTCAAATCACACTTACAATAGAGGGAGAAGTAGATGAGTAAAGTCGGCCGTGTTGATGGCAATCGCCAGTGGGCACCCATTGTTGGATACTCTCGTGCAATGCGAAGAGATAATCTAATTACAGTAAGTGGAACGAGTTCTACAACCCTTGATGGACGTGTCATGCACCCTAATGATGCTTATGGACAGTTGAAATATATTCTTGATGAAGTCAAGGGCGCTATTGAACAGTTAGGCGCAACTTTTGAAGACACGATGAGCACCAGGGTTTTTCTAACCAATATTGAGGATTGGCCAGCGGTTGCAAAGGCCCATCATGAAGTATTCGGATCCATTCTTCCTGCAGCGACATTTTTAGAAGTTAGCAAATTAATGTTGCCAGAGCTTTGTGTCGAGTTTGAGGCAACCCTCTGGGTTTCATAATGAGTGATCCAAATGGTGGGCATTCAACGGTAATTATTGCCGGTGCGGGCAGTGGAATAGGTCTTGCCACTACTCGGCGACTGCTTAACGATTGGCCAGATGTAAGAATTGTTGCCGCCGATTTGCGTATAGGTGAGTTAAAAGATGTTCAGACCGAATTTGGACAAGATCGCATAATATTTTGTGAGGCCGATATTACATCGGCCGCAGGTGCGGCAGTGGTTGTCGAGACGGCCGTAAGCTGGTCTGGAAAGCTCTCTGGCTTAGTGGTATGTGCGGGTAACAGTACAAATCACTCGAGTTTGGAGATGACTCCTGAGCAGTGGAGGGAGGTACTCGATTGCCATCTAGATGGACACTTCTACATGAATCAGGCCTTTGGACGGAGTTTAGTTAGCCGAGAACAAAGTGGTGCGATAGTAAATTTCTCTTCGGTAGCACACAGTTTTGCATGGCCGCGAAGACTTCCATATGCCGTTGCAAAAGCGGGTATCAATGCCTTGACTCGAACGTTAGCCATAGAGTGGGCTGAGTTTGGAATTCGCGTAAATGCCGTCGCCCCTGGCTATGTAAATACTCCGCTTGTCGCTAATGCTCAGGCGGCAGGGTTTTTGGATCCTTCGCTCATTGATATGCATGCAATGAAAAGATTTAGTGATCCCGATGAGATCGCTTCCGGGGTCAAGTTTTTACTCTCTGATGATGCAAGTTTTATCACTGGTGAGATTCTCACGATTGATGGTGGATTTTCTGCTAAGAAAATCCCGTGGAATAAAACGAAATAGGTTGTCCTAGTCGATTCTTATCCTGAGGAACTTAGATTGAAGTCGAAAGAACGGTAGCGTCTGGACGCTCAAAAACTTGAGGCAGTAGGTAAGTGCCGATTCCAGTCCCGGTGGGAGGAAGAATGTGGCCATTGACAATCTCAACGCTATGAGGAACCAACTCCGAGTACCAGGTACGTATATATGCGCGTACTGATTCCTGATAGATAGCGTTAGGCGCACTGAGTGAAAGATGTAGCCCTGCCATCAGAGTGAATGGTCCAGTGCAATCGTGCATAGCAACGGGTAGGCCAAAGCTTTCAGCAAGTGCTGTTAGTTTTCGTGACTCTGTTATTCCGCCAACCCATGTTGGATCGACCATGATGATGTCAGCGGCTCGACGCTCCATGAGTTGTCGATATTGGTATTTGTTAACCAACATCTCGCTGGCGAGAATCGGAATTGTTGTCGATTTTTTGAGCTCAGCGATTGCATCGATATCGTGCGCCAAAACAAAGTCTTCAAGCCAGGCGATCTGGTATGGCTCTAGGGCGCGAGCAATTTTCTTTGCCGTCGTCAGATCCCAATAGCCATGCCCCTCAATCATGATGTCTATCTTGCTTCCGACAGCTGCGCGAATGCGACGAATTGGTTCGAGACCCTCTTCGATTTCAGCCGCGGAGATGTGCTGCCCGGTGCCTTGAAGACTGTATCGATCAAATGGCCATATCTTCATCGCCGTATAACCTTCAGAGAGCAGATCTTCTGCTAAACGTTCTGGTTCATTAACTGCAGCCCATAAATCATCAAGTGGATCTGGTCCATCTCCTTCTCGCGATCCCAACCGTCCATACATGGGCCCGCCGCATGTGTTGTATGTGGGGATGGTGTCGTGTGCAAGTCCACCTAAGAGTTGATAGATAGGTACTCCCAAAGCCTGACCCAAAATATCCCAGAGTGCGCAATCGAGTGCCGATAATGCGCGCACCTCAACGCCACCGGTTCCACCCCACCGAGCAGAGTTGCGTGCATAAAGAGTGTGCCAATGTCGTTCAATGTGGAAGGGATCTTTGCCTAGCAGTAGAGGCGCAGCCCATTGGTGGATGTATCCGCGAATTGCATCGGTAGCGTAGTAAGTGTCGCTGGCTCCAATCAAACCCGTGTCCGTATGAACTTGCACAAAAATCAGGTAGGGAAAGCTCTCAACTTGAATCGTGTCAATCTTGGTGATCTTCATTCATTGCCTCCTGTTGTGATTGGGTCTCAAGCGCTCTTGCGAAAACTTCTAATAATCCTAAGGTAATACCTCGAATGGATGTAGGGGTCGCCGTCGGCGTATATATGCAAAGCTTTCTAGGTCAGAACTTGTATCGCCCGGGGTGTTGACCAGAATTACATTACCTGCGATAGGACGATATGCAGCTTGCGGTGAGATCGTGCCTTTTGCAACGATGACGCGTCTATCTTCTGGTCGTATTCCCAGGGATCGAATCTGTTCGAGAGTAATAGGAAGGGCAATTTTCGAAGTCAGAATTAATAAGAGGTCATTAGGCAGTTCTAGAACTACCGTTGGACCAGAATCGAAGAATCGATATCCACCATGGACGGGCGTTGGCTCTTCATATTTTCCATCAGAAATAAAAGTTACGACCCCATGCACCGAGACTGGTTGTCCGTGACGTTGATCCTTCTTTGCTCCCACATGCAGATTGAGCTTTGCGCCAAGGCCCCCTGCAATACACAGTTCAACGGCCTGCGGATCATGCAAGATCATGAGGAATCCATTGATTTTAGCTTCAAGGGCGGCAGTTAAAAGAAAGGTCGAATCGGCCGGCCCGCCTCCGCCGATGTTATCTCCAACATCGAGAAGTACATTTGGTCGTCCATCCTTGCATGTCTGCACTACCGCCTCGGCTGCCGTGCAGGCATAGCCTTGGAACTGCGATCTTTGAGACCAGATCTGATTAGCAATCTCTTCGTTTATCGCCTTGGCTAATTCGTAGTTGTCATCGCTGATAGTCAGGCACGACATACCCATAGCTTCTACATCGGCATATGGATAGCCTTCAAAAACGCTAACACTGAGAACTCCCTTTTTATTAAGTGCGCGTAGTGCATGATCCATAATCGCCACCATCGGTTCTTCTAAAGTGGACTGCCGCAGAATGTTGATGACCGCGGGGATTTGCGTGAAAGCCATAACCGGTTTGATGAGACCACGCACTGTGTCAAGGATAAGCGTCGCGCACTCTTGAGCTCGCTCGAGCGCATCGATGTGAGGATTGGTTTGAAAACCAACAATTACCGT
>CAXNCU010000033.1:0-10781 GCA_964200985.1 Candidatus Planktophila sp.
ATGCGGCGAAGATGAGACCAGTTGCGATTCCGGGACCGATTGCTGCGAGGCCAAAACCAACCAGGTTGAGTGTGCCTTCCATTTTTTTCTCCTTATTTCCTATTAGTGCTCGTCGGCAAGGGCGCCGGCGATGTAGAGAGCTGCGAGCAAGGTAAAGATGTACGCCTGCAGGCATTGGACCATGAATTCAAAGAAGGTCAACACAATGCCGATACCGAAGGCAAATGGGCTGATCAACTTCAAACCAATTACACCTTGAAGTAGATGTTCTCCACCCAAGATAAATACGAGCAACAACAAGTGGCCCGCAAACATATTTGCAAAGAGACGAAGCGCAAGCGTCAATGGACGCACGACAAAGAATGTAAGAATTTCAAGCGGTGTTATGAGAATGTAGGCAGCCTTTGGAACTCCTGGCATAAACATAATTTCTTTGAAGTATTTAATCGCGCCCTGCTTGCGAATTCCAACGTAGTGGAACACTAAATAGATTGTTAGCGCTAGGACATAAGGGAATGAAACGCGTGACATCGAGGGGAACTGCAATAGCGGAATGATTCCGAATAAGTTATTAACTAAAATGAAAGTGAAGAGCGTAAAGAGATAAGGTACAAAGCGAAGAAAATCATGACCAATAACATCTTTAGCTAAGTCGTTTCGCACAAAGCTATAAACGGATTCTCCCGCGAACTGTAACTTTGAAGGGACGACTGCGGCTTTACGAGATGCAAGAATAAAAAACACTGAAATGAGAATTACTGAAAGAAAAACTAAAAATATTGGTTTAGTTGTATATGCATTGTCACCAAATATTGGTGGAAGCTCGAAGTCGGAACTGCTTGGCGGGACGAACTCGCCACCTGTGCCAGAACGCAGTAACTCGCGCACGCATAACTCCTTCAAGGTTTGAAAATCCTGGCTATAACGGGGAAGTTAAGACGAGGCAACCCTATGGCAGAGCCCCCCAGGTTGAGAAATCGTAGGCCCTAAACTGAGAAGTGGGGCTGCTCACTCTCGCCCGAAGCGCAACCAGACCAGATAAATCGCCCCACTGATGCCGACCAAGAGACCGATAAGTGTGAAAAAGCTCTTGTTAAGCCAGTGGTCGAGTCCAAATCCAACCCCGCCCCAGAAAAGCAGTCCTGAGAGCAGGTATCCAAATATGGACCACATCGCACTCTCTTCACGTTTTGCCATGGCCGCTCCTTAGGATTTCTTATCGGGGAGGGGTAAATGTAGGCGAAGTTTCATGAAACTAGCAATCTCCCCCCAAAGCCAGGCGATAGTCAGTAAAACCGCTGTGATTGCAAAGGTTGTTCGATTAATAGTGGACCGATCGGTGTATTTAGCTAAGGCCCACAGCAAGAGCCCCAGAGCAAATAGCTTTGCAAAGTAGGAAAAAAGCGCCATGGCCATCGTCGAAATCGGATCCAAATTTCGCGTTAAACGTGAGACCGCTATGTGGATAATAAAGTAGATAACTACTACGAACTGGGCAAGAAGTGCGCCATAAAAACCGCTCAAGCCCTTAACGAAAAATGAGATCGCAATCGCCAAGATTCCCACTACTAAAGTTGGAGTAAATGCCCCGCGTAGTAGTCGCGATTCGTTGCTGCTCATACGAGAGCCTTCTTGCCAACTTTAGAGACCACCACGGTAATGGCAACCAAAACTATTGCAGTAATTAATGCGACCCACCAAGGAGCAAAGGCCAAGACGGTCACTGGAAAAGCAATCGTTGCAGTCCATAGGTAGAGAATGAATGCCGTCTTTAACTGCGAGTTGCCAGCACTGAGCAATCGATGATGCAAATGTTCATTATCTGGAGCAAAAGGAGATTTGCCAGCTTTAACTCGACGAGCCACAGCCAATAATAAATCGGCCAGTGGGATCGCTAGTACCGCAAAAGGTAATAGCAACGGTAAAAGTGTCGGCCCTGCTGATTCAGCAGAGATTGCATTGGGGTCAACTTGCCCCGTCAAGGTAATTGCAGCCGATGCCAATAGGAGTCCCAGCAACATAGAGCCACTATCACCCATAAATATTCGCGCAGGGTGTGCATTGTGGGGCAAGAACCCGATGCATATTCCAACTAGCACAGCTGTAATGAGCGATGGTGCACCTGCACGACTAAATCCAAAGTCGACTGCCAAAAGATAAGCAAAAGCAAAAAAAGCAATGCCGGCTATAGCGACAATTCCAGCGGCCAGACCATCCATTCCATCGATGAAGTTAACGGCATTAATCGTTATGACAACAATTAACACAGTGACTAACTGACCGATACTCGGTGGCAAAGTGATCACGCCGTTGATAGGTATCCATAAGATTTGAACTCCATATAACAACAAAATACTGGCAACGAAGACTTGTCCGGCAAGTTTGGTGAGTGCATCTAATTGGAAACGATCATCGGCCATGCCCAGCAAAACTATGACGGTCGCGGCTAGAAATATCCCTTGTGACTCGTGACCAAAGGATTTACCAACGAGTGGGAGGTGATTTACGATCATGAAGGTTATGGACATCGCCATCCACATCGCTACTCCACCCCAGCGTGCAGTAGGAGTCGTGTGAATATCGCGACCACGAATTTGAGCAACTGCTCCAAATCGAATCGCTTGGGCACGAACTAAAGGAGTAATCAAATAACACAATGCTGCTGAAATAAGCAGAGTGACTAAGTACTCGCGCATGAAATCAATTACGCCTGATAAATAGGAAAACGCGCGGTGAGTTCATGTACCTCGGTTTTGATCGAGGCATGAACTGCGCCATCATCGCTGGCAATTGCGCGAGCGATTAATGATGCAATCTGCTTCATTTCGGGAACTCCCATACCTTGAGTTGTTGTAGCTGGAGTTCCAACACGAATGCCACTTGTAACTCCCGGCTTTTCTGGATCATAAGGAATTGAGTTCTTATTCATTACGATTCCCGCTGCACCACAGCGCTCATCGGCTACTTTGCCAGTGACTCCCATGCTTCGAATATCCATTAAAGCAAGGTGCGTCTGCGTTCCACCAGATACTGCACGCATGCCTTCGCCTTCAAGGGCTGCAGCCAACGCCTTTGCGTTGATAATTACATCTTTGGCATATTTTTGGTATCCAGGAGTTGCGCACTCGGCGAGGGCAACAGCTTTTCCGGCAACTGCCGACATGATTGGTCCGCCCTGCATTCCAGGAAATACCGCCTTGTCAATGGCGTTAGCGTGCTCGGCCTTTGTCAAAATCATTCCACCGCGCGGTCCGCGCAGTACTTTATGAGTTGTAAATGAGACAACGTCAGCAAATGGCACCGGAGATGGAATCGCTTTGCCGGCAACTAGTCCGATGAAGTGTGCAGCATCTACCCACATTATTGCGCCGACTTCATCGCAGATTGCGCGAATTTTTTCAAAGTCGATCAATGATGGATATGCAGTTGCTCCCGAGCAAATCATTTTGGGGCGAGTTGCAACAGCTTTATCGCGGAGTTCGTCGTAATCAATGAGCTCGTTATCGGCACGGACGCCATATGACTCAACGTTAAACCATTTGCCCGAGAAATTAACTGCCGAACCATGTGTTAAGTGACCACCATGTGGCAGCGACATCGCAAGGACTGTATCTCCCGGCTTAGTAAAAGCTTGATAAACAGCCACGTTTGCAGATGCCCCTGAGTGAGGCTGCACATTTGCATGGTCGGCGCCAAACAAACTCTTTGCACGATCGATGGCAAGGTATTCGGCCTTATCGACCTCTTCGCATCCGCCGTAGTAACGCTTTCCCGGATAGCCCTCGGCATATTTATTAGATAACGTCGATCCCATTGTCGCCAAAACTGCACGAGATGTGAAGTTTTCCGATGCGATGAGCTGCAAATTAGTTTGCTGCCGTTTGAGTTCAGATAATAAAACTGCAGCGATTTCTGGATCTTGCTTAGTTAAAGCTTCAAAATCAGGGCCATAGAAAGTAGACATGTCGCAATCTTATAGTGCAGTAGCTGCTGGGACGATGCTTTGAATCTGCTCTAATGAGATTGCCCCGATTCGAAGCACTCTGACGCCAGTTTCGTCGGCCTCAATCACCGTCGTTACTGGGCCATTGCGAAGTTTTCCATAATTAAACTGAGCCGCTAGATCCGAATCTAATACAAAGATATCGCTCAACGCTTTAGGGATTGAACGGCCGCGTCGTGCGGCGCTACCAACGGCTAATGGTCCCGTCTGTGCAAGAAGTGCTTTTGCAAACTTGCTCTTTGGAACCCGAATGCTCACTTGATCTAGCTGATTTGCGTCTCCTAGATCCCAACTCAAACCTGTTTGTGGGCGAAGATTCATTGACAGCATTCCTGGCCAGAAATTTTTCATAAGGGCTGCAATCTCTGGAGTAATTTCACGAACCACTCCCTTTGCTGTCTTAGCATTTGCAACCATCACTTGAGCTGAGGTAAATAGTGGGTCATCGCGCAATACATGCATCGCGCGCACTGCATCGTGCTTAAAAGCATCGCAGGCAAATGCATAACTGTGCTCCATAGGAATGGCGATGATGTACCCGTCGGCAATGGCTTTAGCGGCTTTTTTTACGTGACGCGAAAGTTCGCCCTTCTTTAAATCAACTTCTTTGCCCATAGTTATCTCCGCACCGCACTCGTCCAACGTGGACGACCAAGAAGGTCATCATGGAGTGTAATGCACTCGAAATCTAGGGCTAATGTGCTAGCGATAGCCACACCTTGTTCCTCAGAATGCTCGATTACTAGGACTCCGGCAGGCTTTAAAAACCTGGCTGCGGCGATGATAAATACAGTTGGCAGCTCCATTCCGCTTGCTCCGCCAAATAAGGCCGCATGTGGCTCAAAGCCGGCGACATCGCGGGGCAATGGTTGCCCATCTGGAATGTATGGAGGATTAGCGATAACAACGTCGCATTTAACTCCGGGTAATACGACGGCGACATCGCCTTCGACTACCCGCACATTTTCGGCAATGACAGATACATTCTTCTTGAGCCAGAAAATCGCCTCAGGGGAGTTTTCAACTGCTATGACACGGGTGTTGGGCGCCTCAGTTGCAATTGCTAAGGCAAGTGCACCAGAGCCTGCTCCTAAATCAATGACACTGACAGGCGCTGGCAAATTCTTGATGTGAGTTAAGACCGCATCTACAAGGAGCTCTGATTCAGGTCTTGGTACCAAAACACCGGGACCAACTTCAATCTCTAAATAGCGAAAAGGCGCACGGCCTGTCACATACTGAAGAGGTTCATGATTGATTCGACGATCAAGCATTGCATAGAACTGTTCTTCAACAATATCGAAGTCACCAAATGAAGCTAAAGTCGTTTCAACTAAAACAGAGTTATGAAGATCCATTCGAGAAATTCCAAGTACATGAGCCAATAAGTGCTCGGCATCGACTTCGGAAATTCCAGATTGTGCTAACTGTGATTTCGCCTCACGCAGCAATACTTTGATTTCCATAGAGATTTACTTCGTATTAGATAATCGGGCGGCCTTATCGGCATCGATAAGAGCTTGAATCATGTCATCAAGATCTCCATTTAGTACGGCATCTAAGTTATTAGATTTGTAATTTACACGGTGATCGCTAATGCGATTTTCTGGATAGTTATATGTTCGAATCCGCTCAGATCTATCTACCGTGCGCACTTGGCTCTTGCGCTCGGCCGATGCCGCAGCCTCTTGCGCCTCTTGCGCTGCTGCCAATAGGCGCGCACGCAAAATACGCAGTGCCGACTCTTTGTTTTGTAACTGGCTCTTTTCGTTCTGACAGGACACGACGATGCCAGTCGGCACATGCGTTAAGCGAACAGCTGAATCAGTCGTATTAACAGATTGCCCACCAGGACCCGATGAGCGAAAAACATCTACTCGCACATCATTCATATTGAGCTCAACATCAATCTCTTCGGCTTCAGGCAAGATCAAAACGCCTGCCGCTGATGTGTGAATGCGGCCTTGGCTCTCAGTTTCTGGGACACGTTGTACGCGGTGAACTCCGCCCTCAAACTTAAGACGGGCATAGGGTGATTCACCTGGGGCTGCTACACCTTTTGATTTAACTCCTACGGAAATATCTTTATATCCACCCATCTCACTTTCGGTGGCATCGATAATTTCAACTTTCCAATTGTGTCGCTCGGCATATCGCATATACATGCGCAGTAGATCTCCTGCAAAGATTGCAGACTCATCTCCTCCAGCACCGGCTTTTACTTCTAAAATAACATCACGATCATCGTTGGGGTCGCGCGGAAGCAGCAACTCCTCTAGCTTCGCCGCTGTCGTAGCCGCAGTTGCTTCTAATTCAGGAATCTCTGATGCGAAATCTGGATCGACCAAAGCCAACTCTTTTGCGGCTAGTAAATCATCCTCTGCCGACTTCCATGCTTTAAATCCAGCAACGACTGGACCAAGTTGGGCATATCGTCGCCCTAATTTTCGAGCATTAGCTTGATCATCGTGAATCGTGGGATCGGCCATCTGAGCTTCAAGTTCGGCGTATTCACGAACCATTTCATGTGCTGATGCAAAGCGATCGTTGCTCATTAGGTCTTCTCCTTTCCTTTCAATGATTACTTGGACGTGATTTGAGAAATAAAAAAACCGCTACCGCAACCCGACAAGGGCTGCGATGCGGTCTCTTTAAAAAGCTACTTTGCGTCGGTTGTCTTTTTTCCGAAGCGCTCTTCGAACTTAGCTACGCGTCCACCAGTATCTAGGATGCGCTGCTTGCCAGTGTAGAACGGGTGGCATACAGAGCAGACTTCAACGTAGATTGAACCGCTTGCAACTGTTGAGCGAGTAACAAACTTCTCGCCGCAACCACAGGTTACTTGGGTCTCTTTGTACTCTGGGTGGATCTCTGGCTTCATAGTTCTTCCCTTTTTCTTAGTTTGGATCTCGACTAGCGAGTGAACCAAACGGATTGGTTAACGTGGATAAGAGTAGGGGCAAAGCCCAACTTTTATGAAATTTACGCCTATTTACTTGCTGTCATCAGGTCCAGAAGTGGTCTTCTGGATCTGCATCAAGAACTCAACGTTGGACTTAGTGCCCTTCATCTTCTCAAGGAGAAGTTCAAGCGCTGCTTGTGGCTCGAGAGCGTGCAGCACTCGACGAAGTTTCCAGACAATGTTGAGCTCTTCAGAGCCCATAAGGATTTCTTCCTTACGAGTTCCAGATGCAACAACGTTGACGGCTGGGAAGATGCGCTTATCTGCAAGGCGACGATCGAGAATTAACTCCATGTTTCCAGTGCCCTTGAACTCTTCGAAGATAACTTCATCCATGCGCGAGCCGGTATCAACGAGCGCGGTTGCAAGAATTGTTAGCGATCCGCCATCTTCAATATTACGAGCGGCTCCGAAGAACTTCTTAGGTGGATAGAGCGCGGCTGAATCAACACCACCAGAAAGGATTCGACCCGATGCTGGAGCTGAGATGTTGTAAGCGCGACCCAAACGAGTAATTGAGTCAAGAAGTACAACTACATCATGACCGAGCTCGACAAGACGCTTTGCGCGCTCGATTGCAAGCTCCGCAATCGTTGTGTGATCATCGGCTGGGCGATCAAAAGTCGATGCGATAACTTCACCCTTAACAGAGCGCTGCATATCGGTAACTTCTTCTGGGCGCTCATCAACTAAAACAACCATCAAATGACACTCTGGGTTATTAGTTGTGATGGCGTTAGCGATCGCTTGGAGAACCATCGTCTTACCGGCCTTAGGTGGTGAAACAATAAGTCCACGCTGACCCTTTCCAATCGGTGCAATTAAATCGATTACACGTGTAGTTAAAATATTTGGCTCAGTCTCAAGGCGCAAACGTTCCTGAGGATAAAGTGGAGTTAGCTTGCCGAACTCAACACGGTTACGTGCCTCTTCTGGGCTCATTCCATTAACGGTTTCAAGAGTTATAAGAGCGTTGAACTTCTCTTTGCGCTCACCTTCGCGGGCCTGTCGAACCTGGCCAGTAACAACATCGCCTTTGCGAAGTCCGTTACGGCGAACCTGCTGCAGTGTTACGTAGACATCGTTTGGTCCTGGCAAGTATCCAGAGGTGCGGATAAAGCCGTAGCTATCGAGAATATCTAAGAGACCGCTTACCGGTACTAGGACATCGTCATCGCTAAGGACTGGTTCGCGCTCTTCACGTGGTGCACGATCGCGGCTATTGCGATCACGATTGCGATCACGTCCCCGAGTTCGGTCGTTGCGATCGTTGCGGTTGCCGCGATCATTATTACTAGATGGTGCATCATCTTCTGATCCATCATCTGAATCTTGAGTATTAGTAGCTGCCGGCTTGCTCTCTTTCTTACGGCTATTGCGGGCTTCACGGCGCGCTTCGCGTTCAGCCTTAGCTGCTTCGCGATTCTTAGCCTGTAAATCGGCGATCGCTTCGACTAACGCGTCCTTCTTCATCTTGGCTGCGCCATCGACACCTAACTGTGTTGCAACAGTCTTTAATTTTGGCAGGGTCATTGCGGCAAGCTCTGGACTTTGTGAACGTACTGGCTCTTCTGTTGTTGTCATCTGTTTCTTTTCGCTATTGGTCTACGGGCTTGTTTTCTAACCCGTGAAACCGTGGATTGTTTTCTTAATTATCTGATGTGTTTCTGACCCAATATAAAGGGCCTAGCAGATGCCTAAATGTTAGCAGTACGCGACTAGAAGGACAAAATTTATGCTCAAACTAGGCTGGCACCAGTACGCGAGATACCAAGGGCTAGAGCGTTAAATGCGCCTCCTGCGGCTCGAATGAGCTCGTCTACTTCGGGCGATCCGCCTGTATGGAGAACTAAAACTGTTGGACCGGCACCTGAAATAAATGCGGCCACACCGGCTTTGCGAAGCTTCATGAGGAGTTCAAACGAAGCTGACATCGCCTCAGCGCGATAAGACTGATGTAAGAAATCCTCTGTTGCCGTATGCAGTAAATCTGGACGGTGCTGCAAAGCGTGTACGAGCAGAGCCGTATTAGTTGAGTTCTTCACTGCATCGGAGTGTGTAATTATTTCCGGGAGCATCTTGCGCGCTTTTGAAGTAGATACTGAAGTAGATGGTACAAATGCTATAGCGCTAATTCGGGGATCAACTTCTAATTGGACTGCGAGCGCGGTTTTGTGTCCATGCTGCATCTCTTGCCACGCAACAGTTGCGCCGCCGTAAATCGCCGCCGCCACATTATCGGGGTGTCCCTCTAAATCATTGGCCAAGTTTAAAATATCATCGTTGCTCATTCGTTCACTGCCACCTAATACAAGCGCGCGCGCTAGTGATAAGCCACCCACGATTGCACTGGCCGAGGATCCAAGACCGCGGCTATGTGGCACTACATTTAATGCGCGCAGCGCGATGCCGCGTGGTTTGCCCCCAAGAAATTCAAAGCCCTTATACATAGATTTAATTACTAAGTTTTTTTCATTACGTGGCAGCACGTCGGCGCCTTCTCCAGTTATATCAATATCGATTATCTGCTCATCTAAAACTTGAGCGATGTATCGATCGTGCATTCCAAGGGCTAAACCCAAACTGTCAAAGCCAGGTCCAAGATTGGCACTCGTTGCAGGCACTTGTACCTGCATGGGCTGGGCTCTAAAAGTAGGTTTCATTCTATTTCAGGCCTAACGCCTTTGCGGCAGCTTTAACGTTGACTGGTACGACAATAGGTTTTTTTGCAGTCTCTAGGGCGTGAGAAATATCTTTTAATCCATGGCCAGTAACGGTGATGACGATGCTCTTATTTTTCGGTAGTTTTCCAGCCTTCTTATATTTAATAAGTCCAGCTAATCCCGCAGCAGATGACGGCTCAACAAAAATACCCTCTTTAGCTGCAATTAATCGGTATGCGCTCAGGATTTCTCTATCTGTAACTGAATCAATGACACCGCCTGAGGAGTCACGTGCATCGACTGCTTGTGCCCATGAGGCGGGATTTCCAATACGAATTGCAGTTGCAATTGTCTCTGGATTCTTAATAATTTTACCTTTTACTATGGGGGCCGAGCCTGCGGCTTGAAAGCCGTACATCGCTGGAAGTCGAGTAGTCATATCGTCCTTGCGGTACTCCTTGTACCCCTTCCAATATGCGGTGATATTGCCGGCGTTGCCTACAGGTAGAGCATGAATATCGGGAGCATTTCCTAACATGTCTACTACTTCAAAGGCTGCAGTCTTTTGGCCCTCAATACGAAATGGGTTGACCGAATTAACAAGTGCAACTGGATAGTTTTCAGATAGTTCACGGGCGAGGGTTAGGCAGTCATCAAAATTTCCATTTACTTGCAAAATTGTTGAATCGTGAATTACTGCTTGAGCGAGTTTGCCCATCGCGATTTTGCCTTGTGGAATTAACACAGCCGGTGTCATTCCCGCCTTCACTGCATAGGCTGCAGCAGAGGCTGATGTGTTTCCAGTTGATGCGCAGATAACCGCCTTTGCGCCAGCTTCTGCAGCTTTAGATATTGCCATGGTCATTCCGCGATCTTTAAAAGATCCAGTTGGATTCAAGCCCTCGTATTTAATCCAAACGTCGTTACCCAAGAGTTCAGAGAGAAATGCGGCGTGAATAAGTGGAGTTCCACCTTCACGCAGAGAAATAATGGGGGTATCTGCGCTAACAGGTAAACGGTGGCGATACTCCTCGATGACTCCACGCCACTGATGGGCGCCTCTTTGGATAGCTTTCTTTCCAAATATAGCCATTTAAGCTACCGCTCCTTCAACACGAATTGCCGCTTCAACCTTTGTGACAATCTCCATCGC
>CAXNCU010000034.1:0-10683 GCA_964200985.1 Candidatus Planktophila sp.
GAACTTGGCGACATAATTGAAAGAGCTAGCAAAGCCCCTAGCGATGTCACGCTGCAGTTACAAGCGGCAGATATGGAGATTGCAAACGGTGGAGTCGAAGCCGCGTTTAATCGCTTGTTGCATGCGGTAGCGCAGACATCAGGCGATGAACGTACAAAAATCCGAGAGCACTTACTTACCCTTTTCACTCTGGTCGATCCAGCAGACCCGAGGCTTAAAATTGCACGTAGTGCGCTTGCGAATGCTATTTATTGATGAAGACCGTATCTGCCAACAAGGAGCTCAACTACTTAAAGGTACTATTGTTCTTATTTGGTTTCTTAATTATGTCTTGGCTCCCTCGATTTCCTGAGGTCAAAAGTAATTTGGGCCTTTCAAATGGTGCCTTTGGCACCCTGACGAGTCTTTCGGTGGTTGGTGCACTTATTTCGCTATTTACTGTTGGCCACCTTATACATAATTTCGGCGCCAAGTTAGTACTTCGAGTTTCAGTTCTTTGTATAGCCGGTAGCCTCATTCTCTTATCCAGTACGCATTCACCACTGACGTTTTTCATAAGTAATATAGTTCAAGGTGCTGCAATATCAGGTTTTCACGTCTCAACATCTGCCCAAGGATTTAGTTTTCAAGATCGGAATAAGCGGCACGTATTAACGATGATGGCTGGTTACTGGAGCGGCGGAGCGCTAACAACAGCTATTCTTTCAGGGTTCCTTGTAGATCACCTTTCTTTAAGCCGACATATTTTTAGTCTCGCCATCACTGTTTCACTTCTGATGCTTTTCATAATTACGGTCATCGGTCCTAATTTAATAGAACCCAATATGGATGGTGAGACGCAGTATCAAATATCTGATTTGTTTAAAGGATTTAGAGTCGACGGGGTTATTTCCAGTGTTTTATTGTGTGCAGGACTTCTTGAATTGAGCGTGGGGGATTGGTCGGCTATTTTTCTCAAAGAGGATATTGGCATTAAAAGTGGGCTAAATACCCTTCCATATATTCTTTATACACTTGCCATGATTATTGGTCGATTAACGGTGCATCTCTTACTCGGAAAGTTTTCAATATGGTTTCTAGTAAAAACAGCTTCGACTGTCGCCGGAGTTTCATTTTTGGCGGGAATTCTTGCAATCAGATTTATTGGTGTAGAAAATAAGCCTCTTGCCTTATGGATACTGAGTATAAGTTTCTTTATGGCCGGACTTGGATCATCTTTCCTTTCGCCGAGCGTCATGAACGCAGGCAATCATCGATCCAATTCTCCATCCAGTGTCGTAGTAGCTCAATTGACCTTTATCAATAGCACAGGATCTTTTCTTTTGCGCTTAGTAATCGCATGGACGGCGCAAGCCTTTTCGCTTTCAACAGCTCTACTTATTCCAGCTTTAATTATTCTTATGGTCCCGTTTTTTTCTAAAGCATTTAAACACGCTTAAACCAGATCGTTGCAAGCGGTGGAATTGCAATCTGTGCGATGAGGTGTCCACCATCGGTGAGAATTACATCCGAGTTACTTATTCCACTTCCACCATATGCCAGGTCATCGGTATTTAGCACCTCTGACCAAGTTCCAGCCGTTGGAAAAGGCATTTGATAGCGCTCGTGTGGAGTGGGTGAAAAATTCGTAATCGAAACGAGCGGGTTTGCCGCGTCATCCCAGCGAGCAAAGGCTAGGACATTTGCCGCTCCATCATTGCCTACAAGCCACGTAAAGCCCTCTGGGGATGTATCCCTCTGCCACAAAGCCGGTGTTTTTACATACTCAGCGTTGAGTGCGGCAACGGCTTTTTGAATACCTTTGTGTTCATCGAATTCAGTCAAATACCATTGCAGGCCAGCGCTTTCACTCCACTCATCATTTTGCGCGAACTCACTGCCCATAAATAGAAGCTTCTTGCCAGGATGGGACCACATATATCCATAGAGCGCACGAAGTGTTGCCAACTTCTGCCAACGATCTCCGGGGAACTTATTTACCAGCTGGCCTTTGCCATGAACAACTTCATCATGCGAGAGAGGCAACATGAAGTTCTCGCTCCAGGCATAGAGAATTGAAAATGTAATCTCATCATGGTGATAGATTCGGTGAATTGGGTCATGTTGTAAATATTGCAAAGTGTCATGCATCCAACCCATGTTCCACTTAAAGCCAAAACCTAGTCCGCCTGAGTTTGTATCGCGAGTAACACCGGACCAGGCCGTTGATTCTTCAGCGATCATCATGATTCCTGGATGTGTTCGATAGGCAGTAGAAGTAGCCTCTTGAAGTAACTGGACAGCTTCTAAGTTTTCGCGCCCACCATTCTTGTTTGGAAGCCATTGGCCTTCCTCACGTGAATAATCTAAGTAGAGCATCGATGCAACTGCATCAACGCGTAAACCATCGATATGGAACTCAGTTAGCCAGTACAAGGCACTTGCTACAAGAAAGTTGCGTACTTCGTTTCTCCCAAAATTAAATATGAGTGTTCCCCAGTCTGGGTGCTCGCCTAATCGAGGATCGGCATGCTCATAGAGTGCTGTGCCATCAAATTTTGCTAATGCCCATTCATCTTTGGGAAAGTGCGCAGGCACCCAATCGAGAATTACGCCGATACCGGCGGCGTGAAGGGCATCGACTAAGAATCTAAACTCATCGGGTGAGCCAAAGCGTGATGTGGGGGCAAAGAAGGAAGTGACCTGATATCCCCACGATGGACCATATGGGTGTTCGGTAACTGGCATAAATTCAACATGCGTAAAACCCTGCGCCTTCACATAATCAACTAGCTGTGTCGCAAGTTCTACGTATGTTAGATCTAGTTTCCACGATCCTAAATGAACTTCGTAGACGGCTATTGGAGCCCGCCATGACTGAAATTTTTCACGCTCGGTGATCCACTGTGAATCTCTCCATTGATACGTTGACTCATCGATCACTGATGCCGTTAATGGAGGCGTTTGAGTCGCCCGTGCCATTGGATCGGCGTGATCTATCCACCTTCCATCGACCCCGCATATAGCGAATTTGTATTTGCTTCCCGCCCCAATATCAGCGATAAAAATCTCCCAGATTCCATATGAACCAATTCGCAACATTTGATTGGTGTTTCTATCCCAGAAGTTGTGATCTCCAATTAATGAGACTGCACGGGCATTAGGCGCCCACACTGAAAAAGTTGTACCAAGAAGTGCGCCCGAACTATCACGTCGAACGTGGGCCCCTAATGCATTCCACAACTGCTCATGGCGCCCTTGCGCGATTAAATGCAGATCTAACTCACCCAGTGATGAATGTGGATTAAGAAAGCTCGACATTTACGAAATCATCACCTGACAAATATGAGCAACCCTACCTACTGGACGGGTTGGATCAAGAGATACATAAGTATCCGGCGACCAGTGAAAACTCGACCCATCGAGCAAGTCTTTAACTTCAAAGCTTGTTCCATCAATTCCTAATGCTTTGGTATCCCAATGGACAATTGTGCCTTGAGCAAAATTTGGGTCTAGATTTACAACAACCAAGATTAAGTTTTCACCATCGCGCTTTGAGTACGCGATAATCGCTTCAGAATCAGTTGTGTGGAAAACTAAATTACGAAGGCGAAGAAGCGCTGGGTTTGCAGCACGAATTGCATTCAACTGGGTGATGAAAGGTGCCAGCGTTAAACCTTTCTTAGCTGCGCCATCCCAATCGCGGAGTTTTATTTCATACTTTTCTGAGTGCACATACTCTTCGCCATCTAACTTAAATGGGAGGTGCTCATATAACTCGTAGCCGGCATACATTCCCCATGAAGGTGAAAGTGTCGATGCCAAAACTGCTCGTAGGGCAAACATCGCCGGGTTGCCGGAATGTAAGTGAAATGGATTGATATCAGGGGTATTTACCCAAAAATTTGGACGAAAGAATGCACTCGTCTGCTGTGAAACTTCACGCCCATATTCAGTGAGTTCAGATTTACTCGTGCGCCATGTGAAATAGGTATATGACTGGTGAAATCCAGCCTTACCAAGGGCGTGCATCATGGCAGGTGCGGTAAAAGCCTCGGCCAAGAAAACGACGTCGGGGCTCTCACCACGCACGATTTCGAGTAAATCCTGCCAAAAATGAACTGGTTTTGTGTGTGGATTATCAACGCGAAAAATCTTTACGCCTTTAGTTACCCATAACCTAATGATGCGTAGAACTTCATCCCTTAATCCTTCATAGTCGTCATCAAAGTTAAGCGGATAGATATCCTGGTATTTCTTTGGTGGGTTCTCGGCATATGCAATGGAGCCATCGGGACGTTTATTGAACCATTCAGGATGAGCTTTCACCCATGGATGATCTGGTGAAGTTTGAAGTGCGAGATCTAGCGCAATTTCAAGCCCATTGCTATTAGCAACCGATACAAAGTTTTCAAAATCTGCCATCGTTCCTAAATCTGGATTGATTGCATCATGGCCGCCATCAGAGTTTCCAATTGCCCAGGGCACTCCGGGTTCATTAACTGTAGGAGTTAATGAGTTGTTGGCACCTTTTCGATGCGAAACTCCGATTGGATGAATAGGGGGTAGGTACAAAACATTAAAGCCCATCGCGGCAACGGCCGGAATTCGCTTAGCTGCGCTCTTAAATGTCCCACTAGTTACCGTTCCGTCGGAATTCTTAATCGCCCCTTCACTGCGTGGAAAAAATTCATACCAGGCACCAATTAATGCGCGCTCTCGATCGGCTCGGATTGGATATTTTTCACTCGATCCTAATACGGTTCGATACTGAGACGTGCTATCGGCTTCGACTATAAAAAAGTATTCCCCTTGGCCGGGAATCCTAATTTCGCCTTCATAACGATTAGAGCCAGGCCAGTTTTCGACCATGGCGCTACGCGAAATAACTTTTCCATCGCTGCTATGCAGGACAACTTCGGCCGTGAGTTTTTCATGGCCTTCGATTACAGCAGTAGCGCTGATCTTTATGTATTCACCTGGAACTGCTTTAACGGGAAGAAATTCTCCCCCGAAGTAAACTGCGGGGGAGATATCGCTAATTGCAATTCTTGATATCAACCTGAGCCTTCCGTATTACCAGCATCGGCCGCCGATATGTCATCGATACGATACTTATTCATGGCAGCTTTTACAACGCTGTGCTTCACCTGGCCAAGTTTTTCCAACTCTTGCAGAGTTGCAACAGCTATAGATTCAGCATCGACCTTAAAGTGTCGGCGCAAAGCCCCGCGCGTGTCTGACAACCCAAAACCATCAGTACCAAGAGACATGAAAGGTGCGCGAATCCAAGGCGCAATCTGATCCTGCACCGCGCGCATGTAGTCGCTGACTGCGATTATTGGCCCATTGTGCCCATCGAGCTTTTGCGAGATGTAGGCCCGTCGCTTATCACTTGGGTTGAGCAAGTTATGGCGATCGCACTTGAGGCCATCACGACGAAGCTCGTTCCATGATGTGACCGACCAGACTGAGGCTTCAACTCCCCAATCTTCTTTCAGAAGTTTCTGCGCCTTGAGCGCCCAATTTACTCCAACACCTGAGGCCAATATTTGTGCAGATTTCTTGCGCTTGTTTTTGGCCGGTGAGTACATATAAATTCCCTTAAGCAGGCCGGCAACATCTAAATTCTCAGGCTCTGCTGGGTGTACGTATGGCTCGTTATAGACGGTGATGTAGTAATAAACGTTCTCACTATTTTCACCGTACATACGGCGAAGCCCATCTTTAACAATGTGTCCGAGTTCGAATGCAAAGGCTGGATCATAGGCAACGACTGCAGGGTTAGTGGATGCAAGAAGATGTGAATGACCATCCTCATGCTGAAGGCCTTCACCATTAAGAGTTGTTCGACCAGCCGTTGCGCCGATTACAAAGCCGCGAACTAATTGATCGGCCGCTGCCCAAAAAGCATCTCCCGTTCGCTGAAAACCAAACATTGAGTAGAAGATGTACATCGGAATCATTGGTTCATCATGAGTTGAGTATGAAGAACCAACTGCAGTAAATGAGGCAACTGATCCGGCCTCATTAATGCCTTCGTGCAAAATTACACCCGATGTTGACTCTTTATAAGAGAGCATTAATTCGCGGTCGACGGCCTTGTACTGCTGGCCATTGGGAGAATAGATCTTCAAAGTTGGAAAAAGTGAATCCATACCGAAAGTACGTGCCTCATCGGGAATAATCGGAACAATGCGCGAACCAAGTCCGGGATCCTTGACCAAATCTTTAAGCATGCGCACAAATGCCATCGTTGTTGCAATCTCTTGCTGACCTGAGCCACGCTTAACCGATTCATAGACTGAGTCATCAGGCTGTGGAAGTGGTCTTGAAATCGAACGTCTGCGTGGAATTGAACCACCTAGAACTGCGCGACGCTCGGCTAAATACTTCGCCTCTTCTGAGTCCTCCGACGGCTTAAAGTATGGAGGAAGATACTTATCTAATTTTTCGTCGGGGATATCTAAATGAAGTGTGTCTCTAAAGCCCTTGATATCTTCAAGACTCATCTTCTTCATCTGGTGCGTTGAGTTACGGCCCTCGAAGGTAGAGCCCAGTGTCCAACCCTTAATAGTCTTAGCTAAAATTACTGTTGGGCGGCCATTGTGCTGTACTGAAGCTGTATAGGCTGCAAATAACTTCCTATAATCATGTCCACCGCGCTTGAGGCTCCAGATTTTTTCATCGCTCCAGTCAGCCACCATTGCAGCGGTGCGTGGGTCACGGCCAAAGAAGTTCTCACGAATGTAGCCACCGGACTCGGCTTTAAATGTCTGGTAATCGCCATCGAGTGTTTCATTCATTATTTTTACAAGTGCGCCTTCACGGTCCTGGGCTAAGAGTGGATCCCAATCTCGGCTCCATACGACCTTAATAACATTCCAGCCAGCGCCGCCAAAGATTGACTCGAGCTCTTGGATAATCTTGCCGTTGCCGCGAACCGGACCATCAAGACGTTGTAAGTTACAGTTAATAACAAAAGTTAAATTATCTAATTTTTCGCGAGTTGCTAGCCCGATCGCACCTAATGAATCGACCTCATCGACTTCACCATCTCCAAGAAATGCCCAAACATGCTGATCGTTCGTATCTTTAAATCCTCGGTTATGAAGGTAGCGGTTATAGCGTGCTTGATAAATCGCATTCAGCGGTCCGATACCCATCGAGACTGTCGGGAACTGCCAAAAGTCTGGCATCAAACGCGGGTGCGGATATGACGACAAGCTTCCTGATGGATGTGAAAGCTCTTGCCTAAATCCATCTAACTGATCTTGGCTCAACCTTCCTTCAAGAAAGGCGCGTGCATACATTCCTGGACTTGCATGTCCTTGGAAAAATATTTGATCTCCGCCGCCTGGGTGGTCTTGTCCGCGAAAGAAGTGGTTAAAGCCAACTTCGTAGAGAGCGGCAGATGATGCATACGTGGAAATATGTCCACCAACTCCAACTCCTGGGCGCTGGGCACGGTGAACCATCATGGCCGCATTCCATCTATTTATTGCGCGTATTCGACGTTCAATATTTTCATCCCCTGGGAAGGCCGGCTCATTTTCGGGAGAAATTGTGTTGATGTAATCGGTGGTTCGAAGCGCTGAAAGCCCGATGTTCTTCTCATGGGCGCGCTTTAAGAGACTGAGCATCAAATAGCGGGCGCGAACCGGCCCAGCATGCGCAAGGGCTGCATCAAAGGATGCTTGCCATTCAGCCGTCTCTGATGGATCTGTGTCCACCAGCTGGTCGATGATCTGATCGGGCGCTTCAAAGTTTTCGCTCATGGCCCCTATTCTCCATTGAACTGACCAGTAAGTCGAAATGGAAAATTAGAGCCTCAAACCTCTTGCTTATCACTGCCAGATTCGGTGGACTTAGCCCGTGCCAGCCAGAATGGGGATGAAGAAGGGCGACTTGATTCTAGAGGTCGGCCGCAGCGATGACAGCGATAGCAAGCTTCGAGAACAGATATCTGCCATAACTGGAACAGAGTTCCTGGCCGGGCATATTCAAGATGTTGTCGATGCCGTCATCATTTGGTGGCGCGATGGCGATGGCGATCTAGTCGATGAGCTCATGGATTCACTCACATATTTATCTGCCAGTGGTGCAATTTGGGTGCTTACTCCTAAAGTAAATCGTGATGGACACGTCGAGCCGAGTGATATTCAAGATGCTGCGCCTATCGCTGGCCTGAGCCAAACTTCAACCTTATCGATTGCACCAGATTGGACGGCGACACGTCTAGTGGCACGCAAGTCGGGCAAACGATAGATTTAGGCCCATGATAACAATTGGCCAAGCCGCTCCAGAATTTGAATTAGTTAATCAGCATGGTGAGAAAGTATCGCTAGCATCATTTAAAGGTGAAAAGAATGTTGTAGTTCTTTTTTATCCCTTTGCTTTTTCCGGAATTTGCACCGGCGAACTTTGCGCACTTCGTGATGATCTCGCAGCTTTTCAAAATGATAATGTTGAATTACTTGCAATCTCATGTGATCCAATGTTTTCACTTCGTGCATTTGCCGAGCACGAGGGTTACAAGTTTCCATTGCTGAGTGATTTTTGGCCACACGGCGCTGTCGCTAAGGCATATGGCGTATTTGATGAAGAGCGTGGACGATCAACTCGCGGAACTTTTATAATCGATAAAGCGGGCGTTCTGCGCTGGCAGGTCATCAATGGCGCAGGTGATGCTAGAAATGCAGGCGACTACAAGGCGGCAATCGAAGCTCTGTAAGCTCGATTTACCTATTTCGGTAGACCTGAAGTAAGATTCCCCAGTGCTCATAACGAGTGCGGGTGCTTAGCTCAGTGGTAGAGCGTCTCGTTTACACCGAGAATGTCGGGGGTTCGAAACCCTCAGCGCCCACAAGAAGTGTTCGGAGGAGTTGATCATGAAGGCAAGCCCAAGTGATCAACGTCAGATAATTGATATAGCCCGCTTTGATCAAGTCACCACAGCCCTTAACCATAAAGTTGCGACCCTTCCAGAGCACGCGCTTTTAGCAAGCGTCACAACAAAATCAAATAACGCTCGGGATCTACGCATAGGTGCACAGACTGAGCTCAGCGATGTAAAACGTGAACTCTTGCGGGCCGAGGCCGATGTAGAGCAGATTGTTCTTCGAATTACGCGCGATGAAGCCCGCCTCAATGGTGGGTTGGCATCACCGAAAGAGTTAGAGCAACTCCAACATGAAGTGGGAACTTTAGGGGCACGAAGAGCAGAGCTTGAAGAGGTTGAGCTTTTGATTATGATGCGAATCGATGAGATTAATTCACGCATCGATGAACTACTTTCAGAAGAGGCAACTTATGCTGCTGAAATTGCCGATCTTGAAATCCGTAAAGAAAATGCGCTCGCGGCGCTAAACAATGAGCTCGAATCAATTGCCAAAGAGCGCAGCGAAACTCTCGCATCTATTGCACCTGATTTCGTTGCTCTGTATGAAAAAATCCGCGCATCAAATAATGGCACGGGAGCAGCGGCCTTGATCGCCGGAAGTTGTAATGGTTGCCATCTCTCCATCAACGCTGTTGAACTAAAGCGAATCGCAGATTTATCAGATGACGAGGTTATCCGCTGCGAAGAGTGCCGATGCATTTTGGTACGCGGAGTTTAATTAGATGGCCCGCCATTTTCAGATAACTGCCGATGGCGGTTCACGTGGCAATCCTGGACCAGCTGGTTATGGCTCTGTTATCACCGAAAACGGATCTATTGTCGCCGAGCTCTATGACTATATTGGGATAGCAACAAATAACGTTGCTGAATACAGCGGTCTCATTGCCGGCCTAACTGCCGTTAACTCAATTGATCCAACAGCGACAATTAATGTGAAGATGGATAGCAAATTAGTTGTCGAACAGATGTCAGGTCGCTGGCAAATAAAGCATGCAGATATGCGATCACTTGCAGCCGATGCTCGCGCTGCACACTCGCCTGAGTTAGTTAGTTATACTTGGATTCCTCGCGATGAGAACTCTCACGCCGATCGCTTAGCTAATAAAGCACTGGATCAGCAGGCTGGTGGGGGAGAGATAGTCTCAATCCGCAAGAACTACTTAACCGAACGCCTCATGAGCACTGAAAAGGCAACAACAATATTTCTTGTACGCCATGGCGAGACTCCTCTAACGCCCTTTAAGAAGTTTTCGGGCTACGGCCCACTCAACCCAGAGCTAACTGAAGAGGGCCTGGCTCAAGCCGAACTTGTAGCTAAGGCGATTGCCCGACTCAATCCAGAGGTAATCATCGCCTCTCCTCAAAACCGAACAAGACAAACGGCCGAAGCGATTGCACGGATAACTGGTCTACCAATCAACTTTGATGAACTCTGGATCGAATGCGGCTTCGGAATTTGGGATGGAATGTCCATCGAAGAGGTAAAAGAAAAATATCCAGCCGATTATCACTCCTGGGTTAGTTCAACGAGTATTGCTCCTCCGCAGGGTGAGTCCTATGACGCAGTTGCTCTTCGTATTGATGAAGGACTTGAAAAAATCGTTGCAATGTATCCGGGACAGCGCGTTGTTGTTGTGAGCCACAACGGAGTGATCAAGACAGCTGCCAAACTAGTAATTGGTGCTGGGGCAGATGCAATCTTTCATATAGATATTTCACCCTGTTCAATTACGACGGTTTCAATCTGGCCGAGTGATGGCCTGCGTGCGCTGCGAACTCTTAACGAGCAGGCTCACTTACAC
>CAXNCU010000035.1:0-10381 GCA_964200985.1 Candidatus Planktophila sp.
AAAGGCGCAGTCTGCGACTAGAACTGTTCAGATTGTGAGATGTGCATCTCATACCTTGACTCGCGTGCAAAGCTGGTGGAGAATACCTACATGGTTACAACAGTTGTCGTGGTGATTTAAAAGCGCGTGATCTAGCAATTCGATCGCGCGCTGCCCTCAGTTAATCTGGGGGTTTTTTCATTTAACTGCAACATGATGCACGGAAGGAGAAGGGACAATGAGTCAGATGAATGGAGCAAGCTCCCTCGTCGCATCATTAGAGGCCGCTGGCGTCGATGTGAGGTTTGGAATTCCTGGCGGTGCAGTTTTGCCGGTTTATGACCCACTCTTCTCTAGCTCAATTCGTCACATTCTCGTCCGCCATGAACAGGGTGCTGGTCACGCTGCAACTGGCTATGCCCAAGTAACTGGTCGCGTTGGCGTATGCATCGCAACGTCTGGACCAGGAGCTACAAATCTTGTAACACCACTTGCCGATGCTGCAATGGATTCAGTTCCAGTTGTTGCAATCACTGGACAAGTTCCGTCCCTTGCAATTGGTACCGATGCTTTCCAAGAGGCCGACATTCGTGGCATCACAATGCCATTTGCAAAACATAGTTATTTGATTACAGATCCTGCAGATATTCCTCGCGCAGTTGCCGAGGCTTTTCATATCGCAAGCTCTGGGCGACCTGGCCCAGTTCTCGTTGATATCGCAAAAGACGCGTTGCAAAAGATGACTGAATTTAACTATCCAACATCGGTCTCACTCAAAGGCTATAAACCACAGATTGCACCTGATGCGCAGGCGATTCTCGATGCCGCTGATTTAATTGCGCAATCGAGCAAACCAGTCTTCTATATTGGTGGCGGAGTAATCAAAGCAAATGCTTCACGTGAATTATTGGCACTTGCTGAATTGCTAGGAGCTCCAGTTGTTACAACGCTTATGGCACGCGGTGCGTTTCCGGATAGTCACCCATTGCATCTTGGAATGCCAGGTATGCATGGAACGGTTGCCGCCGTCACTGCACTTCAAAAATCAGATTTACTGATTACTCTCGGTGCACGTTTCGATGATCGTGTAACTGGAAAGCTTTCAACATTTGCAGTAAATGCAAAGGTTATTCACGCCGATGTTGATCCAGCTGAAATCGGTAAGAATCGCTTCGCTGATGTTGCAGTGCTTGGAGATTTACACCATACGATGTCGGCGCTGATTCCAGCTCTTAAAGTAGCTTTAGCAAAGAACCGCCCTGATCTCACTGCTTGGCTGCGCCAAATGAATTCGTTGAAGGCGGCCTATCCATTGGGATATGACACACCCAAAGATGGTTCGCTTTCACCTCAGTATGTAATCGAGCGCTTAGGTAAAATCTCAGGACCTCAAGCGATTTTCACCTCTGGTGTTGGTCAACATCAGATGTGGGCCTCACAATTTATCTCTTACGAGAACCCACGCACATGGCTTAACTCAGGTGGCCTCGGCACGATGGGTTATGCAGTTCCTGCTGCGATGGGCGCAAAAGTTGGAGCGCCAGATACAACCGTATGGGCGATCGATGGCGATGGTTGTTTCCAGATGACTAACCAAGAGTTAACGACGTGCGCGCTCAACAACATTCCAATCAAGGTTGCAATTATCAACAACGAATCACTCGGCATGGTGCGTCAGTGGCAGACCCTGTTCTACGAAGGTCGCTATTCAAATACAAGTCTTGAATCAAAGCGCGTTCCAAACTTTCCAATGCTGGCAGAGGCTATGGGCTGCGTAGGCTTAAGTTGCGATCGCCCCGAAGATGTCGATGCAACGATTGAAAAAGCAATGAGTATTAATGATCAACCAGTGGTAGTTGATTTCAGAGTACATCGCGATGCAATGGTGTGGCCGATGGTTGCAGCTGGAACATCCAACGATGACATCATGATCGCGCGCGAAACCGCGCCCGACTGGGACTCACAGGAGCTATAAAATGGCCCAACACACCCTCGAAGTAATCGTCGAAAACTCACCTGGCGTTTTGGCCCGCGTTGCCGGCCTATTTGCACGCCGTGCCTTCAACATTGAGCGCTTATCTGTTGGTCCAACTAGTGACCCTGAGACCTCTAAAATGGAGATAGTGGTTAACCTAGAAGGCCATGCTCTAGAGCAAGTAATTACTCAGTTGGACAAGTTAATCAATGTAATTGCAATTAAAGAAGTAGTTCCGAATAGCCCAGCACCAGCAGTCCATGACACCCAACCCGATTATCAGAACTAAAGGAGAAATACCGTGGCAGCAACGATGTATCACGAAGAGGATGCCGATCTATCCATCATCCAGGGTCGCAAAGTTGCGATTATCGGTTATGGCTCACAGGGACATGCTCACGCACTTAGTTTGCGCGATAGCGGTGTAGACGTTCGTGTTGGATTAAAAGATGGTTCGCCATCAAAGGCAAAGGCTGAGGCTGAAGGGCTACGTGTGGTTAGCGTGGCTGAGGCAGTAAAAGAGGCAACGGTCATAATGATCTTGGCACCTGATCATCTACAGCGCCACATCTACACCGAATCAATTCTTCCTAACCTAAAAGATGGCGATGCGCTTTTCTTCGGTCACGGCTTTAATATCCGTTTCGGATACATCAAGCCAAGTGCAAACGTCGATGTCTGCATGGTTGCTCCAAAGGGTCCAGGACACTTAGTCCGTCGCGAATACTCTGCAGGTCGCGGAGTTCCAGTCATCGTTGCAGTTGAGCAGGATGCAACTGGCAGTGCTTGGCCGCTAACGCTTTCCTATGCAAAGGCTATTGGCGGATTACGTGCCGGTGGAATTTTGACAACCTTTACTGAAGAGACAGAGACCGATTTATTTGGTGAGCAGTCTGTTCTCTGTGGCGGAGCATCACAACTAGTTATGTACGGCTTTGAAGTTCTTACCGAAGCTGGATATCAGCCAGAGGTTGCATACTTTGAGTGCTTGCATGAGCTTAAGTTAATTGTAGATTTGATGTACGAGGGTGGAATTGCAAAGCAGCGCTGGTCAGTATCTGATACTGCCGAGTTCGGTGACTATGTATCTGGCCCACGCGTTATCGATCCACACGTGAAAGAGAACATGAAGGCAGTTCTTGCCGACATTCAGAGCGGTGTTTTTGCCAAGCGCTTCATCGACGATCAAGAGGCTGGCGGAGTTGAATTTAAGACGCTTCGCGCCAAAGGTGAAGTCCATCCAATTGAGGCTGTAGGCCGCGAACTTCGCAAGATGTTCTCATGGATGAAGCAGTCGAAGGCGGATGATTATAAAGAGGGCAGCGTAGCGCGTGGCTAAACCTGTTGTTTTAATTGCGGAAGAGTTAAGCCCAGCGACGCTAGATGCGTTGGGCCCAGATTTTGACGTAGTTAACTGCGACGGGGCAAACCGCACCGAGTTGTTAGCGGTCCTAGAAAAAGGCGTTGACGCAGTATTAATTCGTTCTGCAACTAAAATGGATGCCGAAGCAATTGCTGCTGCCAAGGGCTTGAAGGTTATTGCCCGTGCTGGCGTTGGTCTAGATAATGTTGATATTCCTGCAGCAACTGCGGCCGGTGTCATGGTTGTTAATGCACCAACTTCTAACATAGTAAGCGCCGCCGAATTGGCTATCTCGCTACTTCTTGCATCTGCGCGTTTTATTTCACCGGCTCACGCTGCGCTTCGAAACGGCAAGTGGGCACGATCCAAATTTACAGGTGCAGAGCTTTTTGAAAAGACTCTTGGAATCGTAGGCTTTGGACGAATCGGACAGTTAGTAGCCCAGCGCATGCAGGCCTTTGGTATGAATGTCATTGCTTACGATCCATATTTGCAACCAGCGCGCGCGGCACAGCTCGGCGTAAAGCTCGTAGATCTCGATGAACTACTTCGCACCGCCGATTTCATCACGATTCACTTACCTAAAACGAAAGAGACTGCCAATCTAATTGGCGTTGAAGCGTTGAAGAAGGTTAAGCCGGCAGTGCGCATTATTAACGCTGCCCGCGGCGGAGTTCTAGATGAAGCGGCTTTATATGATGCAATCGTTGAAGGTCGCGTCGCAGGTGCTGGATTAGATGTATTTGCAACTGAACCTTGTACTGACTCGCCATTATTTACATTAGATAACGTAATCGCTACACCTCACTTAGGTGCATCAACCGATGAGGCACAGGAGCGTGCAGGCATTGCCGTTGCAGTTTCAGTTCGCAAGGCTTTGGCTGGCGAGTTAGTGCCTGATGCTGTCAATGTTAAGGGTGGCGTTATTGCCCAAGAGATCCGACCTTCACTACCACTCGTTGAAAAAATGGCCCAGATAGCAACTGAACTTCTGGGAGAAGTACCAGTGCATATGGATATTCAAGTTCGTGGTGAAATTTCAGTGCACGACTCATCGATTCTTGCAATCAGCGCACTCAAGGGTGCATTAATTGCGGTAGGTGCCGAAGAAGTTACCTATGTCAACGCTCCTGGATTAGCCACAGAACGTGGAATGACTTCAAATGTAACAACCACAGCTGATAGTGCTGAGTATCGCTCGATGATATCTCTGCACGCGGCAACTGGAAGTGGCAAGTCAATTACCGTAGATGCAACGCTCATGGGAATTAAACAGACGCAAAAGATTATTGGGATTGATAATTTCTCACTCGACCTTGCACCAACTGCGCATATTCTCTTCTTGCGCTATGTCGATCAACCTGGAGTTATTGGAACAGTTGGTCATACATTAGGTCAAAACAAAATAAATATTGCGGCAATGCAAGTTGCTCGCAGTACTGCCGGCGGAAAGGCGCTTATGGCTCTTTCTGTTGACTCAGATGTAAGCGATGACCTGTTGGCTACGATAAAGAGAGAGACAGGTGCCGAATCCGTTCGCGCAGTTGTTTTGGTGGATTAAATGAAAACTATCAACTTGGCCATTATCGCAGGCGATGGAATCGGACCTGAAGTTGTTAACGAGGGTCTAAAGGTTTTAGATGCCGTGTCTAAGAAATACGACATCGAATTTAAACGAACCGCCTTTGATTTAGGCGCAGCCTTCTGGCACCGTACGGGAGAAGTTCTGCCCGATGCCACGTTGGCCGAGATTGCAAAGGCCGATGTTATTTTGCTTGGGGCAGTTGGGGATCCAACGGTGCCAAGTGGAGTTCTGGAGCGCGGGCTTCTATTGAAACTGCGCTTTGCCTTTGATCACTACGTTAATTTGCGCCCCGCGCGCTTGATGCCAGGAGTTACCGGTCCACTTGCAACTAAAGCACCTATTGATTTTATTGTTGTGCGCGAAGGAACCGAAGGCCCATACGTTGGCGCAGGTGGAGTATTAGCTAAGGGGACCGATGCAGAGATTGCGACGGAAGAGAGTTTGAATACTCGCCGTGGCGCAGAGCGTGTAATCCGCGATGCCTTTGAGCGTGCGTTAAAGCGCGATCGTAAGAAACTTACCTTGGTACATAAGAACAATGTCTTAACTCACTCAGGTGGATTATGGACTCGTACATTTAACGAGGTCGCTAAAGAGTATCCAACGGTAACAACTGATTATCTTCATGTTGATGCCGCATCAATGTTCTTTGTCACTAACCCTGAGCGCTTTGATGTTGTCGTAACGGATAACTTATTTGGCGATATTTTGACAGATATCGCAGCTGCAATCTGTGGCGGCATCGGTTTAGCTGCATCTGGAAATATCAATCCAACGGGCAAATTTCCATCAATGTTCGAGCCTGTTCATGGCTCAGCCCCCGATATCGCGGGCAAAAAAATCGCCGATCCAACGGCGACGGTTATGTCAGTTGCCATGATGCTTAACCACTTAGGTTTTAATGATGCAGCGCGAGATGTTGAGCGCGCAGTAGCGGCAGATTTGTTAGTACGTGGAGATAAAAAGCGAAGTACTAATGAAATCGGAGATGCGCTAGTCGCAGGGTTATAACTATGAAAATAACACTCAACCAGAACGCTAAAGATGCTGCTACGCGCGATGCACTCGTTGCCGAAGGTGGCTTTGGTAAGTACTACACCGATCACATGGTTGTATGTGAGTGGAGTGAAAAAGATGGTTGGAGTGAACCTGAGTTAAAACCATATGGTCCGATATCACTAGATCCTGCTACGGCAGTGTTTCACTACGGCCAGGAGATTTTTGAAGGTTTAAAGGCATACCGCCAACCCGATGGTTCGGTTGCACTCTTTCGCCCAACGGCAAATGCCAAGCGCTTTGCAAAGTCGGCAGTGCGTCTAGCGCTTCCAGAGATGAGTGAAGCTCAATTTATCGAGGCCATTGAAACTCTGGTGAAGCAGGATGCGGGCTGGGTACCCAATAAAGTAGGAGAGTCTTTATATCTTCGCCCATTTATGTTTGCGACCGAAGTCGGGTTGGGCGTTCGGCCATCTAATAAGGCCACGTTTATGTTGATTGCAACACCTGCTGGGGCTTACTTTGATCCATCAAAGGCCGTATCAGTGTGGATCTCAACTGAGTATGTTCGCGCAGCACTCGGTGGCACGGGCGAGGCAAAGTGCGGCGGAAACTATGCAGCCTCACTCGTTGCACAAAAAGAGGCGCTAAAAGAGGGTTGCGATCAAGTTGTCTGGATCGATGCAGTAGAGCGCAAGTGGGTTGAAGAGATGGGCGGCATGAACCTTTACTTTGTAAAAGGCAAAGGCCCTGATGCAACGGTGATTACACCAAAGCTCACCGGAACTTTACTTCCTGGTATTACTCGCGATTCGATATTAACTGTAGCAAGAGATCTCGGATACAAAACTGAAGAGGTAATGCTTAGCATTGACGATTGGCGCGATGGTGTGCAAAGTGGCGAGATTACTGAGATCTTTGCATGCGGTACCGCTGCAGTTGTCTCACCAGTGGGGCAAGCAAAGAGTGCGATGGGAACATGGGTTACCGGTGATGGGCAACCAGGCGCCATCACAATCGAGATTCGCAATCACTTGCTAGGAATTCAGCATGGAACAATCGCTGACACACATAATTGGGTACAGAAGGTCTGCTAGTGCCAACCTCTGATGCATTTCATATCTACGACACCACGTTGCGCGATGGCGCGCAGCAAGAGGGTCTTAATCTCTCTGTCCATGACAAGTTAGCTATCGCACGCCACTTAGATGATTTAGGCGTTGGTTTTATTGAAGGTGGATGGCCCGGAGCAAATCCGAAGGACACTGAGTTCTTTGCTCGCGCCAAGAAGGAATTAGTTTTAAAAAATGCAACCTTTGTAGCATTCGGTGCTACTCGTCGCCCCAACGTTAAGGCCGCCGATGATGTTCTCCTCGGTGCACTCCGCGACAGCGGCGCACCAGCAGTAACGCTGGTTGCAAAAGCCTTTGATCGCCACGTTGATTTGGCGCTCAAAACATCACTGGATGAGAACTTAGCGATGATCCGCGATTCAGTTACACATTTAATCGCAGAAGGCCAGCGCGTATTTTTAGATGCCGAGCACTTCTTTGATGGCTATCGCAATAACCGTGCCTACGCACTTGAAGTTGTACGCGTCGCCGCTGAAGCCGGCGCTGATGTCATCGCACTCTGCGACACAAACGGTGGCATGTTGCCCGATGAATTATCACAAGTTGTCCATGATGTTCTTACCGCAAGCTCGGCCCGCTTAGGTATTCACTGCCACAACGACACAGGCTGCGCAGTTGCTAACTCAATGGCCGCAATCGCAGCAGGTGCTACTCATGTACAGGGCACGCTCAATGGTTATGGCGAACGCACAGGAAATGCCGATCTAGTCACAATAATTGCTAACTTAGAGTTAAAGAAGCATCAATTAGTTTTGCCCAAGGATTCACTACGCGAGGCCTTCCGTATCTCGCATGCAATCGCTGAAGTTACAAATGTCTCATCGAGTGCGCGTCAACCCTACGTTGGAGTTTCTGCTTTTGCTCACAAGGCCGGCCTGCACGCCAGCGCAATCAAAGTCGATCCATCGCTATATCAGCACGAAGATCCAGCATCAGTTGGAAATGACATGCGCATGTTGGTTTCTGACATGGCTGGTCGCGCATCGATTGAATTAAAGTCGCAAGAGCTCGGCGTAGATCTTGGCGGAGATAAAGAACTCATCGGACGAATTGTCGATCGCGTTAAAGATATGGAGTCACGCGGCTTTACCTTCGAAGCAGCAGATGCATCTTTCGAACTTCTTGTTCATGAAGAGATGACCGGAAAACGTCCATCCTTCTTCACGATCGAGCACTGGCTCACAACAGTAGAGCGCGCAGAAGATCAAAGTATTGTGACTAAGGCCGAAGTTACCGTCGTTGCTTTAGGTAAAAAGATGATCTGCACCGGTACAGGTAACGGCCCTGTAAACGCTTTCGATAATGCACTTCGCACGGGACTTTCGCAGCTATATCCCGAACTTGATGTTCTAGAGTTGACTGATTACAAAGTGCGCATTCTTGAAGGCCGCCTTGGAACTGGCGCGATAACGCGAGTATTAGTTGAAACAAGTGATGGCAAAGGGGAGTGGAACACTGTTGGTGTCCACGAAAATGTTATTGCCGCATCTGCCATGGCTTTAGAGGATGCTCTCACCTTCGGCCTCCTGCGTCAGGGCCGCAAACCCGAGTAAAGTTTCACTCGTGAGCGATCAATTCGAAAAGCTGCTTAATACTTTTCAGCGACACTTAGAGGTCGAGCGCAATCTGTCAGTTCACACAATTCGTGCATATATGGGGGATCTGAATTCACTTGTGGAACATCTTGAAAAGTTAGGCCTTGCCGATATCGGCGCACTCGAGCTTTCACACTTGCGTTCGTGGCTAGCTAATCAGGCGGTCAAAGGGGGAGCGCGGACAACGCTTTCAAGGCGCGCCACCTCAGTGCGATTGTTTACTAAGTGGGCGCTTAGAAACAAATATATTTCAACCGATGTTGGCGCAACTCTTGCAACTCCAAAGGGACATCGCACCCTGCCAGAAGTTCTAGATGTGAACAATGCCAAGTTGGCGATGGATTCAATGGCCACGCGGGCAGCAGAGGAGGAGTCGCCTTTGTCCTTGCGCGATGTTGCGATGGTTGAGATTTTGTATGCAACCGGGGCGCGAGTTGGAGAGCTCTGTGGTTTAGATATTGCCGATATTGATTACAACCGAAACACGATTCGGGTTTTAGGTAAGGGAAATAAAGAGCGAGTGATACCAATGGGTCGGCCAGCAATGAAAGCGCTCGAGGTATGGTTGGCCGATGGACGCGAGGCGCTAATGACAAATCAATCTGCACAGGCGGTTTTTCTCGGAGCGCGTGGAAAGCGCATCGATCAGCGCACCGTGCGAAGCGTTGTCTATGAAGCGCTATCTGCAATTGAGGGCATAGAACGCATGGGTCCACACGCTCTGCGACATTCGGCGGCGACGCATTTACTTGAAGGCGGTGCGGATTTACGTACAGTGCAGGAAATTCTCGGACATGCATCCCTTGCAACGACTCAGATTTATACGCATGTTTCGACTGAACGTCTGCAAAAAGTATTCAAACAGGCACATCCACGAGCATGAATTCTGCAATCGTAGTTATTCCTACTTACAACGAAGTTGAAAGCATTGGGCGGATTCTTGACGCACTCACAGCATTACCGGTAGATGTTTTAGTTATCGATGATGGCTCACCCGATGGTACGGCCGATTTCTGTAGGGCTCGCGGCGTTGAAGTCATTTCTCGCAGTGGGAAAATGGGCTTGGGCAGCGCCTATCGAAGCGGTTTCGCCATTGCGTTAGAGCGCGGCTATGCCACTGTGATTGAAATGGATGCCGATGGATCCCACCAGGTAAGTGATTTAGTAAAGATGATGGAGTGGATCGGAACTAGCGAGCTGTTAATTGGTTCGCGCTGGGTTGATGATGGGGCGATTGAAAATTGGAGCAAGTTTCGCGAATATCTGTCTAGAGGTGCCAACGCCTATGCCAACGCCCTTCTATCCCTCGGAGTAAAAGATGCCACGGCGGGCTTTCGAATCTACGATGCCGAACTGTTAAAGAGGATGAATGTTGCAACCATTAAAAGCGAGGGCTACTGCTTCCAAATCGAGATGACCCGAAGGGCGCGCGCCTGTGAGGCAACGATTGGCGAGATTCCAATTACCTTTGTTGAGCGCACACATGGCATCAGCAAAATGTCCTTTTCTATCGCCCTTGAGGCCATCCTTCGCATCACTTCATGGGGGCTTTTGCGCTTAATCGGTCGGTAATTGCGGGCTCAGGAGTACATATAGAATTGCCCCTGCACCGTAAGAAATTGCGGTGACATCTCAGCACTGCCTTGGCCTTAAAACCAGGTGAATCATCTCGGTCCGTTTATTCGGTCGATGACTCTCAGTGCGACGGGCCCAACAAATAGTTAGGCCACAACCGAGCGGGTTTTTTGCGCGTGC
>CAXNCU010000036.1:0-10225 GCA_964200985.1 Candidatus Planktophila sp.
AAGTCCCGAAGAATAAGTGCGCGGCGCTCTGAAAATAACGATGGCGCAAGTGCATCGGCGATATCGCCCACAATTGTTTCGGCGGCAAAGAGATTGGTAATCTCGCACTGACTCTCTTTTAACTCAACGCTCAGTTTATTTATCGCACGATCTGAGAGAGCGCCCTCTGAGCCAAGGATGAGGTAGAAGGCGTTCATTGCGCTACCCCAATCGAAAGAGATTAAATCGGCCCTTACTTGTACGAATTCTAAACTGGTGGTCCTTAGCGTCAATACTAATAGCACCACTAATATCGGTTCGTAGAACTTCTGCCCCGAGTCTAGTCAGCGCCTCTACGGTCTGCGGCGCAGGATGGCCGTAGACATTCTTAGCGCCCACGCTAATCACGGCAATTTTTGGCGTGAGCGCCTTCATTAGATCCTCATCTTGATATCTAGAGCCATGATGGCAGACTTTATAAATATCGACACCCATGACATCACCGATAAGTTCATGTTGGGCAGGTGGCTCTAAATCCCCCGCTGCAAACAGAGTGAAATCACTCGATGCGATCAGAACCGCGATGCTTGAGTTATTAACGGCCGAACCATCTCCAGGCATTGAGGCAAATACATGTGTACCGCTTGCAGGCCACAGAGCTTTGATAGTGAAGCCCGCGATCTGGGCAGTAAAGCCGCGTTGTGGTTTCACAATCTCGGTTGCTGTCATCAGCGATTCAATATGCGCGCTCACCAATAATGGCTCTGCATTTGTACTCACCCAGAGCTGGCCCACTTTACGATTTTTGATTGCACCACTTATTCCACCCGCATGATCTGCATGAAAATGCGAAAGAATCATGAGCGGGATCTCATTGATTCCGAGTGCCTTCAAACAACGATCCTCTAAAACGGGATCTGGGCCAACATCTAAAATAATTCCTCGATGATCTCCTAGGTTAAGTACCATCGAATCCCCTTGACCGACATCGCAGTTTGCGATCTGCCATTCACCGGCAGGCCAACGTTGCAGCCAAGTCAGCGCCATGATTAAAACAAGTGCCAGAATTGAAATCTTCTTGATGTATCTCTTAAAGAGCCAGAGAGTCAATGTAAAAACGGCGACAATAAGAAAACCGATGCTTCCCGTTCGAAGCGTAAGGACTGGAAAGTTCGCCGCCCATTTGGCAACACCGGCAATAAATCCAGCGGGTAATCTAATGAGCCAAATCAAAATGCTGCTGATAAAAGGTGCAAATGGAGAGATAAGTGCAGCAATAAAACCCAGAATAGTTATCGGGCCAACGGCCGGCGCAGCCAACAAATTTGCGATGATACTAATAGGTGATAGATAACCAGAGAGTGCGACAAGGATCGGTGAGCAAAATACAATCGCGGCAATCGGTGGTGCCAGAGCTTGGGCAAGTTTGAGTGGCATAAAGGGCGAGAACTTTTCAACGACACGTGGAGCAAATACAAGTAGTCCTCCTGTTGCCAAAACAGTCAGCGCAAAACCGGCATCACGGGCCTGCCATGGATCACCTATGACAACTGCGCCCATTGCAAAACCTAAAGCTGGTAGTGAATCGCGGCCTCGGTGAGTGCCCTGTGCAATGAGTAAGACGGCCGCCATTGCTGCAGCGCGCAAAACTGATGGCGATGGACGCACAAGAGCGATAAAGCAGATGAGTGCAATAGCCGTAGCGCCGAGGCGCAGTTTCATGCGAGTGAAGAGAAACTGCATGCACCATAAAACAAAGCTTGAAACTATTGCAAAATTCGCACCGCTGACAGCTACTAAGTGCGTCAACCCCGAACGCTTCATCGCCGTTTTAAACTCGATACTTTGTTTGGATGTATCCCCCAAAACCATTCCAGGGATCAAAGCACCGGCATCGCCATCGCCCGATAAGTTGCGCAGCCCATATCGAATCGAGGCTAAAGATTTCGCCCATCTGGATGCCTGGGTAAGAGTTTTGACGTCGCCATCGATTATTACAAGTGCGCCTACACGCCCCTCATTACTATCAACTATGCGGGCAGTTGCGCTAAAACTCTGACCGGGTAGAAGTGTAAGAACGCTCGATTGTGGCGTAATGACCCTAATTGGAATACGCATTCCATAGGAGTTTTGCTCGGTATGAACATAGATTGCACGGGCAATAAAACTGTAGTTACCAGAAAGACTCTGGCTAGGGTCAGTTACAACTTGTGCGATGAGCTCTACGGATTGCCCATATAACTGTGTAATCTCGGACCGTTGCAAAGATGCCTCACGCAAAGACATCACGGTAGAGCCAAGTAGAAGCGCGGTAATGATTACCGTAAAACGAAATTTACGACTAACAATAGAAAAGAGCACTAAGGCAAGGGCGATAAGAGTAATTCGCCAAGGAGCAATAGCGCTCTGTAAAAGTGCTCCGAGCCAGATTGCCGCTCCAACTGCAATGGCACGATAATCGACTAAACGCGGACTTTGCTTTTGATGTTCGAGAATTTTGCTACACCTATTCCGCTCACCTTTTGAAGATCCTCAACGGTGAGAAATGGGCCATTTACTTTTCGATACTCAATAATTCTCTTAGCAATAACGGGACCAATACCGTCAAGTGAATCAAACTGAGCAAGCGTGGCGCGGTTAATATTGATTGGACCGCTACGCGCTTTTTTCGAGATGCGTACACCTGCGCTATTAACGATGGTCGCATCGACATAAATCTGTTCGCCATCAGATAAAACGCGCGCTAAATTAACCGTAGAAAGATCTGCTCCGGGGGCTGAATCTCCGGCCGCCTTAATGGCATCGATTACTCGGGAATTGGCGGCCAATGTATAGACCCCGGGATTATTTACAGCGCCAGTCACATCGACGAATATCTCTGGGGCTGCGATTTGCACGGCAACTATTGGAGGCTCAACGACTTCATGGCTACCACCTCGAAGAACTACGAGTGAAGATATGGCAATTACGAGAGCGCCAAGAATAAGGAGTGCACGTTTTTGGATGTGCGAATAGTGAAGTTCGTACCACCAGTTGCTGATACTTTCAAACGCTTGCGTGAAATGGTTCATGCCCCAATGATTATTGAGGTCGCCGCCTTACAACTTTTCTGGCTTGCCCCGTGTGGATAATTACTTCTTCAGCCAGTAATCATTAATGTACTTTTCGCCCTCATCGCAGAAGAAAGTCACGACATTTTCCACGCCGTACTGCTCTTTTAGACGTTTGGCGGCAATCATGTGAGCCCCTGACGATGGACCGACAAATAGCCCATGAACACTTGCCAATCGTCGCATCTCTACGATTGATTCCTCTGAACCAACATCGATAACGCCGTCTAGTTCGTCATGGTGACGTGAAACGATTCCAGGCACAAAGCCATCGGCGATGCCTTCAATTAAATGCTTTGATACCTCGCCGCACAAAATTGTGCATGACTCAGAGGGTTCAAGGGCAATCACTTTACAGTTCGGGTTAGCGGCTTTAAAAGCTTGGCCAACACCAATGATCGTTCCGCCGGTACCGACTCCGCCAATAACTAAATCTGGCAGAACTGGCATCTGATCTAAAATCTCTTGACCAAGCCACTCGCGATTTTCCTGAACGTTCCACTCATTATCAAACTGTTGAGGCGCAAAGATACCTGGCAACGCACCACGGCGTCGCGCTTCGGCCAATGCATCATTGACATGGAAATCACCCATCGTATGAACTTCGGCGCCGAAGGCCTCGGAAATTGCTGTGCGCTCAGGACTCATGCCATCGGGCATAATCACTAACATTTTGTAACCCTTAACTGCGGCAACCATACTCATTGCATTTCCAGTATTTCCGCTACTTGCTTCAACAATGGTGTCGCCTGGCTTAATCAAACCTTCGTCCTCAGCGCGTTCAATCATGTACTTAGCAATGCGCGCCTTAATTGAACCCGATGGATTCATGAACTCCATCTTTACCCAAATACCTTCGATGTTAATTAATGGCGTATTGCCAATCGCATCCAAAATAGTTTTCATTGTGTGCCTCTCACCATGTGGAACCTGAAGTTTTGAGTTAGGCAACGATATTAACGATTTTTGGGGCTCGTGTGATGATTTTTGAAATTGTTATTCCCTCAAGCGCCTCAATAATGGAGGGCAAAGCAAGAGCTTGAGCCTCAAGTTCGGCATCGCTGATGGTAGGTATGACATCGAGGCGATCTTTAATCTTGCCGTTAATTTGAACAACTGCCGTCACAGCATCTGCAATTAGTAGCTTTTCATCAATGGCGGGCCAACCGGCAAGGGCGACAGATGGGCGATGACCCAAGCGCTCCCACATCTCTTCTGCGGTAAATGGTGCAACTAGCGACAACATAATGGAAATAGCTTCAACGGCCTCGCGAACGGCGGGATCTGCTGGCCCACAGCCTGAATCGATGGCTTTGCGTGTTGCATTTACAAGCTCCATGACGCGAGCGATCGCAACATTAAATCTTAGAGAGGAGACGGCAAAATCGGCATCGTGCAACGCTTTATGTGTTGCCTTTCGTAGCGAGATTTCCCCGTTAGCAAAATCAACACCGGGTGCACTTGTTACATCACCTGATAAACGCCATGCACGTGATAAAAATTTAACCGATCCCGAGGGTGAAACATCAGACCAGTCGACATCATCTTCAGGAGGTCCGGCAAAGACCATTGATAAACGAATCGCATCTACACCGTGATGTTCAAGCTCATCGGATAAGCGAACCAAGTTGCCGCGACTCTTCGACATTGCCGAGCCATCCATAAGCACCATACCTTGATTGAGCAGGCGCGAGAATGGCTCATTGAAATCTAACATTTCTAAATCATTTAAAACTTTTGTCAAGAAGCGGCTATATAACAGGTGCAAGATTGCATGTGTAACTCCACCGACATATTGATCTACTGGTAACCAGGTTTGCATATCTTTCTTAGAGAAAGCCTCATCATGGTTAGTCGATGATGGATAACGAAGGTAATACCAAGATGAATCCACGAATGTATCCATGGTGTCGGTATCGCGCTTGGCATCAGTACCGCACTTAGGACATTTAACATTTACCCAATCAGTTGCCGCACCCAGCGGTGAAGTTCCCTTTGGCTTTAAATCTAATCCTTCAGCGTTGGGAAGCAACAGCGGAAGCTGATCGGCTGGAACTGGCACTTCGCCACAAGATGGACAGTGAATGATAGGAATTGGGGTACCCCAATAGCGCTGGCGCGAAACAAGCCAATCGCGCAGGCGATAGTTACGTGCAGATTTTCCGAGGCCATCTTTTTCAAGTTGCGCATTAATGGTTGCAATCGCATCGGCCTTGTTCATGCCATTAAGGCCGCCAGAGTTAACTAATACGCCATCTCCGCTGGTTGCAATCCCGGATGAATTTGGATCCTCGTCGCCAGTATCTACAACGACGGTTACGGGTAGGTTCATTGCACGTGCGAAATCTAGATCTCGTTGATCGTGAGCTGGTACGGCCATAATCGCACCGGTACCGTAATCAGCTAAAACATAATCACTGGCCCAGATAGGTAGTTTTGCGCCATTGACTGGATTAATCGCATAGCGATTTAAGAAGACGCCGCTCTTTGGGCGATCTGTGGCTAGTCGATCAATATCGCTATCGGCCTTAATCTTTTCTAAGTACGTCGCAAATTCACTCTCGACACCTGATCCAACTACTAGTTCGGCGGCAAGATCGCTATCGACTGCCACAACCATAAAAGTTGCACCATATAAAGTATCGGGACGAGTTGTATAGACCGTGATTGGCTCGCTTCGATTTTCAATTACAAATGAGACGTTCGCCCCGGTTGAACGACCGATCCAATTTCGCTGCATCATCAATACTTTTTCTGGCCACTTGCCTTCAAGCTGGGCCATGTCATCGAGTAAGCGATCCGCGTAATCTGTAATTTTGAAATACCACTGATTCAATTTCTTCTTTGTAACTGCCGTATCGCAACGCTCACATAGGCCAGCAACTACTTGCTCGTTAGCTAAAACTGTTTGGCAGCTTGGGCACCAGTTAACGGCTGAGTCTTTGCGATAGGCAAGTCCGCGTTCGAATAACTGCAAGAACAACCACTGGTTCCACTTGTAGAACTCAGGATCACAGGTATTAAAAACACGATCCCAGTCGAAGGAGCAAGCAAAGCGGCGCATCGAAGCTTTCTGCACAGCGATATTTTCATAGGTCCAAATCTTTGGATCTTCATTGCGCTTAATCGCAGCATTCTCGGCTGGAAGTCCAAATGCATCCCAACCAATCGGGTGCATGACATTGAAACCTTTTTGAACCCAGTAACGGGCAATCACATCTCCGAGTGCGTAAGCCTCGGCATGGCCCATATGTAAATCGCCCGATGGGTAGGGAAACATATCCAAGACATACTTTTTAGGGCGATTATCATCTGGGCGACCGGATTTAAAGGGTTGTATCTGATCCCAAACAGGCAGCCATTTTTCCTGCACGTAGGCGAAGTCATAAGCCGCGTGCGCCTCGTTTGTACTATCTATATTCATACGTGGAGCTGAGGGGATTTGAACCCCTGACCCCCTGCATGCCATGCAGGTGCGCTACCAGCTGCGCCACAGCCCCAATTACTTGAGAAGGGCAAACCTTACCGCATGATTTAAGCGCTAGTCGCGCCGCTTTCCTCGCCATAGACAGGCTCTGGGATAGAGCCGGCGTTGTGTTCAATTAAATTCCATTGACGGGGATTGCGTTCAAGAATCGACCAGGACGCATTTGAAAGTCCACCAATAACCCCCCAATGAGTAAGCGGAAGTTGTAATAGATCACCGAGGACACATCGAGCAGTACCACCATGAGTTGCAACAACTAATAACTGATCGGACTTTCCTTCTAGCGCCTTATTGATTACTCCAACTGCGCGGGCAGCAACTTCACTTCGTCGCTCCCCTGTTGTTCCGGCCGGATTATCGTCACCGTCTATCCAACGAATAAAGTTTTGAAAGTCTTCGGCGCGATTTTCAGCTCCAGTTTTACCTTCCCATAATCCGCCATTAGTCTCTCGCAAATTTTCATGCTTGCTAACAGTTAAACCAACGAGTTTTGCCAAAGCTTGTGCAGTTTCAAATGCACGCCCTAGATCACTTGAAATAATCGCCGTAGGGTTCATGCCAGCCAAAATCTCTGCAGCATGTTGGGCCTGATATCGACCCACCTCATTTAATGGAATGTCAGAGTGGCCTTGAAAACGATTAACCATATTCCAATCAGTTTGGCCATGACGCCACAAAAGTACGCGATTACCTGCCATGAACTGCGGCGGCTTTCACGGCATCTAATTCGATTGTTGGGCAGTCATTCCATAAACGATCGAGCATGTAGTACTTACGAAGTTCTGTGCTTTGAATATGGACAACTAAATCGGAATAATCAAGGAGAATCCACTCAGGACCTTTTTCACGACGTGCAGGTTTTTCACCCATTGCAATAAGTTGACGTTCGACCTCGTCGGCAATCGCATCAACTTGTGCAACATTTTGCCCAGTTGCGATGAGAAAAACCTCACTCAGGACCAGCTGGTCAGAGAGATCAATTGCGATCAAATCAGTGCCCATTTTTTCGATTACTGCAGCCGCTGCTGCTTGGGTTATTTCGAGGGTGCGTGCGCTAATTGTCATAGAGTGCATTCTCCCTTATAAATGCCGCAACGATTTCCGGTACATCTGTGCTCAAACCCGCGCGAATAGAGGTAGCCGAAACATCCAGGGCGGCAATATCGATGCCGTGGGGGGCAAAACCTGGACGATTAATGCAGATTATCGAGACCATTTCGTGGAGCTCTGGTGCACGGTGCCACTGATCGATCTTCGAATAGGCATCGGCTCCCATAATCAGAAAAATCTCATCGTCTGGGTATGTATTTCGAACCGCTTCAACGGTATCAATTGCATAGCTAGGGCCTTCCCGCAGAATTTCGATGGGATTGACCTCAATATGCGATGAGATATTTTCAGGAAGGGATGAAATTGCTAGCTGGCACATGGTTCGGCGCGCCGATCCAGAGGCAATCGGTGCATTTTCGCGAAGTAGAGGTTGGCCCGCAGGAACAAGTATTAAACGATCAATAATCTTTTTTTCAATGAGCTGTCTGATTACATGTAAGTGACCGTTATGAATCGGGTCAAATGTTCCACCGTAAATTCCAACTCGAGACAAATTAATCCCGGTCTAAACGAAGGACTAAATAGAGAAATAGTGAGAGAACTCCAAAAGTTACGAGGCCGTAGGCAACTGCCGGCATTGGAAGTTCGCGAAGAGTTTCAGCGGCTAAGTTCGTCATAGTGAAATCCTACTACGCGCCTGCAAGCAATTCTTTAAATTTCGCCTCGTCAATGACGGGAATGCCCAATTCGGTGGCTTTAGCTAACTTTGAACCTGGATCACTGCCTACCAAGACGTAATCAGTCTTCTTGGAGACAGCAGAAGCTGCCTTGCCGCCATGGGCAAGAATGGTTTCGGCTATTGAATCTCGGGTATAGCTTTCTAGTCCACCGGTTACCACAAAGGTTAAACCGGAAAGAGTTTGTGGAAGTTGGACTGAAGACTCTTGAGTAACGCGCACTCCTGCGGCAGTCCACTTAGAAATAATCTCTTGATGCCAATCGATGCTAAACCATTCGATGATTGACTCTGCAATCGTTTCACCGACACCATCAATCTCGGCAAGCTCTTCGGCAGTTGAAGTTGAAATCTTCTCGATTGAGCCACAGTGCGCAGCAAGAGCTTGCGCTGCAGTTGGGCCAACATGGCGGATGGATAATGAAACAAGAACTCGCCACAAAGGCGCGTTCTTGGCCTTAGTGAGTGCAGCCAAAAGTTTTTCTACATTTAGTCCCAGCTCTCCATCTTTCTTTGTGAAGAACTCCGAGGTTGCGAGCTTTTCCTTTGTAAGATCAAATAGGTCGGATTCATCAGTAATAATCTTTGCATCTAGTAAAGCCGCCGCCGCTTCATAGCCCAAAACATCGATATCTAGGGCTGCTCGCGAACCTATGTAATAGATGCGCTCTCGCAATTGAGCTGGGCAACTTTGCGAGTTGGGGCATCGGATATCGACATCTCCATCTGACATTGCGCGAAGTGGCGAGCCACATTCAGGGCAGTGGCTTGGCATAATAAATTCAACTTCACTGCCATTGCGCCGCTCAATAACTGGCCCTAAGACTTCAGGAATGACATCGCCAGCTTTTCGTATTACGACAATGTCACCGATTAAAACACCTTTTCGAATAATTTCAGAGGCGTTATGTAGCGTTGCATTTGTCACGGTTGAGCCCGCGACTTTCACTGGCTCCATGAAAGCAAATGGAGTAACACGTCCCGTGCGACCAATGCTGACTTTAATATCGAGCAAGCGAGTTGTGACCTCTTCAGGCGGGTATTTATAAGCAATCGCCCATTTTGGTGCACGTGAAGTAAAACCTAGTTGAGATTGTTCGGCGATTGAGTCGACTTTAATAACTACGCCATCGATCTCATGTTCAATATCGTGGCGGTGAAGGCCATAATGTTCAATATATTTTTCAACTTCCAGCCTTGTCGAACATATTTTTAAACGATCACTTGTCGGCAACCCTAACTCTTTGAGAACTGCGTAAGCGCCACTTTGTGATTCAAATTCAATACCTTTACGTGCTCCGATGCCGTGGACAACAATGGATAGAGGGCGTCCTGCAGTAACTCGTGGATCTTTTTGCCGAAGTGAACCAGCTGCAGCGTTGCGCGGATTTGCAAAGAGCGGTTTGCCTAACTCTTCTAAGCCATCATTTAACTCGTTAAAGGCGGCGAGCGGAAAGAAAACTTCGCCGCGAACTTCAATAAGCGCCGGAATGCTCTTGCCCTTTAATGTATGAGGCAGGTTTTTAATAGTCTTAACATTAAGGGTGACATCCTCACCCGTTACTCCATTACCGCGTGTTAGACCACGGATTAAATGGCCATTCTCATAAGTTAAGTTGATTGCAAGACCATCGACTTTGAGTTCGCATAAATACGTTGGCTTAAGTAGCTCTTTTTCAACGCGATCAAACCACCCTGAAAGTTCGGCCACATCAAAGACGTTATCAAGGCTCATCATCTTTTCAATGTGGTCATGTTGTGTAAAGGAAGTTGCAAACCCCCCACCTATACCAAGAGTTGGTGAATCTGCCTCGCGAAGCTCTGGATACTTAGCTTCAAGCGCGGTCAGTTCGCGAAGTAGCC
>CAXNCU010000037.1:0-10195 GCA_964200985.1 Candidatus Planktophila sp.
GAGATTACTGAGATATTTGAAATTTCAGATCGTGTACTGGTGATGCATGCCGGAGAGCTCACTGCCGATCTGGATAGAAACACAATCAAAGAGTCAGATGTTGTATCGGCTGCGACAGGAGTTCTTGTATGAAACGCATAATGAAACTACCAACGGTGAGCTCTTTGCCAGCATGGTTTGGCATTCTAGTTCTTGAAATTATGTTACTCATCACCATGGCAATTTTGCAGCCAGTGTTTTTTTCGGGCTCAAACTTAAGCAACATCGTTCGCTCTTCCGCCGTGCCAATTATTCTGGGAATCGGCATGACATATACGATTTTGACGGCAGGAATCGATTTAAGCGTTGGCAGCGTGCTGGCTTTTACCGGGATCGTACTCTCCGGCCTCATAACACATATGCCACGAGCAGCGGCAGTAGTTCTGACAATCGCTTTAGTAACTCTTGTTGTCGGCGGAATAAATGGTTTCCTCATTGGCAAATTAGGATTAAATAGCTTTGTTATCACCCTTGGAACACTCGGAATTTTTAGAGGAATCTCCTACTTAGTTACAAATGGAACGACCCGCACGATTGATACCGGACCACTTATTAATACTTTAGGTGATGGAAATGTTGGACCTATTCCAGGGCCTTTTCTTGTTGTAATTTTCGTATCTATCATTTCAATCTACGTCTTGAAGTCAACATACTTTGGCCGCGACGTCTTTGCAGTTGGTGGAAATGAATTTGCCGCTAAGTTGGCTGGAATATTTACCAGCCGAGTGAAGATGACGGTTTACTTTATTTCAGCACTTCTCGCCGCCTTAGCTGGCGTTATGCAGGTTGGTCGTCTACAAGCGGCCTCTCCAACTATCGGAGTCGGGCTAGAACTCACAGTTGTCGCTGGAGTTCTTCTCGGCGGAACGCGCCTTAGCGGTGGCGTAGGAAGTATCACAGGCACAGTAATTGGCCTGCTCTTCCTACAAACCGTATCTAATTCCCTGACCATTCAGGGGGTCTCCTCATACTGGCAACAAGTTGTTACCGGTGTCTTATTGGGAGCAGCAGTTCTTTTCGATCGAATACGAATTGTGTATTCCGGTCGAAGCAAACGAGGAGAGGAAAGTAATGTCACTAAAGAGTAAAAAGGCAATATTTATTCCATTATTAACAGTTGCGGCACTGCTTGCATCAGGCACAACCGCTTCGCATGCAGCTGCATCAAAGGGGCTAGTTGGATTCAGTTACCCAATTGAAGCCAACACCTATTTGAAGGCTATAGGACTAGCTGCTGAATCAACTCTGAAAAAAGCTGGATATACAATGTTGGCAATCGATGCTCAACTTGATGGTAATAAGCAGATTTCTGATGTAGAGACAATGATTACCAAAAAAGTAAAGGCGATGATTATCTATCCTCTTGACTCAAATGGCATGAAGCCAGTTCTTACTAAGGCAGCTGCTGCTGGTATCAAAGTTATTACTATGAACTACAGTGTTGGCGATTCAGTCAAGGCTCCACCAGCTCCATCACTTGCACAGGTTCAGGATGGTTTCCCACAGAGAAGTCTTGCAACTGCTCGTGTTGCTTGGCTCAAGAAGGTACTGCCAAAGGGTGGCAACATTCTCTATGTTGGCCTTGGTTTCCCTGTAGCGGCCCTTGAAATGCATGCCAATCTCTTCAAGGAAGAAGTAGACCAGGATACTGCTTTTGAATATCTAGGTCGTGTAGACAATATGTCAGATGATTCAGAAGGCGGCCGTAAGGCAGTCGATGAGGCGCTTATTAAGTATCCAAACATCGATGCGATCGTTGCTTACAACGATCCAACGGCACTTGGTGCTTATTCGGCAGTAAAAGCAGCAGGCAAAGCAGGCAAGATCAAGGTTATTGGTCTTCAAATGCAGCCTGAGGCAGTTAACTCAATCAAGGCTGGCCAAATCAACGGATCATGGGACTTCAATCCTGTCGCCTCCGGTGTTTCATTGGCTTCATTGACTATTTCAATCCTTAAGGGTGAAGCTAAGTCAAAGTGGAGTAAGACTATTCAAACTCCTGCAGTGTTCTACGATAAAACTTCTATCGCTAAGTTTGTTCCTTGGGACGCACGCGTAAAGAAGCTTAAGTAATACTTAAGTAATAAGAGAAGCCGGTGTAGAGATTTCTCTACACCGGCTTCTCTTATTTACTTTTATTGTATTTATCTAAATGGATTAAAGTCCGGCAATCGCTTCTCAGTGAACGCCTTGCCACCCTCTTGTGACTCTTCGGTCTTTGTATAGAGATCTAAGACATCAAAGGAGAGCGCCGCAATTCCAGCTATGTGATCTGAATCGGCATTAAATGAATGCTTGAGTGCTTTTAGTGCAGTTGGTGAAAGTGCGCAAATTTTCAGCGCCCATTCCATTGATGCCTTCATTAGTTGATCCGGCTCTACAACTTTATTTACCAATCCCCAGCGCTCGGCCGTTGCTGCGTCATACTGTTCGCACAAGAACCAGATTTCGCGGGCACGTTTTTCTCCGACTACTCGCGCCAAGTAGGCACTTCCAAAACCGGCATCGAAAGAGCCAACGCGTGGTCCCACTTGACCGAACTTGGCGTTAGTCGATGCGATTGAAAGATCTGCAAGGACGTGCAATACATGTCCTCCTCCGATTGCAAAACCATTAACTGCAGCGATCACAGGTTTTGGAACCGCCCTTATCATTTTGTGTAGGGCCTCTATTTCAAACATTCCAGTTTCAGTTTCACCGTAGCCGCCGGTTTCAGCACGCTCTTTTTGATCCCCGCCTGTGCAAAAGGCCTTCTCCCCAGCGCCAGTCAGAATTACCGCACCCACAGTTGTATCAACCCAGGCACGTTTGAAAGAGCTAAGCAGCTCATCTACGGTACGTCCACGAAGGGCGTTATAACGTTCAGGGCGATTTATGGTAATTATTGCAACGCCCTGATCAATTACGTAGGTTGTATCCGTCAACTCTTCAATAGAAATCATTGCATAACCCTATCCTCGAACCCTTGATTAAGCCGAAACCTCGATGGCCACTGCTATCCCTAAGCCAACACCAATACAGGCGGCAACAATTCCAATACCGCCGCCTCTTCGCTTTAACTCTCGTGCACACTCAACAATCACGCGAGATGCCGATGCGCCTACTGGATGACCAATTGCGATCGCTCCACCATTTACATTGACGCGGCTGCGATCAATCTCAGGAATCTCATGGAGCACAGTCAAGACCATTGATGCGAAGGCCTCATTTATCTCCCAAAGAGCGATATCCGAGATGTTTCGATCAATCTTTGAAAGGAGTTTATGAATTGCACTCACTGGTGCCAGAGAGAATTGATCGGGATCGGTGGCAGTGACTTGGGAGGCCAAGATTTTGCCGACGGGTTCAACTCCAAAGAGATCTATATTTTTGCGATTTGTAATGATTGCTGCAACAGAGCCATCATTTAATGGAGATGAGTTACCTGCAGTGCCAGAGCCACCGGGTGAAAATACCGAAGGTAGCTTTCCTAAAGTCTCCATTGAGGAATCTGGACGAATTGATTCATCACGAGTGAGCGTGCCGAACGGTAAAACCCAATCCGTGTGAAAACCTTTGTTCCACGCCTCATTGGCTAACTGATGAGATCTCACCGCCCACTCGTCTTGTTCAAGGCGTGATATTTCAAGGCGCTCGGCAACTAGCTCAGAGCACCTTCCCAAACTTTGTGTCCAATTAGTTTCCATAAGGGGATTTGTTAATCTCCAGCCAACGGTGCTCTGATGAAAAGTCGGATTGGTTGGCTCCTCTTTACTTGTTCGCTCAACAATCCATGGCGCGCGACTCATGCTTTCAACTCCGCCGGAAATAATTAGTTGTGCATCTCCAGATTTAATGGCTCTAGCACCTTGAATAAATGACTCGGCACCCGAGCCGCATAATCTGTTGAGCGTTACTCCAGGAACGGTGTGAGGGAAGCCAGCTAGGAGAACTCCCATTCGAGCAACATTTCGATTATCTTCACCGGCGCCATTTGAATCGCCAATAATTACATCATCTATCTGGGCTGGATCAATATGTGGGTTGCGCGCCATCAGATTTCGTAGGGTAAATCCAAGGAGATCATCGGGACGGGTCGTAGATAGGCCACCAAAGTACTTCCCGAATGGCGTTCGGACTGCACTGGCTATAAACGCCTCAGGAGTTGTCATATGGCGTATTATTGCCTATCGTTAGAAAAACGCACCATGTATTGTGCCCTTAATGTCCTAGGAAATAGACCATAGATATGGAGCCACCACTTTTATGGCAATGAGGGTTCTTGTAGTTGGGGCTGGCCGCGGAATAGGCCGAGCAATCTCGATCCAGTTGCTGGATTTAGGCCATGACGTCGCCTTATGTTCTAGAACCCAATCCGATCTCGAACTTCTAGTACAAGGACGCCTCAACAAAAACCTTGTCATTGCCGCCGATGTAACCGCTGTCGGTGCGCCAGATGAAGTAATTTCGACTGTAGTAAATGCATGGGGTGGAATCGATGTACTCATTCTTAATGCAGGCGATGGTGCCAGTGCGCCAATAGACAAGACTTCGGATCAGATGTGGAATCACATGATCGATTTAAATCTGAGCGCGCCTTTTAAGTTTATGCGAGCTGCCGTGCCACATATGAAGCTGGCTCAAAGCGGTCAAATAATTGTCATTGCTAGCAAAGCCGGATTAGTAGGTGAGCCAAATGTTGCTGCCTATACAGCGGCTAAGCATGGAGTCGTCGGTTTAGTCCGAGCTGCAGCTAGCGAGTTACTGCGTTATGGAATTACCGTTAATGCTCTTTGCCCAAGCTATGTAGATACACCGATGACGGAGCGAACACTGCAAGCGGCAGCGGATAGAACCGGAAAAGCGATAGATGAAGTTAAGACGGCGCTTGAATCAAAACTTTCGGGAGGGCGTTTACTGACGGCAGATGAAGTTGCAGAAGCTGCTATTTTATTTATCGGAGATCCCACAAAGACTGGAATAACTCAACTGCTCGAAGGAGGGCAATAGCATGACGATTAAGAAGATAAATCCGGAAACACTCGCCCCTCCAATCGGTTTTTCTCACGCAGTTATTGCCGAGGGAAGATTTATATTTCTTGCAGGCCAGACCGCTTTAAATAACGAGGGCGTTATTGTTGGCGACGGGATCGTCAGCCAATTTGAAAAGGCGCTGATTAATCTAGTTACAGCGTTACGTGAAGCAGGTGGAACACCTGAAGATCTCGTGAAAATAACAATATTCTCAGTCGATCCAGTTGACTATCGCGCGCACTCCCGAGAAATTGGCAAGACGTGGCAATCGCTTTTAGGTAAGAATTTCCCCGCCATGACTCTCGTCGGGGTTACCAGGCTGTGGGATGACGCCGCCCTTGTTGAAATCGAAGGCATAGCTTGCATCTAATGAATGATCTATCCCTTCTATGGAGAGCCACATCGATTGCGGTTATTGGGGCCACTGAGCGTGAAAACGCCATGGGCAGAGCCCCTATTGAGTATTTGCAAAGATTTGGTTTCACCGGGGATATTTACCCAATCAATCCCAAGAGTTCTACGATTCTAGGTTTACCAAGTTATGCAAAGATTTCCGACGTCAAGAGTGAGATTGATTTAGCGTTAATCATGCTCCCGGCATCTTCAGTGGAAGCGGCATTGATTGAATGCGCAGGCGCGGGAGTCAAAGTTGTGATTGTGATGTCATCGGGCTTTGGTGAATCTGATGAGGCAGGAGGCTTGGCGCAAAATAGATTGGTAGAGATCGCTAAGGAAGCTGGAATGCGCCTGGTGGGGCCGAACTGTATTGGGTCAGTCGGTGGCGCTAATAAATTAGTCGCCTCGTTCTCGCCCGTATTTTCATCATCAACTACGACAGTAGAGAGCGGAAACATAGCTCTCGTTAGTCAATCAGGTGCACTTGGTTATGGGATGTATTCATTGGGAATTGAACAAGGCGTTCCTCTTGGGGTCGTAGTTACCACTGGCAATGAAGCAGATGTCACCAACCTTGAAGTTGCACAAACGTTGGCCGATGATTCTTCGATTTCTGCGATTCTTCTATATGCGGAGTCACTTACAGATGTCGAAGCCCTCCGGACAATATCTGCGAAGAAGCCCACTGCAATTCTAAAAGTTGGCCGATCGGCACAAGGTGCAATAGCTGCAGCATCCCATACTGGCGCACTTGCAACTGAGGATCGAATTATTGACGCAGCGATTAAATCCACTGGAGCTGTTCGCGTTGATGATGTTGAACAGCTCTTGGATGCGGGATTAATTTTTGCCTCTGGTGTTAAATCTCTTGGAAAAAGAGTTGCGATTATTACTACTTCTGGCGGTAGCGGAATCCTTGCCACCGATGCATTGGAAAAGAATGGCCTAGAACTCGCAGTTTTAGCTCCAGAGACACTTGCAGCCCTTGCAGAGATTGTGCCTTCTTATGGAAATGCTAACAATCCAGTGGATGTAACTGCCGCCGTCATGTCATCACCTGATCTCTTCGAAAAATGTCTGGATGTATTAGCTAAAGACAGTGGTGTTGACTCGATAGTTGCCTGTTTTGCCGTACTTGTCGGAGCCGATGTTGAGCGCATCGCCTCTGCATTGGGAGGTGTTAGGAAGGTTAGAAATATTCCAATTTCAGTTGCACGAACGGGCTCAAAGAATTTAGCCCCTCAAGCAGGTGGACTTTTTAAGTCGCTGAACATTCCTGTATTTCCTACTCCAGATCGGGCCGTAGCCGCGTTACGAATTCTCGACGAAAGCGGGCGCAGGGTGGAGCGGGTAATCGCCAGGGACTTTGTCGCCAACTTCCCTATGCCATCTGCTACTGCCACAGAAGTTGAAATGAAAGAGCTCTGGAAAAAAGTTGGAGTTCCGGTTCCACTCTCAGTAGTTGTAAAAGATGAAAGCGAAGTTTTATCAGCCGTTGAATTTGTTGGAGGTCGCGCAGTATTAAAAGCAGTGATTCCTGGATTACTTCACAAGAGCGAGGCAGGTGGAGTCGCTTTAGACATCACCGCTTCAAATGCCGCCACAACTTATTCACGTCTATCAAAGCTTTCTGGGGTAAGAAATGATGTTCTCGTTGAAACTTTTGTTCCTAAAGGAGTTGAGACTCTAGTAGGTGTGACCTCTTCATCCTTGGGCAAAGTATTAACCGTGGGTGTAGGTGGAATTCTTACTGAAATAATCTCTGATGTGGCGATTCGATTACTGCCTATTAATGAAAAAGTACTTCGAGAAATGATATCGGAGACGCGATTAACTCAACTTTTTGCGGGGGCACGCGGTTCAGCACCGGCCGATGTTGATGCCTTTGTCTCAGCCGTTCTAAGAATTGCAGAGGTTGCACATACATTCCCCGAGCTCAGTGAGCTCGATATCAACCCGCTAACTGTTCTACCCAAAGGCGCTTGGGTGCTAGATAGTGCATATTCAATACCTACCGAAGGGAAACACCTCTAAATGGATGTCGGAACACTTGTAGCGCGCGCAACTCGCGCCTATTACGATCGCCCAGCAGTTGAGAGCGAAGAGGGCACCCTTACTTTTGGAGAAATTGGTGGACGGATTTTCCAGTTATCTAGAGCCCTGCGCGCTTTAGGCCTACAAAACGAGGATCGAGTATTAGATCTACAGTTCAATCAAATTTCATACGTAGAAAGCGATTTAGGTATCTCTAGTGCCGGCCTTTGCAGGGTAGCCCTTAACTATCGCTTGCATCCTAATGACTGGGTCCGCATTGCTAAGGACTGCGGCGCAACTGTTTTAATCGTGGATCATAAATTCTGGGCTGAGTCCGAGCCAGTCCGAGCCTTGGTCAAGCATGTAATTCTTATCCATGGGACTGAGACAGGAGCAGTCAACTATGAAGATTTTCTTGCTGCGCAAGTTGCCGAGCCGCTTATGCTCGCAGTGGATCCCGACTCACTAGTTTCACTTAATTATTCCAGTGGAACAACAGGTAACCCAAAGGGCGCAATCAGGACTCATCGCAATCGTATTGCGAGTTTAAACAATATTGTTACCGATATTTTGAAGCGGATTCCAGATGAAACAGATTGCTGGATTCATGCAGGCCCTATAACTCATACCAGCGGATTATTTGTACTCCCATACTTTGCATTTGGTGCAAAGCAGATAATTCAGGCTAAGTTTGATCCAGATGAATTTGTCAATGTAATTCAAAACGGTGGTGGTAATGCCACTGCTCTCGTTCCCACAATGATTGCGCGTTTGTTGGCAATGCCGGGAATGAGCCGCGAAAAAATGGCTAACTTGCGTTTACTTGGGTATGCAGGCGCTCCAATGACACCTGAACATATAAAACAATGTTATGAAACGATCACTAAGAATATGGTGCAGTACTACGGACTAGTCGAGGCGATTCCACCAGTAACAGTTTTAAGTGCAAGAGACCACGAACTTGGACTCCTTGGAAATCCTGAATTATTAACCAGTGCTGGAAATGCATGCATCGGAGTCGAGATTTTAATTGTCGATGAGGAGAACAAGCCGGTTGCAATTGGTGAAATCGGTGAGGTTATTACGCGCGGAGACCACGTAATGCGTGGCTACTACGGCGCAGCTGGAATGGATGCGACCGTTACTAAAGCCGTTCGTGATGGCTGGCTACATACTGGCGATCTTGGTCGGTTAGATGCCGATAATCGCCTCTATTTAGTTGATCGCAAAGGCGACATGATTATCAGCGGTGGGTACAACATCTATCCTCGTGAAATTGAAGATGTTGTGGCCGATGTCGAAGGCGTTCTTGAAGTGGCCGTCATTGGAGTAAAAGATGCAGAATGGGGACAACGCGTGGTTGCAATGGTCACGCTCAAGCCAGGAGTGGTTGCAACGGAGGCAGAGATTTCAGAGAAAGTGATGGCTCACTGCAAATCTAGTATGGCATCGTATAAAAAGCCAAAAATAGTTATGGTTGTCAAAGAATTTCCGTTGAACTCAACTGGAAAAATTGCCAAGAAAGTATTGCGTCAACAACTAGAAGAAAGTAAGTAGTAATGAGCCTCGAAGAGCCTGGTAAGTACCCCTACACTCGCGGAATTAATGCCGACCCAGGCGTATGGACCATGGGTCAATATGGTGGTTTTGGCACACCCGCTGAAACTAATGAACGTTTTCGAATCTTATTAGATCAAGGTTTAACAGGTTTTAGTGTGGCGCTAGATTTACCAACTCAACTGGGACTGGACTCTGATGATCCACTATCACTCGGCGAAGTTGGTCGTGTCGGCGTGGCGATAGATAGCTTGCGGGATATTGAGATCCTCATGGAAGGCATTCCGCTCGAAAAGATTACTCAAGTACGTACGACCGCGAACTCGATTGGCTATATCTGGGCAGCGATGTTTATAGCACTTGCAGAGCAGCGTGATATGGATCCAAATAGATTTGGAATGTTTATTCAGAATGACGTCTTGAAAGAGTACATCGCCCGCGGAACGCAGATATTCCCAGCAGAAGCCGGCTTAAAACTTTCAGTAGATGTAATTGAATATATTGCAACGAAAATTCCTCGATGGGTTTCATTGGCGATGAGCGGTTATCATATTCGTGAGTCAGGGTCAGATGCGGTGCAAGAAGTTGCATTCACATTTGCCAATGCCCGTGAATACCTTGATGCAGCGATCGCTCGCGGTGTAAGTGTTGATCAAATAGCGGCCACCTTATTTACATTTCTATCGTCAAATATTGAGTTCTTGCCGGAAATTGCTAAATTTCGCGCTGCCCGTAGGACCTGGGCTCGCTTGATTCATGAGAAGTACGAAGCTCAGGACGCCGCCTCTGAGAAACTGCGTATCTTTGCATTTACTGCCGGCTCATCACTGACTGCTCAGCAGTCCATGAACAACGTTGTCCGCACATCGGTTGAAATGCTTGCAGCAGCGCTAGGTGGCATTCAAACAATGCACGTTTCGGCCTTCGATGAAGCCCTAGGTGTTCCAACAGAAGAGGCGGCAATGCTTGCCCTTCGCACTCAGCAGGTTATTGCCTTTGAAACTGGGGTATTGAGCACCGCTGATCCATTGGCTGGGAGTTATGAGATCGAACGCCTCACAGATGAACTCGCAGAAAAAATGTGGGCAATGATAGAAGATATTGAAAGACGTGGAGGCGCACTTGCCTGTATAAATAATGGTTGGTTTTCAAATGA
>CAXNCU010000038.1:0-8842 GCA_964200985.1 Candidatus Planktophila sp.
TTCATGGCCAACCAAAGCAAGGGCGAGTGGGTTCATGATCGTTATAGCGCCTTAGCCGATTCACGTGTTGGGATTGTTGGTACGGGGAGTATCGGTTCGATGATTGCCCGACAACTTGCAGTATTTGATGTTGAGGTAATCGGCTTTAGTCGCAGTGGAAAAAATGCAAGTAAGACCATGGCAGAGTTTGATCAATTACTGCCAACCTTGGATGTTGTTATTTTGATTCTGCCATTAACTAGTGAGTCCCGTCATTTAATGAATCGAACCAGGATTGATGCGATGAAACCGGGTGCGACCCTTGTCAATGTTGCTCGAGGTGGCATTATCGATACTGATGCCTTAGTGGATGCTTTAAATCGCGGACAGATTACGGCTGGCTTAGATGTTACAGATCCAGAACCACTACCAAAGGGACATCCATTGTGGAACGCCCCAAACGTAATCATTACGCCCCATGTTGGTGGTGACTCCAGTGCCTTTAATCCACGCGTTCGCGCACTTATTGAGAGTCAACTTAAGCGTTTTGCAACTGGTCAGCAATTAGCAAATATTGTCGCAGGCCCGCTTCGCTAGAGAGGCTAAATCCTCTTACTTACTCCACCGAAGATGAAAAGCGTTTTAGTGAAGATTGAATATGCGAGTGCATACTCGCTCGTGCAGCTTTGGAATCCCCATCGATAATGGCACTGGCGATGGCTCTATGCTCAATAATTGCCAGTTGGCCTGAACCATTTTGATAGTAGTTCTCAAACAGCCACTCGACGAATTTGGCTCTTGAGTTATTTTCAATTAGTTGGAGCCTATGGGCCATAAAGAGTCGAAATAAGTGGAGATGGCAGTGGGTTCGCTCAAAGGCAGATTCCACGGACTTGCTGCCAGATAACTGTGCCACCAGTTTATGAAAGCGTGCATCATGCTCAGTCAGACTCTTAAATTCATCGATATTCTTCTGCTTCAAAGATTTTATAGTGCTTTTCATTTCGGATATAAGGATTTTTTTTCCACCTGCAGTGATTCGATGAGCCGCTTGTTCGGCCGCCCACGGTTCTATAAGAAGGCGAAATTGAAATAGGTCGTGGAACTCATCAAGAGTGAGAAGATTAGTTGCGCTGTAACCCTTGAGCGGCTCTTTCTTGATGAGTCCATCGGATTCAAGCCTGGCTAGCGCCTCTCTAATTGGTGTCTGAGAGGTTTTAAGTCGAAGAGAGAGTGCATCGATATTAACTTTGGAGCCAGGGGAGATTTCATAACTCACAATCATCTCTTTGATCTTGGCGTACGTTTCATCCGAGAGGACAGAGCTACGTGCCGATGCTTTGGCAACGTCAGGCGTAACTGCCTTCATCGAGTTAGCAGAGTTTCAATAAAATAATTCATATGATTTCTAATGTGGAAGTCGTAGTCCGTGCATGCCACCATCTACGGCAAGAACCGTTCCGGTTGTTGAACCTTGCGCAGGGTTGGCCAGATAGATGATCGCACTGGCAACTTCCTCTGGTGAAACTAAACGACCCATCGGCTGTCGAGCTTGAAGTCTCTCTCGCTCTGCAGCTGGATCGTTAGCCTGTGCAAGTAAGCGTCCAATCCATGGCGTATCTGCAGTACCAGGATTAACGCAGTTAACTCGAATCTTTTCCTTCACTGCATCGGCCGCCATGGCTAAAGTCAGTGACATAACCGCACCCTTGCTTGCTGAATAAACGGCTCGGTTGGGGAGTCCAACGGTTGCGGCGATAGAACATGTATTAACAATTGAGGGACAAGAGCTCTTTCGAAGAAATGGCATCGCAGCTGAAGAGACTCGACTAATGCTCACTACGTTTATGTTAAGAACTCGGTGCCATTCTTCATCAGTTGAATCCTCCACCGTCCCAATTGCCCCGATACCTGCATTGTTAGCCAGTATGTCTATCGTGTCTGTGTGAGCTGCGATCTGCTCAAAGGCAGTGCGCACCTTTGCAGTATCACCTACATCGCATGGAATCCACGTAGCAACTTCTGACATCTCGCCCTCGTTCAGGTCAAGGCCAAAGACTCGGGCACCTTGGGCATGAAGAGAGCGGGCAACGGCTAAACCAATTCCAGAGCCAGCACCACTAACAACTGCAGTAAGTCCTTTGAAATCTTCGCTCATATTTCTACTCCATCCACTACTAAATCTTCGGCTTGAGTTTATTTCAAATAATCAACTACATGTGATCGCATCTCGCCGATGCCATCAATTCCGGTCCGAACAACTTGACCACCATGCAAGTACACAGGGGGTTTAAAGCCGAGACCGACACCAAATGGAGTACCTGTGTTAATTATGTCTCCAGGGAAGAGCTCCATGAATTGGCTGATGTACCAAACGATGTGATTGATGCCAAAGAGAAGGTCATTTGTGTTTGAATCTTGCTTCATGACACCATCAACTTCACACCATAAGCGCAAGTTATGAGGATTAATTGAATCTCCAGTAACAATAGATGGTCCAATTGGATTAAAAGTTGGGAAGGATTTTCCCTTTACCCATTGCCCAGAACGTTCGATCTGCCAATACCGCTCACTTACATCTTGACTAATGGTATATCCCAGAATGAAATCAGGGGATTGGTCAGGAGAGTCCAAGTAAAGGGCACGCTTTCCAATAACAATTGCAAGTTCTACTTCGTAATCTGTTGCCGTGCTGCCAGGCGGAATGACAATGTTATCGTTAGGACCAATGACCGTATCTGGCGCTTTCATAAAAATAACTGGCTCTTTAGGAGTAACTGCTCCGGATTCCTCAATGTGTTTTAGATAGTTAAGACCTACGCATACAACTTTTGTTGGTCGGTTAATAGGAGAGCCGAAGCGATGTCCATTAACTGATGTTCTGGCCAATGTAGAGAGATTGGCACTATTGATCCGATCAAAGGCGCCTTTTTCTAACTCTTCGCGCGACCAATCTTTGATGAGAGTATCTACGAAGATCGCCTCATCTCCTTCGATTACAACGGGTCTTTCGCTTCCTAAAGCGCCAATGCGTGCAATTCTCATCCTATTTTCCTCCAGGTAGTGTTCCGAGGCCCGCATGCGTAGGTAGCAAACGAACATGTTTTGGCTCAAGCTCTTCGATCGAATTAACTCCTAGCAACTTCATATTTCTAATCATCTCTGTGCGTAAAATCGTTAGCGCACGCTCTACACCTTCTTGCCCACCGGCCATAAGCCCATAGAGGTAAGCCCGTCCAATATAAGTAAAATCGGCACCGAGAGCGATGGCCGCCAAAATATCGGAGCCATGCAAAATTCCGGTATCAAGGTGAACCTCTAACTCATTTTTCAACTCTTTCTTAACATCGATAAGCAAGTGAAGCGGAATGGGAGCACGATCTAATTGTCGACCTCCGTGGTTAGACAAAATAATTGCATCGGCGCCACAGTCGGCCGATTTTTTTGCATCTTCCACAGTTTGGATTCCTTTAATCGTCAGCTTTCCATCCCACTGACTGCGGATCCATTTAAGATCTTCAAATGTCATAGTTGGGTCGAACGTAAAATCTAATAGCTCCGCGACCGTGCCGTTCCAACTATTCATAGAAACAAAGGAGATTGCCGGTGTGGTCAAAAAATTCATCCACCACTCTGGCCGAGGAATTGCATCAAAAATTGTTTTAGCAGTCAATGATGGTGGAACGGTTAACCCATTTCTAGTATCGCGATAGCGCGCACCTGCAACGGGTACGTCAACAGTTAGGAGAAGATTCTTAACACCAGATTTTTTAGCTCGTTCAACCAATTGCATGCTGGCATCGCGATCTTTCCACATATAGAGTTGGAACCAATTTGTACCATCAGGTGCTGCAGATACAACATCTTCAATAGTTGTGGTCCCTAGAGTGGAGAGCGTGTAAGGGATTCCAAATTTTTGGGCTGCCCGGGCAACGGCATTTTCGCCCTCCGATTGCATCATGCGGGTAAAACCTGTGGGTGCCATGCCAACAGGCATTGCAAATCTCTGTCCAAGAACTTCACATTCGAGCGAAACTTCCTTCACATCACGTAAAACATTTGGGCGAAACTCTAAATCTAAATAGGCTCTGCGAGCTCGCTCAAGAGTGACCTCTGATTCGGCGGCGCCATCGGTATAGTCGAAGGGTCCTTTGGGTGTTCGGCGCTTTGCAATTGCGCGTAAATCCCAAATGGTCAGCGCCTTGGCAAGGCGTTTTTTCCGGCTAGGCAGAGTTGGCATCGTGAATCTGAGCAAAGGAGATAGTTCTGACCACTTTGGGAACTGCCGTTTGACGTTCTTAGACATACTCAAACCTCGCTCTCGACATGGTCAAAATCCTATACGATTATGAGTAGGATTCCCAGAGTAATCGTGAACTAGAATTTAAAAACGAAGCCAACCAAATACATGCCTTACTAACATGCGGAGGGTCAACGATGACCGAGCAGTTGATTCATCCATTCACATTTGGGGACATGTCACAAAAGGATCTGCTTGGTGGCAAGGGTGCCAACTTGGCCGAAATGGTCCGCATCGGTTTGCCAGTGCCGCCAGGATTTACGATAACCACGCATGCATGTCGTCAATATTTGCAATCTGGAAAATTTCCTGAAACTTTGAACTCCGAAATGGATGCCGCACTAAAGGAGCTTGAAAAACAAACAGGTAAAAAATTTGGGGGAGTCGACAATCCATTGTTGGTTTCGGTGAGATCAGGGGCAAAGTTTTCAATGCCCGGAATGATGGAAACGGTTCTAAATGTTGGCATGACACCAGAGGTTGCAGAATCGATGGCGGCATCCTCGGGTAATCCACGATTTGCTTGGGATTCTTATCGCCGATTTATTGAGATGTACGGCAAAATTGTGTGCGACATTGAACCTGCAGAGTTTCATAAAGTACAGGAACGCATCGCATCTTCAGTGGGTGTTGGAAACATGCAGGGCTTGGATGTAGAAAGTTTGAAATTATTATGTGATGGTTTTATCAAAGTCATCACTTTGGCTACGGGCGAAGAATTCCCTAAAGATCCTCGCGAACATTTAATCAGATCTGTTGAAGCCGTCTTTAGATCATGGAACTCAGAGCGTGCGCAGATGTACCGTCGCCGCGAGCGAATTCCTTCCGATCTTGGAACTGCAGTAAATATTCAATCGATGGTCTTTGGTAACTTAAGCGATGATTCAGGCACCGGCGTTGCATTTACTCGTAATCCTTCAAATGGCGAAGTTGGTCGCTACGGTGATTATCTACAAAAGGCACAGGGCGAAGATGTGGTTGCAGGCATACGCACTCCCATGTCCCTCATTGAGTTTGCCGAACTCACCCCAGACGTTGCCAAAGAGTTAGACGATGTGATGGAACTACTAGAGACTCACTATGAAGATCTCTGCGATATTGAATTTACGATTGAGCGCGGAAAACTCTGGATTCTGCAGACCCGCGTGGGTAAGCGCACGGCCGAGGCAGCTTTTAGAATTGCACTTCAATTCGTCGATGAAGGCAAAATTACGATGGATCAAGCGCTACTCCGTACATCTGGTGATCAATTAGCGATGTTGATGTTTCCCCAGTTCGACACATCTGGACAATTAAATGAAATCGCACGCGGAATTCCAGCATCCCCAGGGGCGGCCGTTGGCGAAGTTGTTTTTGATTCCAAGCGGGCATTTGATCTTTCAAAGTCGGGCAAAAAAGTCATTTTAGTTCGACGCGAAACCAGTCCCGATGATTTAGTTGGAATGGTTGCCTCGCAAGGAATTTTAACTAGCCGTGGTGGAAAGACTTCACATGCTGCCGTCGTTGCGCGCGGTATGGGAAAGACTGCCGTCTGTGGGACTGATTCAATATCTGTCGATGAGCGAGCTAATCTATTTACTGCCGGTTCTATTACCGTTTATGAAGGCGATGTCATTTCAATTGACGGAACAACGGGCGCAGTCTATTTGGGCGATGTTCCAGTGATTGCATCCTCAGTGACTTCGTATTTAGAAGGTCGATTATCTGCTGGCTCAGATGAGGCAGCGCCTGTTGTAAAGGCTGTTGATCGAATTTTAATGCATGCCGACGCGAAGCGACGACTAAAAGTTCGTACCAATGCCGATACGCCAGAGGATGCAATACGTGCACGAATCTTAGGTGCCGAGGGTGTTGGTTTATGTCGAACTGAACATATGTTCTTAGGTCCTCGTCGCGCATACGTTGAGCGTTTGGTCTTGGCTGAAAATGAAGATGTGCAGCGCTCTGTAATCGCTGAGATGGAGCCACTGCAGCGCGCAGATTTCGTCGGCATCATGATGGCGATGTCAGGGTTACCAGTAACAATCCGCTTACTTGATCCACCGTTACATGAATTCTTACCGTCACTCGTGACCTTAAGTTCTGAGATGGCTAGGGCAGAAGCACTTAACGAGGAAGTTTCTGCGCGCGATAGAGCGTTATTTGCCGCAGTTAACCGTCTGCATGAATCAAACCCAATGTTGGGTCTGCGTGGTGTTCGATTGGGAATTCTGATTCCAGAGCTTTACAAGATGCAGGTACGTGCATTGGTGCATGCATTCCTTGAGGTTCGAAAGTTGGGACATGATCCGCGGCCGGAAGTAATGATTCCGCTCGTTGCCACACAGCGCGAACTTCTTTATTTGCGTGAATCCCTTGATGAAGAGATTGCGAAAACATTCAAAGGTTCAGGAATTAGTGCATCCATTCCAATTGGCACAATGATTGAGACCCCGCGTGCGGCAATTACTGCCGACCGCTTAGGCGTTTATGCAGATTTCTTCTCATTTGGAACCAATGATTTGACACAACTGACGTGGGCATTTAGCCGCGATGATGTTGAATCGACTTTTTTACCGCGATATTTAGATTTAGAACTGCTTCCCTTCAATCCCTTTGAATCACTTGATGAGGCTGGAGTTGGAATCTTGCTACGTACTGCCGTTGACCTTGCGCGCGGTTTACGCAGTGACTTCAAGCTAGGCGTGTGCGGAGAACACGGTGGAGATCCACGCAGTATTCACTTCTTTAACTCACTCGGCCTTGACTATGTCTCATGTTCACCATTTCGTGTACCAATTGCGCGCCTTGAGTCGGGAAGAGCTTCGGTAACTAGCTAGTAGATTTTCGACTCAGAACCCGCGCTCAATCAGATACCAAGCGCTCATAGTGGAAAAAGCATTGACACAATTTGTGCCTCCCAATACCCTCAAGCAATTCGAAGAAGTGAGGAGTTGAATGTGGAGGCCACACCTAATTCTCATGAGGTTGCAGGATTGCGACTAGTAAAACGTTTGAACGAGGAGTCGCACGGCCTACTTGATCCTCATCTTCTTTCTCTTGACATGGTAAACGAATGGCTTGGAAGACTGGGGCATTCGCTACCGGATGCTCGATTATTACAAACACTGATTTTAAGAAGCCCTGGAATCTTAGGTCTTAGAGCGATTTCGATAATCCTGCTTAATGAAGACAATATCGCGACGAATTTTTCTTCTCATGGTTATCCAGAAGCGGCAACAAAAATGTTGGATGTCTATACAACTATGGAAGAGCGGCTTCCATCGGTTGATGCGATGCTGACAGGGAAACCAGTTATTCTGAAAAACTTAACAGAAATTGAAGAGTATGGGGTTTATCTTCGAACTTGGGTTACATACGTCCCTTGGCTTAAATCGCTAATAGCTTTTCCGCTTGTAAACGATGGCATGATTGTTGGATCCGTTGTTTGGGGCTTCGATGAGAATCGGGAAGTCGAAAGCTGGGAGTTGAAACTGTTTACCGCGCTATCAATGATTCTTCAATCGATGGTTCCAAATCAAATCGAGAATCTTGAAATTGCTAAGAAAATCAATAAGGTACAAGAAGAGCCAGCCATGCTCGATAAAAATTCCTCAATCCTAGAAACGAAGTATCAAATGACTCCGCGGCAGGTAGAAATCGCGAGAATGATTGCCGATGGCGCATCCAACCGTGAGATTGCACAGGCACTCTTTTTCAGCGAATCGATGGCGAGATACGAGACTGTAAAAATTTATGAGCGTTTGAGAGTGAAGAATAGAGCTCAGGCAGCGGGAGTGATTCGCTCAATTCTTTAACTCAAGCCCCTCTCCTTAATACTGCGCCACTTCTAGCTCCAGTGTGGTCTCCATCTCGTATCGCTAGTTCACCATTGACCATGACATGGGGTAACCCTTGAGGATATTGATGTGGGCTAGTGAAAGTCGAGAGATCACGTATAAGTGAAGGGTCGAAAACTACAAGGTCGGCTCGCTTGCCAACCGTAATCTCGCCTCGATCACTCATCTGCAATTTCTGCGCAACGGCACTTGTGGAGATTTGAACAGTCCGCTCAAGAGTAATTCCATGCGAGCCAACAAATGAACTTAAAAGACGGGGGTAACATCCATAAGAGCGTGGATGCGGACTTCCCGATCCAGTAATGCCGAGGGGGTCTAGGGACTGACCATCTGATCCAATAAGGGCTTGAGGATGAGTAAAAATCGAGATGAGATCGGCCTCGCTTCGACCAAATGCGATTATTCCGACTGAATTTCCCATTTCTGCAAGCAGGTCGAGCGCGCTGTCATCTTCACTCTTCCCGGTTGCCTGCGCGATATCGGCGATGCTTTGACCAACAAGTTTTTCTCGCCCTGGAAGAACTGAGCTAATTTGTATCTCTCTCCAAGAAACAAGCGGGTCGACCCACTCCTTTATGATTTTGCTTCGCACTTGTGTCTCTTGTAGCCGATTTTTCATTACCTGATCGCCACCTTCTTGAGCCCATGCCGGAAGAAGTTGGCTTAGGGGGCAGTTACCTGCCAGGTATGGGTAAACATCGACAGATATGTCTGCACCCTGAGA
>CAXNCU010000039.1:0-8448 GCA_964200985.1 Candidatus Planktophila sp.
AAATGATTTCATTCCGTCATATCGGACTAAGAATGCAACTATTGCGCCAGCTGCAGCACTTGTCTGAGCGCCATACCAAAAAGTGGCAACAACAGCGCGAACAAGGGCGGGAATATTTGCACCGAATACACCAAAGGATGCACGGGCTAGAACTGGATAAGGAACACCGGTCTTAACGCCAGCATTTCCGACCAATGTCATGAGGAAGTAGACCGCTACTGAACCAACGGCGATTGCAAACAAGAACTTAAGTCCACCGCCTGCAACTAAGAAAAGGCTAGCTGCGAGAAAGTATCCATACAAGCTGTGAACGTCGGAGGTCCAAACATTGAAAATACTGAACGGACCCCAGTTGCGTTCTTTTGCAGGTGCTAAATCTTCATTGTGAAGCCGTGGCGAGACTTGATATGCCATGTTTCTCCCGTCTAAAGTTGGCGAAACGGCATACCGAAATCAGTAGTACCTCTCCGCGAAGACTCCTCCTGTGGATCTCTTCTGGAATAAACGGTAAGGGGCTCATGCCTCTTTTACAAGGACTAACCCCTCATTTGGCAGAAAAAATTTAGAGTTTCTTTTAGGTGATTAGGCTTGAATTTAAAGGGTTATTTCACATCATGGAATTTGAGAAGTAACTACTCGTCGGAACCAAATTCATCAGCTAAGTCGGCCGCGGTAGCTAACAACATGGGCGAAAACTTCTTAATAAATGAATTTGTTACACGTGAGCTAGGCCCACTGATCGATATCGCTGTTAGTGGCCTTACTCTTAAAAGCGGTGCGGAAATACAGCGTACGCCAACCTCTTGTTCCCCTTCATCGATTGCAAAACCAGTTGTTCTAATACCCATCAAATCATTGTTCAATGACTTCCACGTGGTGTGTGTGGTGGATGTGTACTTAGGCATTCCAGTATGGGAAATAATCTCTTTCGCTTCTTCTTCATCTAAAGTAGATAAAATAGCTTTTCCAACGCCGCATGCATGTGGCAATACTCGTCGCCCCGCTTCAGTAAACATTCGCATGCTGTGTTTAGAGGGCGACTGTCCGATATAGACAATGCGATCGCCTTCTAGGGTCGCAAGATTTACGGTTTCTCCGCATTGATTGGCAAGTGATAACAGCGCAGGTTTAGCCCATGATGCAATCCCGCGCGATGCCGCATCACCCAATAATAAAAGCGATGCGCCTAATGTGTATTTCCGCGATCCATTTCGTTTTGCATAGCCCAGGGATACGAGTGTTTTCATCGAGCGATGAACTGTCGGAACGGCTAGGTCGAGTTTGGTGGCCAGAGTAGTGAGTCCAATTTCCCCGCCATTGCGGGCCATCTCCTCCAAAATGGCAAAGGCGCGTTCAACTGATTGAACACCAGAAACTTTTGTATCCACGGGCTCGCCTTTCTGCTCGGATGAAGTTAGCATAGATTTCGTTCAATGAAAAGTGTTTTTCACATAGTGAAATATTGAAATGGAGTGTATACCATGAGCGCAACGAGCCCTGGATATGGAATCACGATTCGAGTTGAGGCATCGACCCAGTCGTCACCAACATCATTGATACCGGCGGCCATAGTTGCCGCTGGTGGCACGTTGACGGCTCTTGATGTCGTTGAGTCCCACCACGATCGAGTCGTTGTTGACATCACCTGCGATACGCGCGACGCCGATCATGCCGAAGAAATCTCTGCAGCAATTACTGCAGCCTCGCCGCACTTTAATGTTAAAAAAGTAAGCGATAGAACTTTCCTCATGCACCTTGGTGGAAAGTTAGAAGTTGCATCCAAGGTCCCGCTTAAGACACGTGATGATTTATCCCGGGCATATACCCCAGGAGTAGCAAGAATTTGCTTAGCTATCGCTGCCGATAAATCAGATGCTCGCCGTTTAACTATTAAGCGCAACACCGTCGCCGTTGTATCTGATGGTTCGGCGATTTTAGGCCTTGGAAATCTCGGGCCCGAGGCGGCAATGCCAGTGATGGAGGGTAAGGCCGTTTTATTTAAGCGCTTTGCAAACGTTGATGCATGGCCAATCTGCCTTGATTCTCAAGATACTGAAGAGATTATTCGCGCCGTACAAATGATTGCGCCCGGCTTTGGCGGAATCAATTTAGAGGATATTTCGGCGCCACGTTGTTTTGAGATTGAGGCGAGATTAAAAGAAACTCTGGATATTCCAGTCTTCCACGATGATCAACACGGTACGGCAATAGTCGTTTTAGCTGGGTTACTGAATGCTTTGCGTTTAGTTAAAAAGGACATGAGTGAAGTGCGAATTGTGATGATGGGTGCGGGCGCTGCAGGTAGTGCAATCCTTCGCCTTCTCTTTCTCTGTGGTCTAAAAACGGCGTCGGTCTTTGATTCTAGGGGCATCATTCATAACGACAGCAGCGCCGAAAATGACATGCGCAAGTGGCTCGTAGCAAATACCAACCTAGAGAATAAAACACACTCCATTACTGAGGAGATGAAGGGTGCCGATATTTTCATCGGCGTCAGTGCGCCCAATGTAATCACCGAGGCCCATGTGGAATCTATGGCCCACGACGCCATAGTCTTTGCAATGTCGAACCCAGATCCTGAGATTGACCCAGCCCTTGCCCAAAAACATGCGCGCATTGTGGCAACAGGGCGAAGTGATTATCCAAACCAGATTAACAACGTTCTGGCTTTCCCCGGTTTATTTCGCGGCCTCTTAGATGCAGGCGTCTCCAAAATTACCGACGAAATGTTAGTTGCAGCTGCGCGAGCGATTTCAGAGTGTGTGCGTCCGGAGCAACTCAATGAAAACTTCATCGTTCCAAGTGTCTTTGATCCTGCAGTCTCACCATCCGTGTCCAATGCTGTCTATAAAATCGCAACTGAAAAGAAATAGGGAGAAATAGTAAATGCCACAGATCAACGTAAAACCCTCAGGAATAGTTGGTAGCGAGAAAGTCTTAACGAAGGAGGCAATTGATTTCGTTGTCCACTTAGATGAAATGTTTCATGCTCGCCGCGAAGAACTCCTTACGCTTCGAGCAACTAAGCGTGCAAAAATCGCGGCAGGTGCGACTTTAGATTTTCTCCCTGAGACAGCAGAGATCAGAAACGGCGATTGGAAAGTGGCCCCTGCTCCTCATGATCTACAAGATAGGCGCGTTGAAATTACTGGTCCTACCGATCCAAAGATGGCGATTAACGCTCTGAACTCTGGGGCTAAAGTCTGGCTTGCAGATTTAGAGGATTCCAATACTCCCCATTGGTCCAATGTCGTTGAAGGGCAGCTAACGCTCCAAGGCGTAGCCCGACGCACACTGGCATTTACATCTCCCGAAGGCAAGTCCTATGCATTAAAAGAGGGTCCATTAGCAACCCTCGTAGTACGCCCCCGCGGTTGGCACCTAAATGAGCGCAATGTGACTATCGATGGGCGCCCAATGGTTGGGCCGATCTTTGATGCTGGCATGCATATGTTCCATAATGCCAAAGCGTTAATCGCTAATGGCTCTGGTCCATATTTCTATTTAGCAAAGAATGAATCTCATTTAGAGGCACGCCTGTGGAATGAGATTTTTACAGAGGCAGAGAAAGCTTTAGGTATCCCCCACGGCACGGTGCGAGCGACAGTTTTAATTGAAACTATTCCTGCCGCTTTTGAAATGGATGAAATCCTCTATGAACTTCGCGATCATATGAGTGGTTTAAATGCCGGGCGTTGGGATTATTTGTTTTCAATGATTAAAGTCTTTAGAGATCGCGGCGCCGAGTTCTTACTCCCCGATCGCGGCCAAGTTGCTATGACTGCGCCGATGATGCGCGCCTACACAGACCTTCTAGTACAGACCTGCCATAAACGAGGCGCATATGCCATCGGTGGAATGGCCGCATTTGTACCAAGTCGAAAAGATGCAGAAATAAATAAGGTTGCCTTTGATAAAGTGCGCGCCGACAAAGTCCGTGAGGCTGGCGATGGTTTTGATGGTTCGTGGGTAGCACACCCAGATTTAGTTGCACTCTGCCGCGAAGTCTTCGATGGAGCATTGGGCAATAAAACCAACCAACTAGATGTCATGCGTCCTGAAGTACATGTTAGCTCCAGTGATTTGTTGTCCGTCGATAAAACCCCGGGTCAAATAACTCAAGAGGGCCTTCGCCTCAACATTGACGTATCCCTGCAGTATTTGGCGGCCTGGCTCGCTGGTAGCGGCGCAGTCGCCATTCATAACTTGATGGAGGATGCAGCCACGGTTGAGATCTCCCGTTCTCAAATCTGGCAACAGGTAAAGAACTCAGTTAGTTATGCCGATACTCACGCCGTTGCAACCAAAGAGTTGGTGCGAGAAATCCTTGCATCTGAAGCTGCCCGACTAGTCAGCCAAGGCTGGGATAGCGCGAACATCAGCGCGGCATCGGCGCTTTTTGAGCGTGTGAGTCTGGATGATAACTATGCAGACTTCCTTACTCTTCCCGCCCTTGAGATGATTGATTAATGTCCTTTGATTTAGTCATCCGATCCACCCACGTCATAAGCGATATTGGTGATCGACCCGCTGCAGTATGTGTGAGCGATGGGCGCATAGTGAAAATCGCAGCTTTTGATGAAGTTATATCTGCTAAAAAAGATATAACAATCACTGGCGCACTAATCCCAGGTCTTGTCGATACTCATGTTCACATTAACGAGCCCGGGCGCACGCAGTGGGAGGGTTTTGAATCGGCAACTAAGGCTGCAGCTGCAGGCGGTGTTACAACGGTTATCGATATGCCACTTAACAGTATTCCTCCTACAACTAATGTTGCGGCCCTTGCAGTTAAAAAAGCTGCAGCAACTGGAAAGTGTTCTGTTGATGTTGGTTTCTGGGGCGGTTCGATTCCGGGAAATGTTAGTGATCTAAAAGGACTGCATGACGAGGGCGTATTTGGTTTTAAATGCTTTCTTCTACACTCAGGCGTTGATGAGTTCCCAGGTTCTGATCTAGTTGATTTAACTGCAGCACTTAAAGAGTTAGTCACTCTCGATGCACTCATGGTTGTGCACGCCGAAGACTCCATTGCTATTCAGAAATCTATTAAACCTTCGTCCCGTTCATACTCAGAGTTTTTAGCCTCACGCCCGAAAGGTGCCGAGAATGTTGCTATCGCACAGCTAATTGAGCAGGCTCGAACAATCAAAGGGCGCGTGCATGTTCTTCATCTTTCTAGCGGTGATTCACTGGCGCTGATTCGTTCAGCTAAGGCCGATGGCGTGCGCATAAGCGCCGAAACCTGCCCGCACTATTTAGCACTTACTGCCGAAGAGATTGCCGATGGTGCAACACAATACAAATGCTGCCCGCCCATTCGTGAGAAAATTAATCAAGATGAGTTATGGCAGGGCTTAAAGAGCGGTGTCATTGATTTAATCGTCTCTGATCACTCTCCATGTACCGAAGATTTAAAGATTTTCGATATCGGAGATTTCCAACAGGCATGGGGTGGAATTTCATCACTTCAGCTCGGAATCTCAATCATCTGGACACAGGCAAGGGAGCAAGATGTATCGCTCTGGCAAGTCATGAAGTGGATGAGTCAAAAACCTGCCGAACTTGCAGGTTTAGAGCGCAAGGGCGCAATTAAAGTGGGAATGGATGCCGACTTTGCCGAGTTCGATACCGAGGCGCAGTTCACCGTTGAACCTACGGCACTTTTTCATAAGAATCAGATCACGCCATATCAAGGAAAAACTCTGCAGGGAAAAATTAAGCAAACATGGTTACGTGGAGAATTGATTTTCAAAGATGCTTCCATGATAAATTCACCACACGGCGAATTCTTGATCAGGGGAAAGAATTAATGAATTTCACAGAGTTGCCAGACCTTGCACTTCGCCAATCGGGTGCTGGAGTTGTCTATGCAAATGACGAGTTCTTCGCCGAAAAAGAAAATCTTTTAAATCCAGGTCGAGCCAAGTTTGCATCCCATACCTTTGGACATAAAGGTCAGATTTATGATGGCTGGGAAACGCGCCGCCGTCGCAATGAGCCGGGAAATGACTTTGCAATCATTCGCCTTGGCCAACCCGGAATCATTAAAGGTTTCAATATCGATACTGGAAATTTTACGGGTAACTATCCCCCACATGCATCCGTTGAAGCTGCAACATTTGACCACATTCCAACGATTAGCGAACTTCTTGCAACGACATGGACAAGCGTTCTAGATAAGACCGAACTTGTAGGAGACTCCGAAAATTTGTTTGCCATATCAAGTGATAAACGATGGACACATGTACGTTTAACAATGCATCCTGATGGTGGCATCGCGCGCTTTCGTGTCTTTGGAACACCCGTGCCAGATCCAGCATGGCTGGCTGCTTGTGGGCCAAAGAATTTAGCGGCCTTAGATAATGGCGCCGAATTCTTAGGCTCTAGCGATGATTTTTATTCATCGGCTAAAAATACTTTGCAATCAGGTGATCCTAAAAACCAAGGCGATGGTTGGGAAAACAAACGCCGACGCGGCGGCGGCAATGACTTCTTTGTTGTTCGTTTATCTGCCCCTGGCACCGTTAACGCACTTGAAATCGACACAACGCACTTCAAAGGCAATCCCCCGGCAGAGGTTATGGTCACCGGTGGAAGCGCCGAGGCCTTACTCAAAGCACCAGGTTCAATAGTTTTACTTGCCCGCACTGGTGTGCAGGCCGATACTCCCCATAAATTCATAACCCCGTGCAGTCAAGTAATTGAAGCCGTGCGTTTGGATGTATTCCCAGATGGCGGTCTCGGACGCTTTAGAGTCTGGGGACAAGAAGTCGGTAAGGCTTAACATGGCTTTAGATAAATCTTTTTTTGATAAGGCCGATGCAACTCTGGCTCATGCCGATAATTTATTAGCCACTAAATACCGGGGAGATTTCGGTGGCCGCCAGCCAATCCATACATGTTATGTACCAGCCGATAAGTTAACGGCGACAACGCCTGCGCAGTGGGGCGCAATTGCGCTTCAAACTATGGAGGAGCACACTCCAACGGCCAAAGTCCTAGCAACTGCCGTTGGCGCAGATACCGGTGGAATCGAAGAAATCTTTGATCGCATTAAAGCCAAGCTCAAGGCCGAGCCCATCGAAGATCTGCGTATCGATTTCGAGGATGGCTATGGCCGACGTGGTGATGAGACGGAAGAGAGAGATTTAGCTGCAGCCCTTGTTGCCTTTAAAGATATCAAAACTCCTTTCATAGGAATCCGAATGAAGGCGCTTGAAGCAGTAACGCGAAATCGTGGATTAAAAACTCTTGATCAATTTGTTGCCGGCATAATTTCAAATAGAAAATACCCCGAAAACTTTATAATTACTCTGCCAAAAGTTACATTCCCAGAGCAAGTAGATGTCATGGTTGCCGCCCTAGAAGTAATTGAAAAGGCCCATGGGCTGGCCGATGGCACAATTAGATTTGAAATTCAGATTGAAACTACCCAGGCGATTATGGATCAAGATGGCCGTGTAACTGCCGCCCAATACATCGATCGCGCTAAAGGACGACTTAGCGCATTTCACTATGGCACATATGATTATTCAGCAGCAGCCGGTATCTCATCGGCCTACCAAACCCTAGATCATCCCGCCGCCGACTATGCCAAGAGTGTTTTGCAAGTAGCAACTGCCGGCACAACGGTACGCATCAGTGACGGCTCAACAAATATCCTTCCCATCGGAACAACGGCAGAAGTCCATGCCGCGATGCATAATCACTACCGACTTGTTCGCCGATCACTAGAGCGCGGCATTTATCAAGGCTGGGATCTACACGGCTCCCAACTTCCCACACGCATTGCAGCTAACTGGATTTTCTATCGTGACGGATTAACTGCCGCTTCACTTCGCTTGCGCAACTATCTCAACAGCGCCGCTTCTGGAACGATGGATGAGCCGGCAACGGCCCTTACTTTGGCTCGATATTTCCTACGAGGCTTAGATTGCGGAGCCATTGAATCAAGTGAGATTGAAAAGCTAACTAAACTCGATGAGGCCGGACTGCGCGATATCGTCTTAAAAAAGGGTGTTATTTAATTAATCGCGCGAGTAATAATCACTCTGGCTTGATCGCCGTAATGCACACTGCCAGGTTCATAGACATCGATTCGAACAATCGTAGGCGGATCAATCAGAGCTAAAGCTACGAGTGCATCCAACTCCCCCGCAAAACCCTTAGCTTCAAAGTGCTCATTGTTGACACCGACAACTAACCATCCCTCATGGGTAAGCAGTGGCAATAAATTACGCAAACACTCTGGACCCAAATGCCCATGTGTAAATGTGCCAGAACTAAATAGTGCCTCATAAGGTGCGTTCTCATTGGGCACAGCTCTCGTTAAATCTCGCTCGTATAGCGCACGATAAACAACGCTTCCATCTTCGCGCTTTTTCAACTTCGCTTGAGCCAACATCTCCGGTGAAATATCCATCCCATCGATAACAAGGTCAGGGC
>CAXNCU010000040.1:0-8381 GCA_964200985.1 Candidatus Planktophila sp.
AGATGTTGGCGCAGAGGTTGATCTTCGCGTTATTCACCGTGGCGTTGGCGCAATCACTAAGAGCGATATTACGTTGGCATCGGCATCTACCGCAGTTGTTATCGGATTTAACGTTAAGCCAGAGCCACAAACTGCAATCTTTGCCGACCAAGAGGGCGTTGAAGTTCGCTTCTACTCCGTTATCTATCAGGCAATCGATGATGTTGAACTCTCTCTTAAGGGTCTGCTCAAGCCGATCTACGAGGAGTTTGTTCTGGGTAATGCTGAAGTTCGAGAGATCTTCAAGTCATCAAAGGCAGGAAACATTGCTGGATCTATCGTTAAGGATGGAATCATCCGACGAAATGCAAAGGCACGTATTTTGCGCGGGGATAAAATCCTCGTCGATGACCTCACTATCGATTCACTTAAGCGATTCAAAGATGATGCAACTGAAGTCAAAGAGGGCTTCGAGTGCGGAATTGGCCTTGGCAATATGAAGGAAATCGCTATCGGTGACATGATTCAAGTATTTGAGATGCGCGAGAAAAAGCGGGTATAAATTATGAGTCCATCACACCGTACGTTAAAAGTTGCAGACCGCATCAAAGTGGTAGTGGCACAGATATTAGAGACGAAGATCAAAGATCCCCGTCTCGGCTTTGTCACTGTCACCGATGCGCGCGTTACCGGTGATTTACAAATGGCATCGGTCTTCTACACCGTCCTTGGCGACCTAGATGCACGTGCATCAACAGCGGCAGCTCTGGAAAGTGCAAAAGGCGCAATCCGTTCAGCCCTGGGGCGTGAACTAGGTCTGCGGATCACTCCATCGATTGAGTTCTTTGAAGACGGTCTTCCCGAAAGCGCTAAAGCCCTTGAATCTCTACTCGAGCGCGTGCACGAGCAGGATGCTGAAGTTGCAGCGCTGCGCAAAAATGCAACATATGCCGGGGGAGAAGATCCATATAAAGCCCCTCGCATTATCGAGTCGGAGTAATCATCGAGCACGGCTTTCTGGTTGTAGATAAAGAGCCAGGAATGACAAGCCATGATGTTGTGGCAATTGCCCGTCGCGCTCTGGGAACTCGAAAAGTTGGTCACGCCGGCACATTAGATCCGATGGCAACGGGGATTTTAGTTTTAGGTTTTAATAATGGGACCCGACTACTTCAATACATCACCGACGGCGATAAAACTTATCAGGCAACAATGGTCTTAGGAATTGCAACCATAACCGATGACAAGGAAGGCGAAATCATTTCGCATGGTGATGTATCCGGTATTACCGATGAACAGATTGAAATTGAGTTAGCAAAAATGCGCGGAACGATAATGCAGCGCCCAAGTTCGGTTTCAGCGATAAAAGTCGATGGAGAGCGCGCATACGACCGAGTTCGAGCCGGAGAAGTGGTCGAGCTCGCCGCTCGCGAAGTCACGATTAGCCAGTTAGATATTCTTGAAATTCGACGCTTTGCTGCGACGATTGAAGTCGATATAGAAGTGACCTGCTCTGCCGGAACTTACATCCGTTCAATTGCACGCGATTGTGGGAAGGCACTCAATGTTGGCGGTCATCTCTCTTCACTGCGCCGCAGTCGAGTCGCAGGCTTTGGTTTAGATCGAGCAGTTTCTCTCACTCAATTAAAAAACGGCGATTTCACAGCTTTGCCATTGGCCGACGTTGCGCGTGTAACTTTTGCAGTTCGTGAGCTAGCTTTAGATGAGCGCCAGGAACTCTCTTTTGGCCGCCCGCTTTCAGCTAATCCAACGGAAGAGATTTATGCGGGGATGAGTGGCGATAATCAACTAATCGCACTTCTTGCCAATAAAGATGGCCTGGCTAAGCCAATCGCTGTGTTCGCGGTAGCGAACTAACTAGGTGATAATAAACCAATGAGCGTTGTAGTAATCGGAGTATTTGACGGTGTCCATAAGGGACATCAGGCTGTACTTAACCGCGCCAAAGCAATTGCCGGGGATGAAAAAATTATCGCGCTCACGTTTGATCCACATCCAGTAAGTGTCTTTGCGCCAGAACGGACCCCAACACTTCTAACTATTCTCACAGACCGAATCGAGCTACTAAAGATTCATAACGCCGATCAAGTTGCCGTTATGAAGTTCACGCCAGAGTTTGCGGCGATGAGCCCAGAGGATTTTGTTAATAAAATCCTTGTACAACAGTTAACTGCGACAACGGTCGTTGTTGGTAAGAACTTTACCTATGGTCATAAAGCAGCTGGAAATATTGAAAGCCTTAAGGCCCACACCGAGTTCGAAACAGTGGTTCTAGATTTGGCCCCTGAAGATGGAGAAGTTGTTTCATCTACCCGCATTAGAAAATTGATTATTGAGGGAGATGTTGAAAAAGCCCGCGAATTATTAACGCGCCCACACCGTTTAGATGGCATCGTTGTTCATGGTGAAAAGCGTGGCCGTGAAATTGGATACCCGACGGCTAATCTCGGCGACCTTGAACACCAAACAATCCCAGCCGATGGCATCTATGCCGGATGGTTATCGGTAGGAATCGACCGCTGGCCAGCGGCGATATCTATTGGCACTAATCCCACTTTTGAGGGAGCGCGCGGGCGACAGGTTGAGGCATATGCATTGGATCAAGTTGGGTTGGATCTCTATACAAAGGCCGCAACAATTGAATTCGGTTGGCGCCTTCGAGATACCCTCAAATTCGATGGCCTTGAACCACTGCTTATCCAAATGGCCAAAGACTGCGCCAAAGCACGCGAACTAACCGAGCTCTAGCACTCGATTTCACGTATCCACAGGCCCGCTGGTAGCCTATGCATCCAACGAGAAAGCGATTTTCCGTGAGGTACACCGGAAAACCCCGTGATCATCAGAAATATAGGAGCACACAAACATGGCACTAACAACAGAGGCAACAGCGGCAATCGTCGCACAGTACGGCTCGACTCCTACTGATACGGGAAGTCCTGAAACTCAGGTCGCTTTGCTATCCAAGCGCATTGAAGAGATAACAACACACTTAAAGACCAACCCACATGACCACCACAACCGTCGTGGTCTTTTGTTACTAGTTGGACGTCGTCGTCGAATTCTTCAGTATCTCGCAAAGACAGATATCAATCGCTACCGTGCGATTATCGAAAAGCTCGGTATTCGCCGCTAAATAAAAAAGTAATACCTACCCACTAGAGGATCAATGGTCCTCGGTAGTGGTTTCCGCAAGAGCCTTATGTAGGCGTGCGTGAACTTCGATCGGAGATTCATTGTTTTCACTCGATGTGGGTAGTCGAGCCGAGATAGTTGCATGCAACTATCTCCAAAATAACTAGAGGAGGACCCATGGAGGGTCAAGAGGTTCAATCAGCCGTTGCAGTAATTGATAACGGAAAGTTCGGAAAACGAGAGATTCGTTTTGAAACAGGACGCCTAGCGCGTCAAGCAGCAGGAGCTGCAGCAGTATTTCTAGATGATCAGACAATGATTTTCTCAGCAACTACTGCATCAAAGACACCAAAGGATCAATTCGATTTCTTTCCTTTAACTGTCGATGTTGAAGAGAAGATGTATGCAGTTGGTCGTATTCCAGGATCATTCTTCCGTCGTGAAGGTCGTCCATCAGAGGATGCGATTCTTACTTGCCGCTTAATCGATCGTCCATTGCGTCCATCATTTGTTAAGGGACTTCGTAATGAAGTTCAGATCGTTGTGACTGTAATGGCACTCGATCCTGACCACATGTATGACGTTATTGCTATTAACGCCGCATCAATGTCAACACAGCTTGCTGGCTTGCCATTCTCAGGTCCAATCGGTGGCGTTCGCGTTGCTTTGATTGATGGCCAGTGGGTTGCATTCCCTAACCACTCACAGGTTGCCAACGCAGTCTTTGACATGGTTGTTGCCGGTCGCATAAGTGATGATGGCGATGTTGCAATCATGATGGTTGAAGCTGAAGCTACAACCAAGACAATCGAGCTCATTGCAGGAGGCGCACCAACTCCTAATGAAGAGGTTGTTGCACAAGGCCTTGATGCGGCTAAGCCGTTCATCAAGATTCTCTGCGATGCCCAATCAAAGCTTGCAAAGGTGGCTGCAAAGCCAACTGCAGAGTTCCCAGTATTTCTTGATTACCAAGATGATGTTTATGCTGCCGTTGAAAAAGCCGCATCAACTGATCTTGCTAAGGCACTTACTGTTTCAGGTAAGCAAGAGCGCGAGAGTGCAGTTGATGCAATTAGCGCTTCTACTAAAGAGAGCGTTAGCGCAGCATTTGTTGGACGTGAAAAGGAAGTCCCTGCGGCTTTCCGTTCATTGACTAAGAAGCTCGTTCGCCAGCGCGTTCTTCGCGACAAGATTCGTATGGATGGCCGTGGTCTTCGCGACATCCGTGCACTCTCTGCTGAAGTCGAAGTTATTCCTCGCGTTCACGGTTCAGCAATCTTCGAACGTGGCGAGACACAGATTCTTGGAATCACAACGCTTAACATGCTCAAGATGGAGCAGCAGTTAGATACGTTGAATCCTGAAAATCACAAGCGCTATATGCACAACTACAACTTCCCGCCATATTCAACTGGTGAGACCGGTCGTGTTGGTACACCTAAGCGCCGCGAAATCGGCCACGGTGCTCTAGCTGAGCGCGCATTGATTCCAGTTCTTCCAACACGCGAAGAGTTCCCTTACGCAATCCGTCAGGTCTCTGAAGCACTTGGTTCAAATGGTTCAACATCAATGGGCTCTGTTTGTGCATCAACTCTTGCGTTATATAACGCAGGCGTTCCATTGCGTGCGCCAGTTGCAGGCATTGCAATGGGTCTTATCTCTGACACTGTCGATGGCAAGGTCGAGTACGTTGCCCTCACCGATATTCTCGGAGCAGAAGATGCATTTGGCGATATGGACTTCAAAGTTGCTGGAACAAAGGATTTTGTTACCGCTTTGCAGCTAGATACTAAGCTCGATGGAATCCCAGCATCAATTCTTGCTGGTGCACTTCTTCAAGCGAAGGAAGCTCGCCTTGCAATCCTTGATGTAATGAATGAAGCAATCGATGGCCCAGATGAGATGAGCCCGTTTGCTCCACGTATTATCTCAGTCAAGATTCCAGTTGATCAGATCGGTGCAGTAATCGGGCCTAAGGGCAAGATTATTAACCAGATTCAAGATGAAACTGGCGCAGATATTTCTATCGAAGATGATGGAACGATCTACATCGGCGCAGTTGATGGCCCATCGGCCGAAGCTGCACGCGCGCAGATCAATGCAATCGCTAACCCACAGATGCCAGAAGTTGGCGAGCGTTACTTAGGTACCGTTGTGAAGCTTGCAGCATTTGGCGCATTTATCTCATTGATGCCAGGAAAAGATGGCCTTCTACATGTATCTCAGATTCGCAAGATGCATGGTGGAAAGCGCATTGAAAACTTGGAAGAGGTCATGAAGGTTGGCGACAAGATTCAAGTTGAAATCGGCGAGATTGATCCAAAGGGCAAGTTGTCTTTGGTCCCAGTCCTTGAAGATGGAACAACTGGTTCTGCCGAATAAATGACAGTTCGTCGCTCAGTTTTACCTAGCGGTCTGCGTATCGTTACTGAAGAAGTAACTTCGGTACGCAGCGCCGCGATTGGTATTTGGGTCAACGTTGGCTCAAGGGATGAGACCCCAGCAGTTGCTGGGGCTTCTCACTTCCTTGAGCATCTTTTATTTAAAGGAACTACTAGACGCACAGCTCTTGAAATTTCCTCATCCATCGAATCTGTTGGTGGAGAGATGAACGCCTTTACGTCTAAGGAGTACACCTGCTTTTACGCGCGGGTGATTGATACTGATTTACCAATGGCAATCGATGTTATTTCAGATCTGATCACATCTTCCGTTGTTACAACCCTTGATGTCGACGCCGAACGCAAAGTGGTTCTGGAAGAGATCGCAATGCGCGATGACGATCCAAGTGATTTAGTCCATGATTTATATGCCGAGACTTACTACGGTAATACGCCATTAGGCCGGCCAATTTTAGGAACTATCGACTCGATAAATAATATGTCGAGATCTAGCGTATTTAACTATTACAAAAAGCGTTACTTGCCTCAAGATTTAGTTGTGGCAGTGGCTGGAAATATTAACCACAAAAAAGTTGTGCAAATGGTTGAGAAAGCGTTGTCGGCCGATGGCTTCCTAGACGTCACCGGAACTCCAGTGATTCGTGGAAATACTGCAGTTAAAAAACCTGCGCAGCAAGCCGTTGGTTTAATGATCCGGCCAACTGAACAGGCGCATATGTTTTATGGCATGGAGGGCGTTGCCCGTCATGATGATCGCCGCTTTGCAATGGGAATTTTGGCATCGGCCCTTGGCGGCGGTATGTCATCTCGCTTATTCCAGGAGATCCGTGAAAAGCGCGGTCTTGCTTATTCGGTCTACGGATATGCTCAGCAATATGCTGGAAGCGGTCAGATTGGTTTCTATGCTGGCTGTAAGCCGGCAAAGGCCGTTGAAGTTTTGGAAATCATCCGCGAAGTTTTAGCCGATGTGGCCGACAATGGAATGAGTCACGAGGAGATTGAGCGGGCAAAAGGCGCAGTCCGTGGTTCATTGGTTTTAAGCCAAGAGGATTCAGGTTCGAGAATGAGTCGAATCGGCAAAAATGAGATCGTCTACGGACGCGTTATGGGTTTTGACGATATTTTAAAGGCTGTTTCAAAGGTCAATGAGGCGGACATTCGCGAAATCGCCAGCGCCTTCCTGACTAAAACGCCTACGCTTGCACTTGTAGGCCCATTTAAAAACACCGCAAAATTTGAAAAGGTGATGAAATGATAAATGTTTCAGTATTAGGTGCAAAGGGGCGCATGGGCGCCGAAGTCGTAAAGGCCGTTGCGGCCGAGCCTGGGATGTCACTTATCGCAGCCCTTGATATTGGAGATTCTTTGGAGCAGCTCATTGGCTCTGGAACTCATGTCGTTGTTGATTTCACCACTCCAGATAGCGTTATGGCTAACTTAGATTTCCTCGTTAAAAATGGAATCAATGTTGTAGTTGGCACAACCGGTTTTAATGCAACCAAGCTTGCTAGCCTCGAAGACTTATTGAGTCAGAATCCATCGGTCGGAGTTCTAGTTGCCCCTAACTTTGCAATTGGCGCAGTGTTGATGATGGAGTTTGCCGCTAAAGCTGCGCGCTACTTTGAGTCAGCTGAAATAATTGAGCTTCACCATCCAGATAAGGTCGACGCCCCTAGTGGCACGGCCGCGCGTACAGCAGAGTTAATGAGTGATGCACGAAAGGCGGCAGGATTAACTGCGATGCCAGATGCCACGACAACTGCGCTAGATGGCGCACGAGGATCAAAAGTTGGCGATATTCCAATCCACTCTGTGCGTGCACGTGGGTTAGTTGCTCATCAAGAGGTCATCTTTGGTGGATTAGGGGAGACGTTGACGATTCGTCACGACTCATTAGATCGTGTTGGGTTTATGGCCGGAGTCCTTCTTGGAGTTCGTTCAATTGTTTCAAAGCCGGGGCTAACACATGGCCTCGATAAATTCATGTAAAGGAATAGGCACACATGTCAAAGAGTGAAATCACAATGTATAGCGCTGATTGGTGCGGGGATTGCCGTCGTTCGAAGCGATTGATGGATGAGCTCAATGTTGCCTACACAATTATCGATGTCGAAAACGACAAAGCGGCTGCAGCGAAAGTTCAAGAGATTAACGGTGGCGCTCAATCGATTCCAGTGATTGTCTTTGCAGATGGATCACATCTGACCGAGCCATCAGATTTAGAATTAAAAGCCAAGCTGAGCTCGTTAGGTGTGATTTAAAGCCAGTTATAGATAGCTGCCGATGAAATGGCAGCCGAAAGAACTACAACTGGAAATGGTGCCTTTAAGAGCAGAGCAATAACTGCAACGCTGACACCGGCGAGCCGATGATCAATCATGAGTTCACTTTTTTCAGTAAATGTCTGCACCGCAACGAGGGCGCTCAGCAATGCAATTGGAATGAGTGCATTGATTCGTTGAACTTTCGGATGTTCCAGCCAATGTTGAGGTATTGAGTGACCTGAATACTTAAGGGCGAAAGCGATAACACTTGTGCCTAATGTTGCAACCCAGAATGCGTTCATCTGCGCAACCCAACTGCAATAGCAATAAAAGCGGTAGCAATTATCGGTAAGCCAGCGGGCAAAATAGGGGTCATAGCAATGGCAAAAATAATCGAAGCAACTGCAAGGCCGCGGTCTCTATTATTTTCAAGCCGTGGCCAGACAAGACCCAGGAATGCGGCCGGTACGGCAGCATCTAACCCCCAGGCACGAGTATCACCCATTGCTTGGGCTCCGAGGGCGCCAGCAAGTGTAAATAAGTTCCAGAAAACAAATACACCAATTCCGGTTAACCAAAA
>CAXNCU010000041.1:0-8327 GCA_964200985.1 Candidatus Planktophila sp.
AGGAAAATCGCGCATTCTATAAAGCCTCCTCGGGACGCAAACTAATCGTTCTGGGTGCAGGATCATTTCTCCACTTTGTCATCGGCTACGTTCTTCTCTTTACTCTCTTTGCCGGAATCGGTACGACTCAGATACTTCCCGTAATTGGTGAAGTTATGAAGGGATCTGCTGCGCAATCGGCTGGGATTATGGTTGGTGATGAGGTCACATCCATTAACGGTAAGAAAGTCAGCGATTGGTATAAAGATGTTGCCGCGATCCGTAACTCACAGGGCAGAGAGTTAACGCTTGGAATTAAGCGAGCCGGACAGGATTTAATAATTACTGCCACTCCCACACTTGAAACCGTCGATGGTGAGAAGAGATATCTCCTAGGAATAATTAATGAGGCTGGATTAAAACGTACTGGTGTGATTACATCCTTTAAAAACGCTGGAATTGTTACCAGGGACTTCCTCAAAGAGAGCGTGAAATCTTTAGTAAAGCTCCCATCCAAGATTCCAGCGCTGTGGGGTCAGACCATTAATGGTCAAACACGTGATGCAAATGGTTTAGTCGGAGTCGTTGGAGTTGCTCGTGTTTCAGGCCAAGCGGTGAGTAGCGGGGAACTCTCTGCAATGGAGCGCTTGGCAACTTTCATCTTAATTATTGCGAGTTTAAATATCTTCGTTGGACTTTTTAATTTATTGCCGATTCTGCCCCTAGATGGTGGACACATGGCAGTTGCCATTGCCGATGAGATTCGTGCATTTTTTGCCCGATTACGGGGACGTCCTCGTCCAGCCGCCATAGATGTAACCGTGCTAACACCGATAACGATGGTGGTATTTGTTATTTTGGCGGCATTGACCCTTCTTCTCCTTGTGGCAGATATCGTCAATCCAGTTGTTCTCAATCTTTAGCGCAACACGCCTTCTTACGGCAGAATAGCGCCATGGTTGATTTAGGTATTCCGAGCGCTCCACCACCAACGATTTCACCTCGTCGAAAGACCCGGCAGATGATGGTCGGTAAAGTTGGTGTAGGAAGTGATTCACCAGTAAGTGTGCAATCAATGTGCACCACCCTGACCTCGGATGTAAATGCAACGCTTCAACAGATCGCTGAATTAACCGCTTCAGGCTGCCAGATTGTTCGAGTTGCAGTGCCTAGTCAAGATGATGCCGATGCTCTTGCACAAATTGCAAAGAAATCTCAAATTCCAGTTATTGCCGATATTCACTTTCAACCTAAATATATCTTTGCCGCCATTGATGCTGGGTGCGCGGCTGTTCGCGTTAATCCCGGCAATATCAAACAGTTCGATGACAAGGTTAAAGAGGTTGCAAAGGCTGCAGGGGATGCGGGAATACCAATTCGCATCGGAGTAAATGCCGGCTCACTCGATCCTCGAATTCTTGCAAAGTATGGCAAGGCGACCCCTGAGGCCTTAGCTGAGTCTGCGCTCTGGGAGGCATCATTATTTGAAGAGCATGGTTTTTCAGATATCAAAATCTCAGTCAAGCATCATGATCCAGTAACGATGGTAAAGGCTTACAGACTCTTGGCCGCTCAATGTGATTACCCACTACATCTTGGCGTAACTGAGGCGGGGCCAATTTTCCAAGGAACGATTAAATCTGCCACTGCATTTGGAATCCTATTAGCTGAAGGAATCGGTGACACGATCCGAGTTTCACTTTCGGCGCCTCCGGTTGAGGAAGTAAAAGTTGGAATCTCTATTCTGGAGTCCTTAAATCTTCGCCAGCGAAAACTAGAAATCGTTTCATGTCCATCATGTGGCCGCGCCCAGGTAGATGTGTACACCTTGGCAGAAAAAGTTCAAGCTGGCCTGCAAGGTATGACCGTTCCGCTTCGCGTGGCTGTTATGGGCTGTGTCGTAAATGGACCAGGTGAGGCACGCGAGGCCGATCTAGGTGTCGCATCTGGAAATGGCAAAGGCCAAATTTTTGTAAAGGGCGAAGTCATAAAGACTGTGCCTGAAGCGATGATCGTTGAAACTTTAATTGAAGAGGCGATGCGTTTGGCCGAAGAAATGGAAGCTGCGGGCGTTGCATCAGGCGTGCCCACCGTTGATATTAGATAGGCTCACGCCATGTTGAAAATGTCCACGCTCTTTTTGCGTACCCTTCGCGATGATCCAGCCGATGCTGAAGTCGCAAGCCATCGCTTGCTTGTACGCGCCGGATATATTCGCCGAATCGCTGCGGGGATTTATTCATGGCTTCCACTTGGAGTTATCACTCTTCGCAATATTGAAAACATCGTTCGCCAAGAGATGGACAACGCAGGCTTTCAAGAGGTGCATTTTCCTGCGCTCTTGCCACGCGAGGCTTATGAGACCACCAAGCGCTGGGAAGAGTATGGACCGTCGCTATTTCGCTTGCAGGACCGCCGAGGCGCAGATTACTTACTAGGACCAACTCACGAAGAGATGTTTACGTTGATGGTCAAGAGTGAGTACTCCTCATATAAGGATTTACCACTGTCGATCTATCAGATTCAGACAAAGTATCGCGATGAGGCCCGTCCACGTAGCGGAATCATTCGCGGTCGCGAGTTCATCATGAAGGACTCATACTCATTTGATATCGATGATGCAGGTCTGAATCTCTCATACGATAAACATCGTGATGCATACATCAGCTGTTTTAATCGATTAGGAATGAAGTACAACATTGTTAAGGCTGTATCGGGTGCGATGGGCGGCTCGAAGTCTGAAGAGTTTTTAGCACCATGTCCTACCGGTGAGGACACATACGTTTTGTGCCCTAAGTGTGGCTATGCAGCTAACGTCGAAGCGATGGTCACAAAAGTGGCACCAGGGGATCCATCAGGAGTTCCAGCCCTTGAAGAGTTAGACACTCCAAATACTCCAACCATTGATTCACTGGTCGCCGTCATGAATGAAAAATTCGGCGGGGGATATGCAGCTGCTGATACTTTAAAAAATATTATGTTAGTCGCCGATGGAAAGGCAATTGCAGTACTAGTTCCCGGGGATCGAGAAGTTGACTTAAAACGCTTGCAGGAAAATTTAGGTGGAGTGCACGAACTTCGCGTCTTCGAAGAGGCCGATTTTGCTAAACATCCTAAGCTCGTTAAAGGTTACATTGGGCCACAGAATCTAAATGGCACTGGAATCACCGTCTATGCCGATCCACGTGTTGCTCCAGGTACATCTTGGATAAGCGGAGCTAATAAAAACAATCGCCATGCACGCTTTGTTCTCAACGGTCGTGACTTCACTCCCGATCACTATGTTGAAGCCGCTGAAGTGCGTGCGGGGGATGCATGCCCAGAGTGTGCAACAGAGGTCGTTATAGATCGCGCGATAGAGATCGGACACATCTTTCAGTTAGGGCGAAAGTATGCAGAAGCCCTTGGCCTGACTGTGTTAGATCAAAACGGTAAATCTCAGGTAGTGACTATGGGCTCCTATGGAATCGGCGTCTCTCGCGCAGTTGCTGCAATTGCCGAGCAGACAAGTGATGAGATCGGTCTGAACTGGCCAATAGAAATCGCACCTGCCAAGGTTCATATCGTTGCAACCGGTAAAGAAGACCTACCCTTTGATACTGCGCTCAAACTCGGCACTGATCTAGAGGCAATCGGAATTACAGTAATGCTCGATGATCGCCGCGATGCAAGCGCAGGAGTTAAATTTAAGGATGCCGAGTTGATTGGCAATCCGATTATTGTTGTGGTCGGAAAGGCATTAGCCGATGGCAATATTGAAGTACGTGTTCGAGCAAGCGGGGAAAAGAGCGAAGTAGCTTTGGCAAATGCCGTAAGTTCAATCGCGGCACTACTTAAGTAAGGCTTTAAACATGGGCGAATTAACCATTGCAACTGGATTATTTCTGCTTTCCGCCTCATTCTTTGCCGGCTTTGTCGATTCAATCGCAGGAGGCGGAGGATTAATCCAACTTCCAGCACTCTTAATCGGCCTACCTAAAACCGAAACAGTTACGGTTCTGGGTACGAATAAATTGGCCTCTGTCTTTGGTACGACTACTGCCGCAGCTCTCTATCGCCGCGAAATTAAACCCGAACCTAAAGTTCTTATCGCAATGGCAGTACCTGCATTTATCGGCTCAGCTGCCGGCGCATCCCTTGCATCCCGAATACCAACTTCGAGCATGCGACCCATTGTCTTAACGCTATTAATCGTTGTGGCTATTTATACCTGGCTCAAGCCAGATTTAGGAATGGTTGAGAGATTTAAACACACCGACATGCGCAGGATTCAAATTGCAGCTGCCGCCGGGATTGTCATCGGCTTCTACGATGGAATCTTTGGTCCAGGTACTGGCTCTTTTTTGATGCTCGTATTAGTCGCATCCCTTGGCTATGCCTTTATTACAGCATCGGCAATTGCAAAAGTCGTTAATGTTTCAACCAACCTCGGTGCACTTATTATCTTTGGTATGCACGGTGCGATTATCTGGCAGATTGGCCTTGGTCTTGGGGTAGCAAATGTAACGGGGGCTGTGATCGGCTCTCGCCTGGCAATTCGTGGTGGTTCGACTTTGGTACGAAAGGTCTTCTTGTTTGTGACAATTGCCCTGATCATTAAAGTAGGAATTGATACTTTTCAATCTTTCTAGTTACAATTACGGCCACAACTTAATAAGAAAGTAGCTACTTTATGTCACTTCAAGATTCCTTAGTCGAACTGCTTAGGCCCGCCGTAGAAAATGCGGGTTTTTTCCTGGAGCAGGTTCTTGTATCAAATCCCGGTAATCACCGAATTGTTACCTGCATAGTTGATGGCCCAAAGCCCCTAAATCTCGATGAAGTCACTGTCGTCTCGCGCTTAATTTCAGAGCTTCTAGATGAAAGTACTGTTATTGATGATGCCTTTACGCTTGAAGTAACGTCTCCTGGAGTTGACCGCCCGCTGACCGAACGTCGTCACTGGGAAAAGAATGTAACGCGAATAATTTCCATGGTGATGAACGATGGCGCAACATTGACTGGCCGCCTTACTGAACTACGCGCCGACGATGCCACTTTTGTCGAAAATATCAAGGGCCGCATGAAGACTCACATTATTGTTTTGGCAGATATAAAAAAAGCGAACGTAGAAGTTGAATTTAGTCGTAAGGATGAAAACTAAATGCATGTCGAGATGAGTGCATTAATTGCGCTAACGACTGAGAAGGGCATTCCGCTTGAGCAGTTAATTCAGGCGATAGAGATCGGCGTCCTTACCGCTTATAACCAGACCGAAGAAGCTAAGCGTCATGCGCGCGCTGTTTTAGATCGTGAAACTGGCGAAATTCAGATTTTAATTCCCCAGTTCAATGAGATTGGTGAAAAGATTGGCGATGAGCCAGATATGCCAGATGGTTTTTCTCGCGTAGCGACATCTACGGCGCGCCAGATTATTAAATTGAAAATGCGCGAGACAAACGATGCCTCCATCGTTGGTGAGTTCACTGGCAATGTCGGCGATGTAATTTCAGGAGTTGTTCAGCAGGGCCGTGACCCAAAGATGATTAACGTTAATTTAGGGCGAACCGAAGGCCGCATTCCTCCCCAGGAGCAAGTTCCGGGTGAGGTTTACAATCACGGCGATCGAATTAAATGTTTCGTTGTTGAAGTTAAGCAGGGTTTAAAGGGACCCGAGATCATGTTGTCGCGTAGCCATCCAGCTCTCGTTAAGCAGTTATTTGCCTTTGAAGTTCCAGAGATTAACGATCGCATCGTTGAGATTATGGCTGTGGCTCGCGAAGCAGGCCATCGCACTAAAGTCGCAGTAAAATCTCACCGTGCCGGCGTAAGTCCTAAAGGCTCCTTGATCGGGCCAATGGGTTCGCGCGCTAGGGCCGTTATGGATGAGCTACACGGAGAGAAAATCGATATCGTTGATTGGTCTGAAGATCCGGCGACCTTTATCGCCCATGCCCTTGCCCCAGCAAAGGTCGTCTCTGTTGAAATCACCGACCTTGCCGCGCGCAGCGCAAAGGTCATCGTCCCTGACTACCAATTATCTCTAGCCATTGGAAAAGATGGACAAAATGCACGCTTGGCCGCGCGCTTAACGGGCTGGCGCATCGATATTCATCCCGATAATCCCATTATGTAATCAGGGCATTCATTAGATACGATTACCCCCTGCACTTTTAAATGAAATGGAAAAGAAAGATATGAAACTCACATGAGCTCGCTAAAACTATGAGGTCGCACAACTAGGGCTTGCATGTGGATTACATGCGGGCCAAGACAGGGGAAAATGTGTCAAAGGTCCGCGTACACGAGTTAGCAAAACAACTCGGTATGGAGAGCAAGGAAGTTCTTGCAAAGCTCCAAGATATGGGTGAGTTCGTAAAATCGGCATCATCGACAGTAGAAGCGCCAGTTGTGCGCAAGCTCATCGAAATGTTTCCCAATGCCAAACCACTCGAGGAAAAAAAGCCTGTAAAGAAAGCGGCCGCTAAAAAGGCCGCGGCAAAACCAAAAGATGAGGTCAGCGCTGAACAGGCCGCCTCGCTTGCAGCCGAGCTAGGTGTCGACTTAGAGGCGATTAAGGCTGAAGCAATTCGAGCCGATGCACATAAGGCCGAGCTTCATGCAAAGGCCGAGGCAGTACGTGCAGCCGAAGATGCAGAAGCACCAATATCGCCAATCGCTACTCCAACTCCGGCACCACGAGTTGGCAACAATCCATTTTCATCTGGCGTCAATGCGGTTCCACGTCCACCGCGTCCAGGCAACAATCCATTTTCAACTGGAGGCGCAGTTCCGCGTCCACCTCAACGTCCAACCGGGGCACCACGTCCTGGAATGGCAGGAGCTCGTCCAGGTTCAGTTCGCCCAGGTTTTGCTGCTCGTCCACCAAGTTCACGCCCGGCGGCAGGTGCAGGATTTCCTCCCCGTACCGGGAGTACACCAACTCCTGGTTCACCATATAAAAGTAATGGTCCAGCAGGTGCACCAACTACAGGAGCACCAACTCGTCCAGGTGGCGGTCGCCCACCACAACGTGGAGGCGCGGGCGGCGCATTTGGAAAGAATGCGAGTAAGAAATCTGGTCGCAAAGCCAAGTCACGTAAAGCACTTCGCGATGAGTTCGACAATATGCAGGCACCGCAACTTGGTGGCGCAGTTGTTCCGCATGGCGATGGAAAAACTCCAATTCGCATGCGTCGTGGCTCATCTCTTGCAGACTTTGCCGACAAGATTGGTGCAGATCCAGCAGCGCTCGTTGCAGCTCTCTTTCACTTAGGTGAGATGGTGACGGCAACACAGTCAGTAGATGCCGATACATTTGAAATTCTCGGCGTACAACTCGGATATGTCATTCAGATTGTTAGTCCAGAAGATGAAGATCGCGAACTTCTTCAGGGCTTCGATATTGATTTAGCTGACGAACTCGCTGAGCTCAATCCAGAGATGCTCGTAGCGCGTCCACCAGTAGTTACTGTTATGGGTCACGTTGATCACGGTAAAACTTCACTTCTCGATGCAATTCGCAAGAGCGAAGTTATGAAATCCGAAGCTGGTGGAATCACTCAGCACATTGGTGCTTATCAAATTCACCATGATCACAATGGCATTAACCGTGCGATTACATTTATCGATACACCGGGTCACGAGGCATTTACTGCCATGCGTGCACGTGGTGCCAAGGTAACCGATATCGCTGTTCTAGTTGTTGCTGCAGATGATGGCATCATGCCTCAGACAATTGAGGCACTCAACCACGCTCAAGCAGCCGATGTCCCAATCGTTGTTGCTGTAAACAAGATGGATAAAGAAGGCGCAAATGCCGACAAGGTCCGTCAACAGCTAACTGAGTACAACTTGATCGCTGAAGAGTACGGTGGAGAGACAATATTCGTTGACGTATCTGCAAAGACAGGTCTTGGTGTAGATGCTCTCATCGAATCAATTCTTCTTACCGCCGATGCTGCAATTGATCTTCGCGCAATTGCCGATGACAGTGCTCGTGGCGTGGCTATTGAAGCCCACCTCGATCGTGGCCGTGGCCCAGTTACAACCGTTCTTGTTCAACGCGGAACATTGAAGATCGGTGATGCAATCGTTGCCGGTGGTTCATTTGGTCGCGTACGTGCGATGCTCGATGAAAATGGCGATAACGTTGAAACTGCCGGACCATCTCGTCCTGTTCAAGTTCTCGGATTCACATCCGTTCCAAGTGCTGGAGACACATTCTTAGTAGCCGATGAAGATCGAACAGCACGTCAGATCGCTGAAAAGCGTCAGGCCGCTGAGCGAAATGCTCAACTTGCTAAGGCACGCAAGAAGGTTTCATTGGAAGACTTCATGGAGCAGTCAAAGGTCTCAACACTTAACTT
>CAXNCU010000042.1:0-8222 GCA_964200985.1 Candidatus Planktophila sp.
GGTGCCTCTTTTGATGACTCACTTGGCTTGACCTGGAACTGCTGAATTGCACCAGGGTAGATTCCTGCAATCAAAACCGATGAGATAACAAGAAGTGCCGTGCCCGCGGCGGGAAGAACCCATGAGCGGCGCACAATATTTGCAAAAAATAGAAGCGCACAGACAACTGCAATTGCCGCCAAAATCGCTTTGGCGGGTAAGACGGCATTTACATCGGTGTATGTAAGTCCAGTTATTAACTTGCTCTCTTTTAAGGCAAGGGCATAGCGATCAAACCAGTATGCAACGGCCTTTAATAGAACAACTCCACCAAGCAGTACTGAGAGTTGTACGCGCGCTGCAACGGTAGTTCTATCTTCACGAACCTGTAAGCGAATTCCGCCATATAGGTAATGAACAACTGCAGATGCGATAATCGAAAGAACTAGAGTTGAGATTCCCCATGCAATAAGAGTCTGCCAAAAGGGCAGACGGAATGCGAAGAAAGATATATCCATATTGAACTGTGGATCTTTGATTCCGAAAGTAGTGGAGTTCTTAAATAGCAGCCACGTCGACCATAACATTGAGCCCGATGTTCCTGCGAAATAGAAGAGCACAACGCTCAACCCAATGACGACCCATCGCTTTATTGGCTCGATTTGAGCACGGTAGCGTTCAAGATTATCGGCCTCAATACTCATTGGTACGTACAGCGGGCGACGCTTGTAAGCGATGATGATATTAAGAAGAATCATCGATGCTGTGATAAAGCCAGCTACAACGAAGAGCACAACTTTCGTCATTAAGACCGTTGACCAGACCGAAGTGAAGTTTACGGATTTAAACCAGAGCCAGTCGGCGTAGAAGCCGCTCATTGAAACAAGGGCAATGCCAATAGCAACCAGAACTGCGATTGTTATTGTCAGGGGACTGCGACGGCGATTGAAGTTGAACTGGGGGGCTGCATTAGTCATGGGATAACGCTAGCGCACCGCAAGGCGGCCCACTTCTCGAGTTTGTGAGCGGCTCCGCAAAAGCGCCGCACTCACGTGTGCTGGTAAAAACGTGAGGAGGCTGTGAAAAACCTGACTTAGCCCGCTACGGCTAAGGCCGAAATAGCATCGGAAAGCGTTGCCACGATTACCACTTTTAACCCTTTGGGCGGATTAGTGATCTCGCTTCGATTTCCGATGGGAGCTAAAAATATCTCCGCTCCGGCTTTATGAGCGGCCCTTATTTTTTCGTTTATCCCACCGATTGCTCCAACTGTGCCATCGATGGTGATCGTGCCAGTGCCGCTGATATGACGGCTCTGTAAAATATCGCGCGGAGTCAGAAGTTCGATGACACCTATCGCAAAGATCATTCCACCGCTTGGGCCACCGGTTCGTTTTACATCGAAGATCATATTTTTTTCAATGAGTTGATTCTGAGCGACGCCAAAATCTGGGTTTGCTTCCAGAAAAGAAAAAGCGGCTCCTATCGACTTATTTTGCGAACTTGTCATATCAGCGGCTGCCGCTTTTTTCTCAGATTCATTTGTCGCCCCGGGTGGATAAATCGCAGCTCGAGGATAGACAGCCTCATCACTTCGAAGCCATGAATAGATAATCTCAGGACCAATAATCCAATTGTTGGGATTAGTCACTCGAACTGACATTAAATCTAGGCGTCCGGTAGCTGGATAGGATTTTTGATTCTCAACAGTGATGATTTTGTCAAAAATATTCTGAGCACTTCCCGGCATAACTATGGCAAAGGGACGGGGCGCAACAAGGGATAACGTAAAGAAAACACTTAAGAGGGCGATAACAAAACGTGGAAGCGGTGAAAATCGCACAGTAAGAAGATGGCTCTTAAGAAAACTCTGGGCCGGGCTTTGATTTAGCTGAATCAGCATCACTAGCCGCTGAGCTGGTTCCAGTTAATGGGCGATTGGGGCTTTCCATATCGCGAGCCTGTGATGTGCGGAGCGAATCCTGAAAGCGCTGAAATTGACCGACAGAGCGCTGTGTCTCTTGCTGAAACTTCTCCTGAAACTTAGAGATCCAGAGAACGTATCCGAGCCCACCGATTAAGCCCACAGCGGGAACGATCCACCAGATTAAGGCTGTAGCTGCGCTCGACATAAGGCGAGCCTACCGTGACTGCGCCGACCTTGCTGCCGTGAACTTCACCTCCCGAACATGTGAGTTCACGGTGATTCCATCCACTGGAATCTGCCTCCCAGGAATTTATTGGAATCATCGGGAAGAAATCCAATAGATATCTGGTTACAGGACTGAGAGGATTAATACATGACGCCATTTGGTTTTACGCCCGATAGCTCCGATGACGCTGAGAAAAATAATGGCGACGGTTCGGTTGATTTTGCTGCCATGATGCAACAGATGCAGCAACAGATTCAAGAACAGTTTTCAAAGCTTGGAATGAGTGGCCCGGGTTTTGCGCCAACTTCAGAGGCGCTACCAAAAAGCGTAGTTCGCGATAATGCGAAAAAATTTGTCACTGCAAAGGGTTCGGCGCCAATCGGCGCGAATGATGTATCGAAAGTGAGCGAGGCTTTTTCGATTGCTGAGTTATGGCTCAATGAAGCGACATTTTTCCCTCAATCAAGCGTTGTTGCTAACTCGACACTTGCCCGAACCGATTGGGTCGATTCAACTCTTGCCGGATGGCAGAGCACGGTCGAACCACTTGCAATTGGATTAACAAGTGCAATTACCGAACTATTGAAAGACTCTGCAGGTGAAGGTGAAGAGAGCTCAACCGAAGATTCGATGCAGATCCCCGTTGGAATGATTGCCACACTACTGCGCTCATTTATAGGTTCACTGATGGCAACTCAACTCGGGCAGTCTATTGGCGGCCTAGCTGGCACTGTCACGGGCATTCACGATGTTGGCCTGCCACTTGTTGATCCCGTGTATCCCGCCCTCGTTCCTCAAAACATCGAAGAGTGGGCGCGCGATTTAGATATTCCAATTGATGAGGTAAGAATCTTTCATGCACTTCGCGAGAGCGCAGGGGCTCGATTATTTTCACATAACCCTTGGCTCGTTTCATATATTCGAAGTGCAGTCTCAGATTATGCGCGCGGGATTCATATTGATATCGATGCAATTCAGCGCCAAGCACAGGAACTACTTGAGTCATCTGCTTCAAACTCTGCAGAGTTTGATCCAACAAACACTGAGAGTTTTTCAATGGCACTTAACGAAGGAGTCTTCACTCCTGAAGAGACTCCAGCTCAACGCGCTGCATTAGTAAAACTTGAAACCGTTCTTGCACTTGTTGATGGATGGAGTGAATGCGTTGTAACTCTCGCCGCTGGTGATCGCTTGCCAAATATCTCTGCCCTTGAAGAGACTCTGCGCCGTCGTCGCGCAACATCTGCTCCAACGCAACAGCTCTTTTCAAATCTCTTTGGACTCCAAGTCTCTCCACGTCTTGCACGCGAGGCGGCGGCTTTTTGGAGAGCCGTTGGTGAGCTTCGTGATCTTCAATCTCGTGATCAAATTTGGAGTGGAATTTTGCCAACAGCCGAGGATCTCTTAACTCCTGAGAACTATTTATCTAGTATTGAAATACCAGATGATTTATCGTCGCTTTGATTTTCACATATAGCCAATATTAAGAAAAGTTATCCGCTCGCTCTTATCTCGGATGCGGAGTGGGTACCCTGAAAATTAAAAGCGAACTCCCCGGGCGCTCATTCTGTATCAGCCTTCCCCTTGCTGATAAAGAACGGTTATCCGAGGAGTTCGTGGTTGTAACGTAAATGGAAACGGCTCCAGAATCAACTGAGCAGCGCATTGACAAATGAGTTTTTTATCGTGTAGTGGATTTTTTTACTCCCCGATTTCGCGCACATTATTTCAATCCCTCAACACATGGCTGAGCTTTGAGAAGAAATAAGGCGACGGAGATATCGTGCATCTGTGGATCTCAATAACTTCTCCAATGAGCTCACCCCTGATACGGGTGGGGATTTGGATAGGGATGCCACTCTGCCCGGAATGACTGAGGGCGAGATCGTCGTTATCCGCTCAACTCGCCGAAGGAAAAACATCTCGGCCTATAGGGCCGGTGGGCGCATAGTCGTTTCAATCCCAGCCAGAATGAGTAAGGCCGATGAACGGGCGATGGTTCCAGAGATGGTGGCCAAGATCCGTGCCCAGGAGGCGGCCTCTACGATGAGTCAGAGCGAGCTTGCCGCCAGAATCGATGAACTGCTGAGCGAACTCGCCCCCGAGATCACCATCCGCCCCGCAGATGTGAGCTGGCGGGCGATGCGCGAGCGCTGGGGCTCCTGTACGAGCGTAGATCGCACCATTCGAATCTCAGATCGCCTCAAAGGGGCGCCGCACCACGCTCTAGACTTCGTCCTCTTCCACGAGGCTATTCATTTAGAGATTAGCGACCATGGCGAGGGTTTTAAGGCGATGCTGGCGAGATTTCCCCACTTCGATGTCGCCAACGCCTATTTGGATGGCTATGAGGCCGCTGAAACTGCGCTCGCCCTGCCTGAAGAGTTGAAAAAACTCCTCAATAAATAAGCGTGGATTGGCCTAAATCACCATTTCCAGGGGTATCGTCATGCTTAACAACGCCTGCCCCATACGGGGAGCATCCCCAGTGGGATTGCAAGCGTGGAGCGGAGGAAGAGAATGGCAGAGACATACAAAGGAACTGCTTACTGCGTGAAGTGCAAAGAAAAGCATGACTTCGAGGGAACCATTAGCGTCAGCGATTCCGGTCGTCGAACAGCTAAGGGTGTCTGCCCAGTCTGTGGCACCAAGATCAGCACTTTCCTTAAAAAAGCCTAGTAATTAAATTTCGCTCGCCTCGAAGGTTATTTTCTTAGCCGCGAGCGTCTAGCAGTAGTGAAAAGCCCTGACCCAATTCTGGGTTGGGGCTTTTCTCTTGCCGGTTTACCCGCTTACCTAACTCCTTGCTCGCTTGATCATCTAATTACCCGTGGATGGCGACCACTCTGTAACTCTTAGTAGTTGTTTTGCGATGTATCCCACAGTTTCTCGACCCCTAAATTCGCTGGCAACTCAATATACGCATCCTTAGCGCTATGACTACACACTATGAAGAGATCGAAAGTTTAACTACTCAATCAACGAACGGTTCAACGAAGCATTCAGCCTTCCATGGATCCTATCCCCGACTCAAAAATGGGGTCTACATCAGTCGAGTTAGCGTTATCGAAGAGCGATCAATTCATATCGCCACGGCCACTCACGCAATCGAAATATTCCATGGCGGCGCTCGCTCAATAATTGCCCAGCTCAATGGTTCGCAAACTCCGCAAGAGATCTCTCAGATTTTATCGGCGCCGATAGAGGTGATAGATCAAGTATTGGCTCAACTCGTAGATGCAAATTTTATCGATACTGTTCGAAATAAAATTACGCTTCATAATCGCTTCCAGTCAACGATTGCTTCGCGCGCGGCACATACCAAAGATCAAACTTTAGATGCCGCTTTTAGTCAGTTGCAGAAAAGACTCGCACCCGAACTTAGCCAAGCGACATGGTTAAGTGGAGTTAAAGATGGTGGAGTTGAGATGTTGTCTGCCCGTCAAAACTATGGCGTTGAAATATTTGGAAACTCACGTACAGCAACGCTTCTTTGTTCGATACTTTTGGCAAGCGGAGTGACCAATACTCGTTTGGCGCTGACATCAACACAGCACCATCCAACTATTAGTGATAGTGATTTAGGTACTGCGGCGCTGCGTATTAGCGATATTGGATTGAACTTTCGTGGCCGCCTCGAAGAACTTTCGCGTGAATGGTCACTTTTTCCAGTTGCGTCCCACATCGGATCCATCAATAAACCCGCTCCAGAGATGCTTCCAGAGCGCATGCTACGAATTGTTGTCGGCAATTATGATCCCGAACTGATCGAGCACTTCACTCGAGATGGACTTGACCACCTTGTCCTTGGAAAAATCGCTGGCGGCGTTGCACTGTGCGGTCCATTGGTTCAACCCGGAATTACTCCATGCCTGCAATGTCTCTCACGTGCAGCCGAAGATAGGTTCGGAAGATTTCATAGTCAGCTAACGGCATCCCATGGAACAAGTGAGGAGCTCCCGATTGCAATCGCTCATCAGTTGGCTGCAATTGCAGCTCATGCAGCGCTGCGCTTCATCGATACTGGCGAGTGCGCGCTCAAAGGAGCGCAGATTCAATTGAACTATCTCGAACCATTCACACCAACGCTCACTCACTTTTCCCGCCATCCCCAATGTAGGTGCACGTGGAGTGGTTCTGAAGTTGGAGCGGCTGCACAGGACGACGAGAAATTGAATTTTAAGGAGAGCACTTCGCAGGTACCTACCACCGATATGCACAAGGACCTCTGATTTCGAAAGCGTATTCACATGAAAATAGAAGACTGGCACACGCATCAAACCCACACTATTGGAGGAACCATGAAGGCACTACTAACAAATCTTGTAAAGGCAGAGATTTCGCTCCGCGATGGATTAACTAGAACACACAAAAACTTTTATGCACGTCTGCGCGATGAACGTGGAGATGTTCCCGGATGGGTGCTCGTTGTATTAATGACTACTGGTCTAGTTACCGCGATTTGGACTATCGCTGCACCTCGCCTAACTTCGATTTTAAAGAACTCACTCGATGCTATGAATGGAATTCGCTAAGGCGATAGCGATGCGCTCTCTCTTAACCGCCATGAGTTTCCTGCACTGTAATAAATCTGCAACGCTGCACACGTGTAAGAAACGGGGCATGAAGCACAATATCTCGATGCTAAAGCGGGATGATGGAAATGTTGAAAGCGCGATGGTATTGATCCCCCTCTTAGTTCTTTTTATGATTGGAATCGAACTCATAGCGGCAACAAACCTGCGCAATGGTGATGCTGCCATTGCGCAGGGCGATGCCTCACGTCGGGCGATAAGTGGAGAGATCTTTTCGCAGGATGAGGTGATTGAGCTTGACTCTCCAGATCGATTTGCCCATATCCGAGTTTTAATCACTCATCGCAGAACAACGGTGCCCCAGCTAATTCCTGGATTAATCGCGCTCATGGGCGGCTCGCCCTCGACGGATGTAAAGGGCGCAGCGATTATGGAGCCAATCAATTGATCAATCGCGTTATGCGCAGATGGGCTAAGGAAGATACGGGCAGCGCGATCGTTGAGTTTGTGGCCCTAGCGATTCCACTTTTTATTCCTATTTTTATATATCTGAATAATTTTGCATCCGTTAGCGGCAACGAGGAGATTGTTAGGGTCTTAGCTCGCGAAGGCCTACGCGCCTATGTTGCAAGCGATAGCGATCACTCCGGTCGGGAAGTATCTGCGCAGGCGGTTTCAGTTATTGCCCAGCATCTTGGTCTTACAGCCCGAGAGATTCAAACACTCTCTGCAAAATATGAGTGCTCAAATAATCCCTGCCTGTCATCTGATGGCCGAATTCGATTAACTGTCTCATTCATCGATGAGCAGTCACATCGCACTATTGAGGCATCAGCTCAGGAGCATGTAAGTCCATGGATGTAGATAACGGAATAGAGCCTCTGCTTCGACGTAAACGTTCTATAAAGGTTTTAGCTATTCGAAAGGCTTTACACCTCAAGAAAGAATTAGCTGATGAGAGTGGCTCACTCAGCGTTGTAATCATCGGTCTGTTTTTCATTACCGTTGCTTCCCTTATGGTGATGAGTGATGTGGCAACAGTGCTCGTGGCCAAACGTTCTCTTGCGCAGGCGACGGAGGCCGCTGCCCAGCGTGGAGTACATACCTTAGATAAGGCCTCGTACTACACAGGAAAGGGCACAATGTTTACGGCCCCGATTGCTCTGATTACTCATCGCGATCACACGCCAATTCCAATTGACTGTAACCGAGCAGTCATTGATGTCATGCTCGAACTTCACAACTGGAGTAACGATGATGGATCGATGAAGCGACAGGAGCTTCAGGGGATTGTTTTAACTGATTTTAACTGTGATGGAACAACACTTGAAATATCAACCTACGCCGAAGTTAAATTTCCATTTACCGTGCCTTTTTCCACAATGGATTCAGCAAATCTAACTTCTACGGTCGGCACTACAAATCAAGTCCAGGAAGGCTTTTATCTCTTTGGAGTTCGCCTGCATTGATCCAACAATTCGCCTGCATTGATCCAACAGTTCGCCTGCATTGATCCAACAATTCGCCTGCATTGATCCAACAATTCGCCTGCATT
>CAXNCU010000043.1:0-8007 GCA_964200985.1 Candidatus Planktophila sp.
GTGGCATATGCCTCAAGGCGTGGATCATTCTTTGATGTACGGCTCATATCTCCAAGAGATGTCGTGCCATCATCGCCAGTCTTGGTGTAAATACGCGTTAAATTAACCATGCCCGTAGCCTATAAGTAGACTGCGGCCATGGCATCCCTAGATCGTTTCCACGTCACCGGTGGTGCCCACCTACGCGGTGAAGTGACTGTAACCGGTGCCAAAAACTCGGTCTTAAAACTCATGGCGGCATCACTCTTGGCGGCAGGTAAGACAACTATTACTAACGTGCCAGAAATCGCTGACGTCGACATCATGTCTGATTTATTGACGCGATTAGGCTGCACAGTTGTCCATGTAGGTGATCGAGTCACTATTGACGTCCCGGCTATTCCTGGCCACCGCGCAGATTACGATTTAGTTCGAAAGATGCGCGCCTCAATAAATGTTTTAGGTCCTTTAGTCGCTCGTATTGGTAGAGCTGAAGTTGCGCTGCCTGGCGGGGATGCAATCGGTTCTCGAGGGTTAGATTTTCATATCAAAGGCTTAACATCACTTGGTGCCAATGCCCATATTGAGCACGGCTATGTGATTGCAGAGGCTCCAACTGGATTAATTGGGGCGACAGTCGAGTTAGATTTTCCCAGTGTTGGTGCCACTGAAAATGTTATGACTGCTGCAGTCTTAGCTAAAGGCGTAACAAGAATTGATAATGCCGCTCGCGAGCCCGATGTCGTTGATCTCGGCAAGTTTTTAATCTCAATGGGTGCCCAAATTGATGGGCTTGGAACTTCACTTATAACTATTACTGGTGTCGAAAAACTACAACCAACTATTCATGCCACCATTCCTGATCGGATTATCACTGGAACCTGGGCATTTGCCGCGGCGATGACCCAAGGTGACATAACAATTCACGGAGCCCGTGCACACGACTTAGAGCTCCCACTTGAAAAATTAGCCAGTGCCGGGGCGATCGTGACAACTACTGCCGATGGAATTCGAGTGCGAATGGATTCAAGACCACGGGCGATAGATGTTGCAACCCTGCCCTATCCAGGTTTTCCCACTGATTTATTGCCAATGGTCATTGCACTGAATTCAATAGCCGACGGTCACTCTCTTGTAACCGAAAATGTTTTTGAATCACGATTTATGTTTGTCAATGAATTGATTCGTCTCGGTGCCCAGATTTCGGTTGATGGCCATCATGCCTCTATAGACGGGGTGCAAGAGCTCTCGAGCGCACCGGTTGAAGCTACTGATATCCGTGCTGGAGCAGGTTTAATCCTGGCCGCCCTAGTTAGTGAGGGAGAAACGACGATAGATCAGGCTTTTCACGTCGATCGTGGATATCCTAAGTTTGCACAGCAGCTAGTGTCCCTAGGAGCGAAAGTGAGCCGCGAATAATGTCACCTATCCCAGATCGTAACTTGGCCCTCGAATTAATTCGAGTAACAGAGACCGCGGCAATTGCTGCAGCTCCTTGGGTCGGTCGTGGCGAGAAGAACCTCGCCGATAAAGCTGCAGTCGAGGCGATGCGCGAAATGATTAATACCGTTGACATGTCGGGTGTTGTAGTAATTGGCGAAGGTGAAAAAGATAATGCTCCAATGCTCCATAACGGGGAGCATGTCGGTAATCAACAAGGGCCATCATGTGATGTTGCAGTTGATCCCATAGATGGTACATCCCTGACTGCAAATGGAATGAGTGGGGCAATTTCGGTAATTGCACTATCTCCACGAGGAACGATGTTTGACCCTAAGACTTCCTTTTACATGAACAAGATTGTCACTGGAGCAGAGGCGGCCCATGTTATTGATATAAAAGCATCAGTTGCCCATAACATTCAAGCCGTTGCTACTGCAAAGAACTTGGCGATCAGTGATGTTACGGTCGTTGTATTAAATCGTCCACGACACGAACAATTGATCTCGGAAATCCGTGCCGCTGGTGCGCGTATTCGATTGATTCAAGATGGTGACGTTGCAGCCGCTATCGAGGCCGCACGTCCTAATACTGGAATTGATTTATTGATGGGCATTGGTGGCACACCAGAAGGTGTCATAGCTGCCGCGGCAATGATTTGTTTGGGTGGGGCGATACAGAGCCAGTTATATGAAGATGGAAAGGTATTTGGGGCAATTTTGCATACAAAAGATCTCGTGAACTCTGAAGATGTCTTCTTGGCGGCAACCGGTATTACCGATGGTGAGCTCATTAAAGGTATCCGCTACACAAGTTTTGGCGCAGTGAGTCAGTCAATAGTGATGCGGGGTCAGTCAAAAACAGTTCGAGTAATCGAAACTGAGCATCACCTTAAGTAGGTTACTTACTTACTGTTTCGGTCAGAATCGAAACACGGTTATTTGATACCGATAAGAAGCCACCACTGACATTAAATGAGGTGGTGGTTCCATCGACGCCTTTAATGCTGACTGCTCCATCGACAAGTACTCCAAAGAGCGGTGCGTGATCACTTAAAATTCCGAGATCACCTTCGACTGTTCGGGCTGAGACAAAAGATGCCTGCCCCGACCAGACGCGCTCTGTTGGAGATACGAGTTCGACGTTGAGTGTCATTTTTTAATTACTTTCCGACGCTTGCTGCTAGTTCGGCAGCTCGGCGCTCTACATCATCTAAACCGCCGCACATGAAGAAGGCCTGCTCTGGAACGTGATCGTACTTTCCATCGGCAAGGGCTTCAAAGGCTGCGATTGTGTCGACTAGCGGAACGAAGGAGCCTTCGAGACCTGTGAAGACCTTGGCAACGAAAGTATTCTGCGACAAGAAGCGCTGAATACGTCGTGCACGGCCAACGAGTACGCGGTCATCTTCAGATAGTTCATCGATACCAAGAATGGCGATGATGTCCTGGAGATCCTTGTAGCGCTGCAAAATCTGCTTAATACGGTTAGCAACACGGAAGTGATGCTCGCCGATGTAACGTGGATCCAAGATGCGAGATGTTGAGTCAAGCGGATCCACGGCTGGGTAGATACCAAGCTCTGAGATCGGACGGGACAGAACAGTTGTTGCATCTAAGTGCGCAAATGTTGTGTGTGGGGCTGGGTCGGTAATGTCATCGGCAGGAACATAGATTGCCTGCATAGATGTAATTGAGTGGCCACGCGTTGATGTGATGCGCTCTTGTAGCTGACCCATCTCATCGGCCAACGTTGGCTGATATCCCACAGCAGATGGCATACGTCCGAGAAGAGTTGAAACCTCAGAGCCAGCTTGTGTGAAGCGGAAAATATTATCGATGAACAAAAGTACATCCTGCTTTTGTACATCGCGGAAGTACTCGGCCATTGTCAGCGCTGAGAGTGCAACACGAAGACGCGTGCCAGGTGGCTCATCCATCTGACCAAAGACTAAAGCGGTCTTATTGATAACGCCGGTCTCGGTCATCTCCAAAAATAGATCGTTTCCTTCACGAGTACGCTCGCCAACACCGGCGAAGACAGATACTCCACCGAAGTTTTCAGCTACACGGTAAATCATCTCTTGAATCAAAACTGTCTTGCCAACACCGGCGCCGCCGAATAGACCAATCTTTCCACCCTTTACATATGGTGTTAGAAGATCGATAACTTTAATTCCAGTTTCGAACATCTCAGTCTTAGACTCCAACTGATCAAATGCAGGCGCGTTACGGTGAATCGGCCAGCGCTCTTTGATATCGAGTGAAGATGTAGGAACATCCATTGACTCGCCAAGGGTATTGAATACGTGTCCCTTTGTTACGTCGCCGACAGGTACTGAGATGGCAGAGCCAGTATCAGATACCTCTGCACCACGGACCATTCCATCAGTTGGTTGCATGGAAATCGCACGCACGAGATTGTCGCCAATGTGCTGGGCGACCTCCATCGTCAAGGTACGAGTAGTACCTGACATAGTTACCTCTACGTGTAGTGCGTTAAAGATCGATGGCATTGAATCGGCTGGAAATTCAATATCCACTACCGGTCCAATAACTCGAGCTACGCGACCTTTACCTGTTGATGTCGACATCATTCACTCCCTGTACTAGCTGAGGCTAACGCGTCTGCGCCGCCAACAATTTCACTGATCTCTTGTGTAATTTCAGCCTGACGGGCTGCGTTCGCAAGTCGAGTTAATGACTTGATTAGGTCATCGGCATTGTCAGTCGCCGACTTCATCGCGCGACGCCGCGCAGCATGCTCGGAGGCAGCTGATTGCAACATCGCGTTAAATACTCGAGCCTCAATGTAACGAGGCAAGAGCGCATTAAGCACCACCTCGGAATTAGGTTCGAATTCATACATAGGTAGCAGGCCAGTTGGTACTGGCGCATCACTCTCTACAACTTCCAGTGGAAGCATCCGTTTTGCCATCGCATTTTGCGTAAGCATGGATTTAAATTCAGTAAAGACGATGTGGATCTCATCAACACCGGCAGGATCAACCTGGGCATCGGCAATGAAGGCCTTTATGAGAGCATCGGCAACTTGTTTAGCATCCTCATACGTTGGATTATCTGAAAAACCCGACCACGCACCTGCTACTGCACGGTTGCGGAATCGGTAATAGTTAGCTGCTTTACGGCCCACAAGGTAAGAGGTCGTCTCAAGTCCGCGCTCTTTCAGAAGTGCAGCTAACTGCTCCCCCTCTTTAATGGCGTTGTTTGAGTAGGCTCCAGCCATTCCACGATCTGCAGAGATGATTAAAACCGCTGCGCGAATTGGATTCTCTGTAGGTGTCGTCAATGGATGGTTAGTTGATGAGTAGGTCGCAACTGCAGATACCGCGCGGGTCAACTCGTTTGCATAAGGAGTCGATGCGGTGACTCGTTGCTGCGCTTTAACGATACGAGATGCCGAGATTAACTCCATGGCTTTCGTAATCTTTTTAGTCGCTTTAACGGATCGCATGCGTCTGCGATAAATGCGGAGTTGGGCACCCATGAGTTACTTCTTCACCGCCGGCGGGACATACTTTGTGATCTGCTCTACGCCTTCACCCTCAAGGGCTTCGGCTGGAGCATCATTAACGATTGCTGCAGCTGAGCTCTTAAAGATCTTTTTGAAGTCATCGACGGCAATCTGCATCTTTGCAACGGTGTCGTCCTCGAGCATCTTTGTCTCTGAAATTACAGAGAAGATATCTTTACGTTCGCGACCGATGAACTCTAGGAGTTCTGCCTCAAAGCGACGGATATCTGCAACTGGAACTGAATCTAGAGCACCTGAAGTACCTGCCCAGATTGAGACAATCTGATGCTCAAGTGAATATGGTGAGTATTGACCTTGCTTCAAGAGCTCAACCATGCGCGCACCGCGCTCTAGTTGTGCCTTAGAGGCGGCATCTAGATCTGAACCAAATGCTGCGAAAGCTTCGAGTTCACGGAACTGTGCAAGGTCAAGGCGCAGACGGCCGGCGATCTTCTTCATCGCCTTAGTCTGAGCAGAGCCACCAACACGAGAAACAGAGACACCTACGTTGATCGCTGGGCGAACACCGGCGTTGAACAAATCTGTTTCAAGGAAGCACTGACCATCTGTAATTGAAATAACGTTTGTAGGAATAAATGCAGAGACGTCATTTCCCTTAGTTTCAATAATTGGCAAGCCAGTCATTGAACCGCCACCGAGCTCATCGGAGAGCTTTGCGCAACGCTCTAATAAACGTGAGTGTAAGTAGAAAACATCTCCTGGGTATGCCTCGCGGCCTGGTGGGCGGCGAAGTAACAATGAGACGGAACGGTAGGCCTCGGCCTGCTTTGATAAATCATCAAAGACGATAAGAACATGCTCGCCGTTATACATCCAGTGCTGACCAATTGATGAGCCGGTGTATGGAGCTAAGTATTTAAAGCCCGCAGGATCTGAGGCAGGAGATGCGACGATGGTTGTGTACTCCATTGCGCCGGCCTCTTCGAGTGCACCCTTAACTGCAGCAATCGTTGAACCTTTTTGTCCGATAGCAACGTAGATGCATTTAACTTGCTTCTTCTTATCGCCAGATTTCCAGTTTTCCTTCTGGTTAATAATTGTGTCTACTGCAACAGCGGTCTTACCAGTCTGGCGATCGCCAATAATTAACTGGCGCTGTCCACGACCGATAGCTGTCATCGCATCGATTGCCTTGATGCCCGTTGCTAATGGCTCTTTTACAGGTTGGCGCTGAACAACAGAGGGAGCCTGAAGTTCAAGTGCTCGACGAGCATCGGCTTTGATCTCACCCTTGCCATCGATTGGACGGCCAAGTGGATCGACAACGCGACCTAAGAAGGCATCGCCTACCGGTACAGAGAGAATCTCACCTGTACGTCGAACTGATGTTCCTTCTTCAATTCCTTCATAGCCACCCAAGATAACAACACCGATTTCACGGACGTCGAGGTTAAGTGCGAGTCCGAGTGTGCCGTTTTCAAACTGCAACAACTCATTTGCCATCGTTGATGGCAAGCCTTCAACGCGTGCGATTCCATCGCCTGCTTGGCTAACGGTTCCGACTTCGTCGCGAGCTGCAACACCGGGATCGTATGACTTAACAAAGTTAGCTAAGGCTCCCTGAATTTCGGCCGGGTTGATCGTGAGCTCTGACATGTGATTCTCCCTTTATTTGCTTCCGACTACGGCGCGTGCGGCCCCAGCCAAACGATTTGAAACTGTTCCATCTACTAACTCATCTGCAAACTTGACTGAAACTCCACCAATAACTGCCGGTTCAATCTCAATATTGATACGAACTGGCTGGCCTACTTGGATATTGAGCGCCTTAGCTAAACGCTCTTGCTGAGCAGAACTCAGTGGTGCAGCTACGCGAACCAGTGCAATCACGCGATTACGGCGTGCTGCCAGGGCGTGGGTATAGTCGGCAAAGGCTGATTCAATGCTGCGTCCACGCCATGTGTTTACCAACTGCGAAATAAGCTTCACTGTTGAACCAGATGCACCCTTAAGAATCTCGCTAACGAGTGTTGCTTTAGCAAGCTTTGCATCCGATGTAAGCGCTTTGCGAAGTTCGGCTGAGCCGGCAATTGCGCGTGAGGCGGTAAAGATTTCATCTTCTACTAAGTCAAGCTCGCCTGCAATGTTGGCAGCTGATGCCTCTGCCTCAATAGCAAGTTGCTCAATAACTAGTACAAGATCCTTTGGAGCAGACCAACGCATAGCTGAAATCTCGGTTGTAAGTCCAAGAGACAACGCGCCGATTTTTGAACCTAATAACTCAGAAAGAAATACCGACTTAGATTTGTCATCTCGAGAAGAGTCAGTCAGAGCACGCCGTACTGCGATATTTGTATCTAGTACATCGGCGACAAAGAAAAGTTCAGCGCTCAACGTAGATGCCTTTGATGCATCTACTCCTTTTATGGCAGCGTCTAAAGCTGCGCGCGCAGTCACGAGTGACTGACGGCTGCTGCCTCCGAGGTGAGCTCTCATCGCTTACTTGCTCTTCTCTAGATCTTCTAAGAAGCGATCGACAACACGTGACTGACGAGCTGCATCATCTAGTGACTCGCCCACAATCTTTGAAGCAAGCTCTACAGCTAGCGCGCCAACTTCAGTACGAAGTGAAGTGATCGCTTGCTGACGCTCTGCCTCGATTGAAGCATGCGCAGTTGCCGTAATGCGAGCGGCCTCCTCTTGTGCTTTGGTACGAAGATCTTCAATGATGGATGCTCCTTGAACACGGGCATCTTCGCGCAGAACCTGCGCTTCGGCCTGTGCTTTAGCGAGTTGCTCGGTGTACTGAGCAAGTGCGCGCTGAGCATCTAGCTGTGCCTTTTCGGCACGCTCGATTCCACCTTGAATTGCATTGGTGCGCTCTGTAAATGCCTTTTCAAACATTGGCGTTACAAATTTGCGCAGGGTTAAGAAGAGAAGGGTGAACGCGATCGCACCGACTACAAGCTCTGCAGTATGTGGAATCAGCGGATTGATCTTCTCTTCCGCAGCCAAGTTAAGAAATTGCATCAGTTGTCCTTTTAGTTAAATTCTTATGGATTAGAGAACGAATGCGAGAACGAGGCCGAATAG
>CAXNCU010000044.1:0-7877 GCA_964200985.1 Candidatus Planktophila sp.
AGTCCTAACTCTTGACCGGCAAAGATATAGGCCGAACCGGGCAGTGCGAAAACGAAGAGTGCAAGGGCTTGGGATTCAAGAGCGCCCAATCGAGATGCGACACGGGGGGAGTCGTGGTTGCTCAACGCCCATGTTGGAAGCGCATTAACCGTTGCATTGAGTTGGTTCGACCTATTAATCACTTCGAACAAGTAACCACTTTGAAAAGGCGCTGTCAAAAGGTCAAAGTTAAAGACTTGATGAAGCTCATCGGCACGCACATAACGTGTGGCATTTACAGGCGGATGTACCCATGCTTCGGCAACTGCCATCACATCACGCGCACCATATGAGTCAAAGAGTTTTCGCCACTTTCGGTAAATCTCGTGCACGCCTTGGCGATCAAAATATGGAACAGATTCTAAAAGAGCGTTACGTACATCTGTATCCATTTCAACATCCAAGCGGAGTGCATCGCTCAACCCTTCAGGATTTGGGTGATCAACGTGAATATTTTCTTTAACGAGACCATGTGCCACATCGATTCGGAAGCCATCGATTCCAAGATCTAGCCAAAAGCGCAGTGTTGTTTCAAAATCGGCATTAACTTCCGGGTTCTCCCAATTTAAATCAGGCTGCGAAGAATCAAATAGGTGCAGATAGAACTGACCGTCAGCTACTTGAGTCCAAGCAGCTCCGCCAAAGAGTGATATCCAGTTATTGGGAGGCGTACCATCTGGTTTTGCATCATAAAAGTGAAAGCGACTGCGCTCTGATGATCCGCGCCCAGCTTTTAACGCGGCCTTGAACCATTCATGTTGATCAGAGAAATGATTAGGAACAATATCGGCTATTACGCGAAGATCTAACTCGTGAGCTCTGATGATGAGCGCTTTTGCATCCCCTAAATCACCATAGCGCGGATCTACATCTCGGGGATTTGCGACATCGTAACCGCCGTCCTTATTTGGAGACGTATAGAAGGGACTGAGCCAAATCGCGTCGACTCCAAGCTCTCGAACATACTCGAGGTGGGATGTAATACCGGCTAAATCGCCCTCCCCGTCACCGTTGCTGTCATAGAAAGAGCGGGGATAAATCTGATAAATCAACGCTTCTTTCCACCACGGCGTAGATTTCATGGTGCTAAACCTATTTCACGTATAGAAGACCCAACAATGTAAGAAACCTGAAAGGGGCCTAAGAAGGTTGCGCTTGTATAACGATTTACGGCGTTATCTTGGCTTCGACCTCTTTCATTAACGTGTGCATATCTTGCGAGATAGAGCGCAGGGCGCGCAACTCCTGATGTGCCAGTGTGCGGGCCTCTTTGGCAAGTTCAAACTCGGCTATTGATGCGGTATGGGTTTCATTGATAGTAGCTTCAAGACTCTGCGCTTGAACCTTTTGACCTACCATAATTATCGAGAGCAAAACTAATTGCAAGAAGGTCTGTGCGACCCAAGAAACAATTACGATCGAATCACCCGAGGCAATTGCTTTTGGGAGGGATATCAGAGCAATCGCTGCAAAGAGATAAGCACACCACATTGTTGCTACGCCATTTGTAATTATTTTCGCGAGCCATGGATTGAATCTTTTCATGGCTAAACGATAGCCAAGCGGTAGGTTAAGAAGAAGAGGTTGGGCTGGGTTTAGGAGATTTTGATTTCTTTGCAGCATTGGCTTCAGGGCTCTTACTTCGTTCTGGCTTGCTTGGCTTAACAGGCTCTACAGGGGCCGGTCCCATATTTGAAATGGCGGCGTCCCGAGAAGCAGCGGCTAGTGCAACAGCGGTTTTTTGTTTGGCAAGTATCGCTGATTTGGAATCGGCGGTTTTTGCGGTGCGCATCGCTGTTTTTGCAATGCTGTTTGCCGCTGCCACTTGAGCGATAAACTCCTTCGTTATATCTTTTCGTACCTGCTCGCGTGCACTCATTTGAGTTTTATATAACTCCACATCCAACTTGTACTGCTCAAAGGCCGTTAGCGGAGTCGAGGTTGGCGAAGGTGTAGGCGATGGCGTGGCATCGGCATACGATGCCGGAGCTGCGATGATTAACATGAGGGCACTGAGGGCTAGCCCTGCCATAAGTCGGAACTTCATGGCTACATGATGGCTTATAACTTTGTGCTTCTCCTGTGAAACACGTATTAAAAGCCCATAGCGATTGGCAACTGCCCCTACACGTGAAAGAGTGGGGCAATGGGCGAGCTAATAATGATCGTTGATGATGAGCCTGGGGTTCGGGCTCTTTTGCGTGACACGTTAAGCATCGCGGGCTTTGAGACGGTTGAGGCAAGTGATGGCATGGCAGCCCTTACGCTGCTACGCACCAATAAGCCAGTACTAATGGTGATAGATATCAATATGCCCTTGATGGATGGTTTTGAACTCGTTGAGCGCTTACGAAGTACAAATGATTTAACGCCAGTCTTAATGCTCACCGCACGGGAAGATAAGAGTGATATTGCACGTGGCTTAAAGATTGGTGCTGATGATTATGTTGTTAAACCTTTTGGAATCGAAGAGCTAGTTCTAAGGATTAAAGCCATCTTGCGCCGATCCTATAAAGCCACAACTACTCCAGCACTTCTGACATGTGGACCGATTACAATCGATGATGAACAACATTGCGTAACTTTTAATGGTGAAGAGGTCGATCTTTCACCTACAGAGTATCGACTCCTACAAATTCTCATGGAGAAAAAAGGTCGAGTACTTAGTAAGAAGCTTTTGCTGGACGAAGTCTGGGGTATAACTTTTGAATCTGAGAGCACCGTTACAGATACCTACATTTCATACTTACGCAAGAAGTTTCACCGAGATGGATTCGAGGGCATTAAAACTATTCGCGGAGTAGGTTTTCAGATTCAGGAACCTAAACAGGTTTAATGAAGGATAAAACTCGACAAATCCTTGCAACCATCACGGTCACTTCAGTCCTTTCGCTTCTTATTGGAGGTTTTGCGGTCTGGGGTTCTTATCAATCAGAGGTTTCAGTAATAAATGGGCATCTAAAAACGGTTGCTTCAGATGTTGGATTAAGTCCGGGTGATCCGATAGCTGCGGCCCTTCTGAGTGTTGAGCAAAACAACTTTGATATGACAGTTGCTTTTATGGCACCTACCGGTGAAATTGCAATATTAAAAGAATCTAGAAAGGCTGTACTCAATGGTCCAGCTAAACTTCAGATTCGCCATATTCCCCTTCCAGAGAACGAGCAGTTAGTTATTGCAGCATCCCTTGCTGATGTCGATAATAATTTGAAGACAAATCTCTGGCGACTATTGATGTTCATCATCTTTGCAAACACGATTGCATCGTTCATCTCAATCCTTATTAATCGTTCCAGTGCCCTTGCAATGGAGCGCTCTCAGCGCGAAAAAATGCAGGAGTTCCTGGGTGATGCTGCGCATGAATTAAGAACCCCGTTGACCGTTGTAAAGGGATATGCCGAGCTGCTGGAAGGTAAGCAATTAGAGCAAGGCCGCGAAGCGATGGCCTTTGATCGCCTCAACAGCGAAATCAAACGCATGGAATCACTCATTGCCGACTTACTGATGTTGGCCGAATTGGGCGAAGAGAAAGTCGATGAATTTTCTACTGTAGATCTTTCACAACTACTGACGGAGAGCATCAAAGATTTTGAGTTGATAGCCCCCAAGCACCCAATAGAAGTCCATATTGATGATGCGATCATTGTGAATGGGTCAGAGAAATATTTACAGCGATTTATCACAAATGCTCTCGCAAATATCAGAGCACATACCCTGCCCGATATTCCGGTGCGGATCACTCTCCAGGCCGGACGAGAGATTAAACTGGTTATAGAAGATGGTGGGCCAGGTTTACCGGCTCATTCATATGGAGAGAAGATTCAAGGTTTAAAGCGCTTTGATAGATCCCGCTCGCGCGAAAGTGGCGGCAGTGGTCTGGGTCTGAGCATAATGAGCGCCGTTATAGAGCGACATCAAGGTGTGTTTACTTTAAGAAAGAGCGATCTAGGCGGTTTAGCGATTGAAGTTCAACTTCCTCGCACTTAGACTTAACTAATGCAAATACTCCAAATCATCCTTCTGGCGGCGCTGCTGGTTGGAACCGCGTACTGCGTAAGATCTCTCAGAGCTCTACACCAGAAAACCTCATCAAAGTTTGAACGCATTTCACGTGAAATAACCGCCGCGACCAAAGATATTAAGGCCTCCGTTTTGCAGTCGTATCGCCAAGGTGAGGCTTTTTCACAGTTAGTTGCTCTGCTTAAATTTTCCGCGCCAATTCCACCCACGAGAAGTTGGGCGGCATCACCTGATCTCCTTTTGACTATCGCTGACTTAGTGCGAATACATAAACCTCGGTTAGTTGTTGAGCTTGGCTCAGGTGTATCGACTCTCATAGTTGCTAAATCTGGCGCTAAGAAAATTATCAGCATGGATAACTCGGAAGAGTTTGCAGACAAGACGCGTGAATTATTGAAAGCCCACAGCGTGCGCGGAGTTGAAATCCGGGTAGCCGAGCTTGCGCCACATGTTTCAGGAGTTGATTGGTATGACACTTCTAAGTTCAATGATTTAAAGCGAATTGACCTCTTGATTGTTGATGGACCCCCAGGATCTAAGAATCCGAATGCCCGCAAGCCTGCCCTCTCTGAATTAATAGGACGCCTTTCACCCCGTGCAGTGATCGTTATCGATGATGTAAACCGTGATGGAGAGCGTGAGCTTGCCGAAGCTTTCGCAGAGGCGCTTCCTAACCATGTTCTCACCATTTACCCGCATGAAAAAGGTACGGCAGTTATTTCGCCACGATAAACCATGGCACCCTCACTAGAAGATGCACTTCATGATGCAAGCACCCGTATTGTTGATACAGCAGCTTTGGTGCGCGTGGTTTTATCTGGATGTCGTCGCAATATGGTTACTGAGTTCGAGCGCATTGATATTCGTCCCGTTGAGATAAAAGGGAAGGTTCTTTTACAAATTAGTCATAACGATGGTCGCGCAACTACTGTCAAAAACCTTATTCCAGAGCTCCAGGATGTTCTGGCACTTATATCGAGCGGTTATTCCAATATTTTAGTTGACACCACCAAGGGCTCTATGTCGGTACGTGTTACTAAGAGTGGTGATGCCCAGGTACATTTTGAAAAGAAATCAATGGAGCAAGACCTGAGCCACGATAAGAAGAAAACGCGTCTTTTAGATCCATCTGATCCATTTTTGTTGGAAGTTGGTATAGCCGACCACAAAGGTGCGATTAAGCCATCTAAGCAGGATAAGTACATGCAAGTTGAGGAGTTCTTGCGCCTTTTAGCGCCAACACTAAAAGCGGCAATCGAGGCGGGACAGATACATAAACCAACTAAGGACAAACCACTTTCAATCGTAGATCTTGGATGTGGACATGCCTACTTGACCTTTGCAGCGCATCAATACCTTCACTCAATTGGTATTCCAGTCATGGTAACTGGAATTGATGTTCGTACAGCATCACGTGATCGAAATAATTCAATTGCACAAAAACTTGGAGTTACTTCAACAATTACTTTTAAAGCAGAAGAGATTGCAACAACTTCGGCAGAACATGCCGATGTGGCGATCGCCTTGCATGCTTGCGATACCGCAACTGATGATGCAATTGCTTGGGCGGTTAACGGCGGGGCTAAACTTTTACTGATTGCGCCATGCTGTCACCACGATATTCAATCTCAAATGGAAACAAGTCCTGAACCATGGGGCGCTATGACCAAGTTTGGTTTAATGAAAGAGCGTTTGGGTGATTTATTAACAGATTCTCTGCGAGCTCAAATTCTACGTATTGCTGGATATCGTGTTGAACTCATTGAATTTATTGGCGGAGAACATACTCCACGTAATCTCATGATTCGGGCAGTTAAAACAGGGGCATCTGCCGAGGCCATCGATATCCAGAGATATCGGGAGATTTGTAGGCAATGGGCCATTACGCCTGCCCTTGAGAAGAAACTTCCAACTCTCTTCATCGGTTAGACTTCCCGCATGTCGAAAGTCTTAGCATCGCTGCCGGTTGGTCAAAAAGTTGGCATCGCCTTTTCTGGTGGTCTCGACACATCGGTAGCCGTTGCCTGGATGCGTGCAAAAGGTGCGATTCCTTGTACTTATACGGCAGATCTTGGGCAGTATGACGAGCCCGATATCGATTCAGTTCCAGATCGCGCCAAAGAATATGGCGCCGAAATCGCCAGACTAGTCGATTGCAAGAGCGCACTGGTTGAAGAAGGATTAGCTGCAATTGCATGCGGAGCTTTTCATATTCGTAGCGGATTAAAACAGTATTTCAACACAACACCCTTAGGCCGAGCAGTCACTGGAACGATGTTAGTTCGTGCCATGCATGCAGATTCCGTTGAAATCTGGGGCGATGGCTCTACCTATAAAGGCAATGACATCGAACGTTTCTATCGTTACGGCCTACTAGCTAATCCAAATTTGAGAATCTATAAGCCATGGCTTGATGCCGATTTCGTCAATGAACTTGGCGGACGTAAAGAAATGTCTGAATGGTTAGTTGCTAACGGCCTGCCGTATCGTGACAGTACCGAGAAGGCATACTCAACCGATGCCAATATCTTGGGTGCAACCCACGAGGCTAAGAGCTTAGAGAACTTAGATACATCTGTTGAATTAGTTCAGCCGATTATGGGCGTGCGCTTTTGGGATCCATCGGTAAAGATCGAGAGCGAAGATGTAACTATTAACTTTATTCAAGGCCGCCCCGTTGCAATTAATGGCAAAGAATTCAGCGATGTTGTTGCACTTATGCAAGAGGCAAATGCAATCGGAGGTCGCCACGGACTTGGAATGGCCGATCAAATTGAAAATCGCATCATTGAAGCTAAGAGTCGCGGAATTTATGAGGCTCCAGGCATGGCGCTTTTATTTATTGCTTATGAGCGTTTAATTAGCGCAATTCACAACGAAGACACCATTGCAAACTACCATGCAGAGGGACGTCGTCTTGGCCGACTTCTCTACGAAGGCCGCTGGTTAGATCCACAGGCGTTAATGCTTCGCGAATCCCTGCAACGTTGGGTGGCATCGGCAGTTACTGGCTCAGTTACTGTGCGCATGCGTCGCGGTGATGACTATTCAATTATTAATACAACTGGACCGGCTCTTAGCTATCACCCAGACAAGCTATCGATGGAGCGCACAGAAAACGCAGCTTTTGGTCCCGTAGATCGCATCGGTCAACTCACCATGCGCAACTTAGACATTGCCGATACCCGTGCCAAGTTAGAGATGTATCGCGCACAGGGACAGTTAGGCGATGGAGAATTCAAATTAATCGGAGAGCTCGAGTAAAGGACGGATATGAAAATCCATAAAAAACTAGCGATCGCAGCAATAATTGCGCTGTCGATTACATCCCTAACTGCATGCGGAGGAGAAGATAAAGTGTCAGATACAGCAGCGGCAGGACTTCCTTCAGTAACAGGCAATGCAGGAGAGGCACCAACGATTGCGGCGCCAACTGGAACGCCTCCAACAACTTTACAGACACAAGACGTCATTGCTGGAACGGGCACTGAAGTTCTTGCAACCTCAACGCTGACTGTGCATTACACCTTAATGACATGGTCAAAAGGTGAAATCGTTGATTCGTCATGGATGAGAGGACAACCTTCAACTTTCCCGCTCGCTAATGTAATTCCCGGTTGGCAACAAGGCCTGCCTGGTGCAAAAGTTGGTGGACGACGTTTGCTTGTTATTCCACCTGATCTTGGTTATGGAGCCAGTGGCACTGGGTCAATTGCTCCGAATGAAACTCTAATCTTCGTAGTCGACATCATTGGTGTTTCATAGTTTGCCTGTTGTTCATCTTGCCTTGATAGCATTTTGACGTGAAGAGACTCCTC
>CAXNCU010000045.1:0-7855 GCA_964200985.1 Candidatus Planktophila sp.
TCAAACGTGTAGCGCGGATTTAATTGTGATACTTCTCCACCTTGCGTAATTTGTTGGGGTTTTTCATCTCTGCCGGTTCCAGCTTTAGGAACTACAAAATCAATATCAACTTCAGGCATTGACGTGTTTGCAGTTTCCAAAGTTTCATCGACCGTAACGGCGATATTTGTTTTTTCACCGAGCTCGCGTGTTAAAACATCACTGACCGCTGTGCGAAGACGGCTTTCTAAAACATCTTTAGCAAAGAGATTTGGCGTAGCTATCAATAAAGTTGTTTGATCACTGTTGTGTAGAAGACCAAGGGGTTTTGATAGTTGTAAAAAGGCGCGGTGCTGAGGTGCATCTAAAGCTACCTCTTCAATTACCCGTCCCCAAAGGGCGCTGAGCTCAATCTCTTTTACGTCCACGAGGCACCTTTCCGATATCCACAGGGTTATCCACAGCCTGTGGTCTAAACCTCAGGTTGAGCCCTTTCAAGCCCCTCTCTCAGGAAAACCTGTGGAGAGAGTCGAAAAGTAGAGCGAAATGGAGAAAAAAGCAACTAGTTATCCACAGCACACCCTCCTGGCTCGACCCTCAAAACTGAGTTTGACCCGCTTATCCCCAGACCTCTACCGTTACACCCTCGCTTCCCCCGTATTTCTGACCGCACACGTTTTTACACTTCTTAGGAGCTTCACATGACAAAACGTACTTTTCAACCTAATACCCGTCGTCGCGCCAAAAAGCACGGCTTCCGTGCCCGCATGGCAACTCGTGCAGGTCGCGCCGTTCTAGCTGCCCGTCGTGTTAAAGGTCGCGCTCGACTTTCGGCATAAGGATTTAAAAGGCAACAGATTCGTGCTTGCTAAAACTGCACGGCTAACTGAGAGCGGCGATTTCGCCCGCGCAACAAAGAGTGGCATTCGATTTTCATCGACCAACTTTGTCGGATATCTCTACATCAACACATCTTCTTCTGAACCTGCCCGCGCAGGATTGATAATCAGCAAAGCTGTTGGTGGCTCAGTAGCTCGTCATCGTCTAGCGCGCAAGATCCGTCATTGCTTACGAGAGTCATACCCAACTCTACCGGCAGGTGCCTTATTGGTTGTCCGAGGATTAAATAACTCAGCACAAGCAGATTGCGCGAGCGAGATATCCGAAGTTGTTGAGAACTTAGTAAGAAAAGCAAAACAGAGGGCGGAGAAGAATTGAGAAAGCTAATTACCGCCCCTATTAAGTTTTATCAAAAATGGATCTCACCAATGTTTGGTCCGCGCTGTAAGTACTACCCAACATGTTCAAGTTATGCGGTAAGTGCGATCGAGGCATACGGCATAAAAGGAGTTGCAATGAGCGCGTGGCGATTATTGCGTTGTAATCCATGGTCACATGGTGGCGTTGACTATGCAGTTAAAGAAAAGGCTGGAGTTTAATTAATGGATAGCATTCTAAAACCCTTATATATCGCTGTTTCTTGGGTAATTGTCACGCTTCATGATTTTCTGTCACCAATCTTTGGTACCGACAGTGGAGTCTCTTGGTCGCTGGCAATCGTGGGGCTTGTTATTTTAATCCGCATAATTCTAATTCCCCTTTTTGTGAAACAGATCAAAAGCCAGCGCGCACTAACCGCCTTGCAGCCCCACATGAAAGAGATTCAAAAGAAATATAAGGATGATCGCCAGAAACAATCCGAAGAGATGATGAAGCTCTACAAAGAACACAAAACAAATCCTCTCGCTTCATGCTTTCCAATTCTTGCGCAAGCCCCAATATTTTTTGCCCTCTTTACTGTCCTCAATGGAATTGGTAAAAACCCCCCTGTTAAACATGGAGTCTTAACCCAAGACGACGTTATAAGCGCCGCCAACGCTAAATTCTTCGGTGCTCCAATCTCGCAAACTTTTCTTGGAACCGACATCACGACAGTAAAGATTGTGACGGTAATTTTAATTGCATTTATGTCTGCAACAACCTTTACCACTCAGCGACAGTTAATGCTCAAAGGTATGCCGAAGATGGATTCAAGCAACAATATGATGTTGCAACAGCAAAAAATTATGTTGTATGCATTCCCAGTTATATTTGCAATATCCGGTGTTAACTTCCCAATAGGTGTTTTAATTTATTGGTCCACAACAAATCTTTGGACATGGGGACAACAGTTCTACGTTATTAAACGAAACCCAACTCCAGGATCTCCGGCCTATGAAGAGCTCCAACGCAAGAAGAGTAAAAAAAGCGGGCCAGTTGAGGCTCCCACCGAAGAGCCCACAGAGCCAGTTGAGGATCTCAAAGGCCAGCGAAACCAACCCAAGAAGAAGAAAAAGAAGAATAAGTAAGTATCTGTCTAATTAGGACAAATCACCCCAATACCTATCAATTTACCCCAAACCCGACAGGGAGAGCAAAATGGCAAAAACAAAGGCAGTGGTTCCAGAAGAGGCAGTTCTCGAGACAGCCGAAGTTGTTGAGACAACTGAAGGCAAGCCAGTTAAAGGAGTTGCCCGCCTAGAGGAGGAGGGCGATATCGCCGCTGACTACCTAGAGGCGCTCCTTGATATCGCCGATCTTGATGGCGATATAGATATCGATGTTGAAAATGACCGCGCATCACTTGCAATCGTCGGCGGCAAGCTGCGCCACCTAGTTGGAAGCGATGGAGAGGTACTCGATGCGATCCAAGAGCTGACCCGCCTAGCTGTGCAGACATCGACAGGAGATCGCTCCCGCCTAATGCTCGATATTGACAACTTTCGCAGCAATAAGCGCGTAGAGTTAAAGAAGCTAGCTAATGAGATGGCGGAAGAGGCTAAATCAACTGGTAAGGCCATCAAATTGGCGCCAATGAACGCCTTTGAGCGCAAGATTATCCATGACACGATCCAAGAGTTAGGCCTCACAAGTGAGTCTGACGGCGAAGATCCAAACCGCTACGTAGTTATCTATAGCTCGTAAGTGGATGTTTCACGTGAAACCCTCATCGAGCGCTACTTTCCAGATAGCGCTCGTATAAAGGCCTACGCTGAATTCTTGGCAGGGCCAGGGATTGAGCGTGGATTAATAGGACCGCGTGAGGCCGATCGAATCTGGGAGCGACATATATTTAACTGCCTTCCGGTTACCCAGCTATTAAAAGAGGGCTCCACTCTCTTTGACGTGGGATCCGGCGCCGGTCTACCTGGCATCGTCATCGCGCTAGCGCGACCAGATCTTCACGTAACGCTTATCGAGCCCCTTGAGCGAAGAGTTGAGTTCTTAAAAGAGGCCGTTGTTGGCCTAGATATTGAGGTTATTAGGGGACAGGCCCAAGATGTTCGAGCCACAGCCCACTACGTCACCGCCCGGGCCGTGGCCCCGTTGGAAAAACTGAAGAAAATGACCTGGCACCTACTCAAAACAGGTGGCTCACTCATGGCAATTAAGGGTAAATCCGCCGAGGAGGAGATGAAAACAGTCCTTAAATCAATTTTACACGAGGTAAATCTTGAGGGAATTGAGCTTGGACGCATCATTGAAGTGCGTAAAGGTGCTTAACTAGCTCCCGTGGATGATTCACGTGAAACAAAGCCCGTCGTTGGAGTTCGCCGACTGAAAGAGGCGATGGATAAACCGGCCACCCTGCGCATAATCACCGTGGCCAATCAAAAGGGTGGAGTAGGCAAAACCACGACAACTGTCAATATTGCAGCGGCCTTGGCTATGGGGGGTTTGAGGGTTTTAGTCATTGACCTCGATCCCCAAGGAAACGCGTCGACTGCCTTTGGTATAGAGCATCTAGAAAACCCTGGAATCTATGAGGTTCTCATGGGCGATGAAACGATGGCCGACTGTGCGATAAAAGTTAAAGGTTTTCCATCCCTTGAATGCGTCGCATCCAATACATCCCTAGCCCAGGCCGAGATCGAACTGGTCCCAATGGTCGCCCGAGAAATGAGATTAAAAGAGGCGATTGAAGAGTTGGTTGCAGTGCGCACAAAGAGCGGAGAGCCGCTCGATTATATTTTTATCGACTGCCCCCCAAGCTTAGGTTTACTAACTATCAACGCTCTCTCTGCGGCTAAAGAGATGTTAATTCCCATTCAATGCGAGTACTACGCCCTTGAGGGTCTATCACAACTACTAAAAACATTTGAACTCGTAAAGAAACGACTTAATCCAGAGTTAAAACTTTCAACCTTTGTCTTAACAATGTTTGATGGTCGCACCCGTCTAGCAAATGATGTTGCCGATGAGATTCGCAAGCACTACCCGAAAGAACTTATCAATATTCCGATTCCGCGTGCAGTGCGAGTATCTGAAGCTCCAGGATATAAACAGACAGTCATGACTTACGATGCCTCTTCACCAGGTGCAATTGCATATATGTCGGTTGCACGTGAATTAGCTGCACGCGCAAAGGCGTTCGACTCTAATGTTGTTTCAATACATTACAAACGCGAAGGTGAGATTGCATAATGGCACGACGTGGAGGACTCGGAACAAACTTAGATGTATTAATTCCAACATCACTAACCGTTGCAGGTCAAGAAGTTGCGACCTCTGATGAAGTAGATATTAATCTGATCTCACCTAATCCGCGCCAGCCTCGAAAAAACTTTGATACAGAAGCACTCAACGAATTAATCGCATCAATAAAAGAGATTGGCATTTTACAACCACCAGTTGTGAGAGCGATAGCAGATGGACGATATGAATTAATTATGGGAGAGCGCCGATACCGCGCGGCAAAAGCAGCGGGATTAAAAAAGATCCCAGTAATTATTCGCCAGACTGCAGATAACGAACTACTTCGTGAAGCGCTGATTGAAAACATTCATCGAAGTCAATTAAATGCATTAGAGGAGGCTGCGGCATATTCACAACTACTCAATGATTTCGCATGCACTCACGAAGAGCTTGCGCAAAAACTTGGTCGCTCGCGCCCACTTATTTCAAACACTATTCGTTTAATGAATCTTCCAGCTTCAGTGCAAGGCAAAGTTGCATCAGGGGCGATTAGCGCCGGACATGCCCGTGCATTACTTGGTTTAAGTGATTCACAACAGATTGAAACTCTGGCTAAACGCGTTGTTACAGAGGGGTTAAGCGTACGAGCCCTAGAAGATATTATTTCAAAGAACCCTGCAAAAAACAGCAAGAAGAAGGCGACAAAAACCGGTTCGAGCATCGTAGAGTTTAATGAGATCGCCGACGACATAGGCGATGCGCTAGATACAAGAGTTACAATTCAAGGAAAGGTGAGTAAAGGAAGTATTGTGATTGAATTCGCCGGCCTTGAAGATCTAAAGAGAATCACCCAAGCTATAAAAAATTAAGAGAGTTGAGTGCTCCCACGTCGCGTCATTTCACTCTTTATTACTCCACCTAAAGCTTTAACGCCATCACGAATACGCTCCGGAGTTGGGTAGCAGTAAGACAAACGTAATGACCACGAACCAAAACCATCTGCGTAAAAGGCGGTACCTGGAACATATGCAACCTTTGCGACAATAGCCTTCGGCATTAATGCGGTTGTATCAATCTCAGGCGGCAAAGTAACCCACACATAAAAACCGCCGCCAGGTTTAGTCCACTTAGCAACAGCTGGAAAGTATTCATCAAGTGATTCAAGCATCGCATCGCGACGAACTTTATATAAATCACAAAACGAAGCGATTTGATCGCGCCAGGGTTGATCAGCTAAATAACTTGAGATAGTTAGTTGTGCGAAGTTGGAAGGGCATAAGATTGAAGATTCGCTGGCAATGACCATTTTTTCTTTTAATGATGGCGGCACAAGAGCCCAACCAACTCGAAGTCCAGGGGCTATAGTTTTTGAAAAAGTTCCGAGATAGATAACATTTTCTGAATCCTCAGCGCGCATCGCATTTGGAGAGGGCTTATCAAAACCAAGAAGCCCATATGGATTATCTTCAACGACAAAAATTCCCGCTTCGCGACAGATGGTGAGAATCTCAGTTCTGCGCTCCGCCGGCAGCAAAACACCGGAAGGGTTTTGGTAGTTAGGAATCATGTACAAAAATTTAATTTTTCGACCCGCAGCTCTGATACTTACGATTGCATCACGAAGGCCTTGTGGCACTAAGCCAGAGTCATCGGTCTCAACGTGGATGACTGAGGCCTCATATTGATGAAAGGTTCCAAGGGCTCCAACATATGAGGGCGCTTCAGCTAGAACCACATCACCTGGATCTATAAAGATTCGGGATATTAAATCAAGGGCCTGTTGTGAACCAGTTGTTACTAAAACATCATCAGGGTTAGCCCGAATTCCCTCTAGGGCCATAACCTCACAGATCTGTTCCCGTAGCTTGGGGTGGCCCTGACCGCTTCCGTATTGCAACGCTTCTGCGCCATTAGTTAAAACTAGTTTTTGAACAACCTCGGCCATCATCGGCATAGGAAAAGCTGAAAGATTCGGCATGCCGCCAGCTAAAGAGACTATCTCTGGGCGTGAGGCAACGGCAAAAAGGGAGCGGATTTCACTGGGCTTCATATGAGCGGCACGACTTGCAAAGCGCTCCTCTAGGTTTTGAGGTGAGCCCGTAGCAAAACGCTTTGATATCTCCGACATGGAGGCAGTCTGCCATAGAGCAAGGCCGCCTCGAGCACTATTTAGCGGCGGATACCAGCCTTGCGTAAGTCAGAGATTCGAAGCGTTCCAGTCTTTGCATCATCATCTGCAGCTAAGTAGAGCCGTTGAATAGCGATAACTAACGCCTCAGCGATCACATCACGGAAATCAGGACGGGATATTCGCTCGATGTCACCGGGATTAGATGAATAACCCAAATCAATCTGAACCGCTGGGGCTCGAGTAAGTCGTAATAGATCCCACGCCATCGCATGCGTGCGACAGTTAGCTAAATCCGTCCGGGCGCAGATTTCGCGTTGAACCAAGGATGCAAAACGTTCTCCAACTATCGAATGCACACCGTGTGCATCGCTGCCGTAAAAATAAGTTGCAGCTCCGTGTGCCTTTTCATTCTTATAACTATCAAGGTGAAGTGAGATCATCAAATCGGCTCCACTTTGATTAGTAAATGCAATCCGATCTGTCTCTGTTGGATTATTTGAAATACCTCTCGTTAAAAAAACAGAGGCACCAAGTGCCAGTAATCGACCTTCTGTGCGGACAGCGACATCGTAAACAAGATCATTATCACCGTCGGGGTTTAAAACAATAACTTTATTGGCAAGGGCTGGACCTCGGTTTCTTTGCGTGGCACTCTCGCGCATCGCAGAAGGCGCCCCACCTGAAACTATTCTGGATAAACGCAATAAACCAATAATTGTCTCTGGCCCACATTTACCATCGGTGATTATTCCAATAGATTGCTGAAACTCTTTTACAGCAGCAGAAGTTCTAACACCGAAAATTCCATCAACACGGCCACAGTCAAAACCCATCTCCGTTAAACGAGACTGAAGTGCTCCAACATCATCCCCACGCATAAGTGGCGGCTCTTGAAGATTTAGCGATCGATCGCCAAGTTTCCATCTAGCTTCTTCGAGGGCGCGCGAAGTTATTGCATCAATGCGACCAGTTACAGTTAAACCGCGGCTCTGTTGAAAAGAACGTATCTGTTCTTCATTTAAATCCGGCATGGTTTAACACCTAATAAAAATTAAGCGATGAAGCTTTCAAGTTCTTTAAGCATGGCAGGCTTTGGTCGAGCCCCGACAATCGTCTTAACGACTTCGCCGTTAACAAATACATACATCGCTGGAATTGATGTTATTCCATATTTAATCGCAATCGCTGATTCATTATCAGTGTTTAGTTTTACAATCTTTAACTTTGAGCCATGCTCATTTGAAATCTCTTCAAGAATTGGACCAACTGCGCGACAAGGCCCGCACCACT
>CAXNCU010000046.1:0-7803 GCA_964200985.1 Candidatus Planktophila sp.
TCCTGATTTAACTGCAAAGGCATCACGTCGACGATCAACGGCGGGAGGGGCCGCAGATCCTGGAAGTGATAAACCAATTGCCTCTCCAATACTTGCCATAGTGTTCGCGGTAAACATTCCACCGCATGCACCCTCACCTGGACAGATTGCACGCTCTATCTGATCAACGCGCTCCTGCGTAATTAATCCCCGTGCGCATGCGCCGACAGCTTCGAAGGCATCGATAATCGTGACATCTTTGCCATCGACCTGTCCCGGCAAAGTTGATCCGGCGTAGACAAAAACACTTGCTACATCGATGCGCGCAGCGGCCATCATCATTCCCGGAAGTGATTTATCACACCCAGCAAAAGTAACCATTCCATCGAGGCGCTCAGCCTGCATAACCGTCTCGACTGAATCGGCAATTACTTCGCGCGAAACTAATGAAAAATGCATTCCTTCGTGTCCCATGGAGATGCCATCAGAGACTGAAATTGTGCCAAACTGCATCGGAAAGCCACCGGCATCGATAATGCCTTGACGCGAGGCTTTTGCTAAACGATCGAGAGATAAATTACATGGTGTTATCTCATTCCATGAGGATGCGATACCAATTTGAGGTTTTACCCAATCTTCATCGCCCATTCCAACTGCGCGCAACATTCCACGTGCAGGCGCACGTTCCATTCCATCGGTAACTAATCCAGAGCGCGGCTTCATCGTAGGCATGCGATAATTCTAGCCTTCCGGAGAGCAATCATTTCATCTAAAATTGGAGTTTTTACGTGTCAAATCCTAACTATCCTGCTGGTCAGGCGCCAGATCGCTGGCGAACACTTTTTGTAGTTGCAATTGCGCAGCTTATGATCATTTTAGATTCTTCGATTGTGAATATTGCAATCCCGAGTGCAAAACTCGATCTTGGCATCACGGATGCTAATCAGCAGTGGGTCATTACTGCTTACACATTGGCCTTCGGCTCACTTCTACTCTTGGGTGGACGTATCGGCGATTTCATGGGACGTAAAAGAATATTTCTTATTGGCCTAATAGGTTTCGCGGGCGCATCTGCATTGGGTGGAATCGCATCAACTCAAGGCTTGTTATTTGGTGCACGTGCACTACAGGGTGTCTTTGCAGCTCTTCTTGCACCTGCCGCTCTTGCGATTATCTCTGTAACTTTCACAGTACCGGCCGAGCGCGCTAAAGCATTTGGTGTAATGGGTGCGATCTCTGGTGGAGGCGCGGCTATTGGTTTAATCGTTGGCGGATCGCTGACTGAGTTCTTCTCTTGGCGTTGGTGCTTAGGTGTCAACGTTCCGATCGCGATAATTGCATTCATCTTGGCAACGCGTTTTGTTCACGAATCAAAGGCTGTGGGCGATCACTCCTATGACGTACCTGGAGTAATTACGGCAACTGCAGGTCTCTTCTCACTTACATATGGCTTTAACCAAGCTGCAACATCAGGTTGGTCCGACGGCCATACGCTTGCCTTCCTTGGAGCAGCGGTAATTCTCCTAGTCGTCTTTGTTGTCATTGAGAGCAAGGTCGCAAATCCACTCATGCCGCTTCGCATAATTACAGAGCGCAACCGTGGTGGCTCGTACCTTGGTTCACTTGTTGTCGGCGCCGGGCTATTTTCAATGTTCTTATTTCTAGGTCTCTACCTTCAGGTAATCCTTGGCTACAGTCCTTTGAAATCTGGCTTTGCCTTCCTTCCATTTACTGCTGGAATTATTGTCTTCGCAGGAATCGCCTCACAACTCTTGCCAAAGGTTGGTCCAAAGCCACTCATGGTCCCTGGGTTAATCACTGCAAGTCTTGGCCTCCTGTTTCTATCGAACATAACCCCAGATACTTCATACCTAACACATGTAATGCCTGCGCTTTTGATTATGTCCAGTGGAATGGCCCTTGTGTTTATTCCACTTACATCGACCTCGCTTCACGGTGTCTCACACGATGACACAGGTGTTGCAAGTGCCATGGTTAACACGAGCCAACAGATTGGTGGCTCTCTCGGTACCGCACTCCTTAATACTGTGGCGGCAACGGCAACGGCCACATATGCAACGGCAAATTCGGCTTTAGGTGAGAAAGTTCAGGCATATGCAATGACGCATGGCTTTACAGTGGCATTTAAGTTTAGTGCTGCCCTGTTATTTGTTGGTGCCATCGTCTTGTTCTTCTTTATCAATATCGGCAAAGAGTCTTTAGTTGAAAGTGAAGATGCAGTAATTCTCTAATTAAGCTTGACCAAGGTAGCCGAGTAGAAGCTCTCGCACGCGAGCAGCATCTGCTTGGCCCTTTGTCTCTTTCATGACTGCGCCAATTAACGCGCCAGCTGCAGGTAAATGTCCATCTCGAACTTTTTGAGCAGTATCGGCCTGCTCGGCGCAGACTTTTTCAATGGCGGCCATGAGCGCACCATCATCATTAACAACTTTTATTCCACGGGCTGCAATAACTGCTGCAGGCTTTCCTTCTCCCGCGATTACACCTTCGATTACTTGGCGCGCTAACTTATCGGTTAACTCTCCTGCACTAACGAGAGCCACAATCTCTGCAACATCATTAGGGGTAATTGCAAGAGTTGCAATTGCTACATCTTTATCATTTGCGATTCGAGAGATTTCACCGAGCCACCAGCTTCGCGCCTTTGTTGGATCTGCACCCAAATTAACTGTCGCCTCGACAATGTTTAGAACATCGGCGTTAATCATCGCCGCCATTTCCTTATCCGGCACTGCCCAAGCCTCTTGCAAGCGTTTGCGGTGAATTGATGGCCGCTCAGGTAAAGCTAAGCGAAGCGTTTCAATCCATGCCTCATCGGGTGTTACCGGAACTAAATCTGGCTCTGGGAAGTAACGGTAATCCTCGGCCTGCTCTTTAGAGCGACCAGAACGTGTTAGGCCAGACTCTTCTTGGAAGTGACGCGTCTCTTGAACAACACGCTCCCCCTTATTTAAAAGCTCAGCATGGCGAATCATCTCTCCGCGAATCGCACGTTCAACTGATCGAAGTGAGTTAACATTTTTAGTCTCACTGCGAGTACCAAGAGTTTGGGCACCGATTAAACGAAGTGAAACGTTTGCATCACAGCGAAGTGAGCCCTGCTCCATCTTTACATCACTGACGCCAAGTGAGCGCAAAATATCGCGAAGTTCGGCAACATAGGCTTTTGCTACTTCTGGCGCATATTTTCCAGTTCCTGGAACAATCTTGGTAACGATTTCAACTAATGGAATACCTGCGCGGTTGTAATCAAGTAGTGAGTATTCGGCGCCATGGATACGACCTGTTGCGCCACCTACGTGAAGTGATTTACCGGTGTCCTCTTCCATATGAACGCGTTCGACTTCAATGCGAAAACTCTTTGGGCCCTCATCGGTTTCGATCTCAACATCAACATATCCATTGACACAGATTGGCTCGTCATACTGCGAAATTTGAAAGTTCTTAGGCATATCTGGGTAGAAGTAATTTTTGCGTGCAAAACGACTAAAGGGTGCGATTGAACAGTTAAGTGCAAGGCCGATCTTTATCGTGGATTCGATCGCCTTTTCATTGACCGTCGGAAGTGCGCCTGGCAGAGCCAAACACACTGGACAGGTCTGTGTGTTGGGTTCGCCGCCAAATATTGTGCTGCAGCCACAAAACATCTTTGACTCAGTGTTTAACTCAACATGGACCTCAAGCCCAAGAACTGGTTCGTACTTTGCAATGACATCATCATAAGTAAGTGCCATTTATTTGCCCGCCAATTCCGGTGCAAGCGAGAGCAAAGGAGCGCCCCATTTAGAAAGAAGTGCGGCCTCAAGGGCGGCGCCAGCTAAGTACATGCGCTGGTCTTGCATGGCAGGTGCCATAATCTGGAAACCAACTGGTAGGCCATCCTCTGGGGCAAGTCCAGCAGGAAGTGACATGCCACCAATTCCCGCCATGTTAACTGGGATTGTTGCGATGTCATTTAAATACATAGCGATTGGATCATCGGATTTTTCACCGATTTTAAAGGCCGTTGTTGGGCATGTTGGCGAAACCATCACGTCACATTTTTCAAAGGCCTTGTTGAAGTCTTGTGTAATCAGAGTACGAACTTTTTGCGCACTGCCATAGTAAGCATCGTAATAGCCCGATGACAAGGCATATGTTCCAAGAATGATTCGACGTTTAACTTCGCGGCCAAAGCCGACTTCGCGAGTTAAGTTCATAACCGACTCGGCCGATGCGCCATCAACATCACCAACACGTAGGCCATAGCGCATCGCATCAAAGCGGGCTAAGTTCGATGAGCACTCTGATGGTGCGATTAAATAGTATGCGGCAAGTGCGTATTCAAAGTTAGGTGCTGATACTTCAACTATCTCAGCACCTGCGGCCGCTAGAAGTTCTAATGACTCCTCAAAGCGCGTACGCACACCGGCTTGATAACCATCGCCATTTAACTCTTTAACGACACCGATCTTCATTCCCTTTACATCGCCAGATCGTGCAGCGTTAACAACCTGTGGCACGGGTGCATTAATGCTGGTTGAGTCTCTAGGGTCGTGACCGGCAATCGCTTCGTGCAAAAGCGCGGCATCTAAAACCGTACGAGCACAAGGGCCGGCTTGATCAAGGGATGATGAAAATGCGATTAATCCAAAACGAGAAACCCCACCGTAGGTTGGCTTTACTCCAACGGTGCCAGTAACGGCGGCAGGTTGGCGAATTGATCCACCAGTATCGGTTCCAATTGCAAGAGGTGCCTCAAATGCAGCTAACGCTGCCGATGATCCACCACCAGAGCCACCAGGGATACGTGTTAAATCCCAAGGGTTATGCGTTGGGCCGTATGCAGAGTTTTCAGTAGATGAACCCATTGCAAACTCATCCATATTTGTCTTACCTAAAATAACTATGCCGCTATTTTTTAAATTCGTTACAACCGTTGAGTCATATGGCGGACGCCAACCTTCTAGAATCTTCGAACCAGCCGTTGTTGGAATACCTTTTTGAACCATGACATCTTTAAGGGCAAGTGGAACTCCCGCTAGTGGTGAGAGTTTTTCACCAGCTGCGCGCTTTGCATCAACGGCTGCAGCTTGTGCAAGTGCGCCTTCAGTATCGACAAAGAGAAAGGCATGGACATCAGTATCAACTGCGGCGATACGATCTAAATGAGCCTGCGTTAATTCGACTGAGGTTGTTTCACCTGAAGTTAATTTTGCTGCCATTTCGGCGGCGCTATTGCGGATCACTCTTCACCAAGAATCTGAGGAACGCGAAAACGCGACTCTTCTTGGGCCGGTGCGCCAGAGAGTGCCTCTTCGGGAGTAAGGGAGGCAACTACAACATCGGGGCGAAAAACATTGCGAAGTGGAAGTGGGTGAGATGTCGGCTCGACATCGGCGCTAGCCACTTCTTGCACACGAGCAACGGCATCGAGGATGACAGTGAACTCATTCGAGAGGCTCACGAGCTCGTCCTCACTCATTTCGATGCGAGCAAGGCGTGCAAGGTTTGCGACATCATCGCGTGAAAGGCTGCTCATGGGTGTGGAGTCTAATTAATTCCCGAGCTAACTGCGAATCTGCCCATTTCCAGTAACAATCCATGTAGTTGTAGTCATCGCCTCTAAACCCATAGGCCCGCGGGCATGGAGTTTTTGATTTGAAATGCCAATTTCTGCGCCAAAGCCCATCTGCTCACCATCGGTAAATCGAGTCGAAGTATTGACCATAACCGCTGCGCAATCACTGAGGGCTATAAAACGAGCGGCATTAGCTTTATTTTCGGTCACGATTGCCTCGGTGTGCTGGGTACCGTACTTAGCGATGTGATCGCTAGCTGCATCCACTGAATCTACAATCGCCACGTTCATCTCAAGAGTTCCATACTCAGTTGACCAGTTCTCTTCGCTGGCAAGGCTGGCAGGCATTGAATTAGCCAAAGCAAGTGAACCCGCATCGCAGTGCAGGATGACTCCGGCTTCATGGAGAGCTTTCATTGCAACTGGCAAGAACTTATCTGCAATATTTTTATGAACCAAAAGCGTCTCGGCAGCATTACACACACTTGGGCGCTGAACTTTCGAGTTAATAATAATTGGCAGAGCAATTGAAAGATCGGCAAACTCATCGATAAACACATGGCACACACCTGCACCGGTTTCAATAGTTGGAACCGTGGATTCGTCAACAACCATTCGAATGAGAGATGCACTGCCGCGTGGAATGACAAGATCAACTTTGCCTCGGGCATGCAGAAGCGCCTTCACGGTATCCCGATCATTTGATGGAACTAACTGAATCACATCGGGTGAAATCGATGTTGTTGAAAGAGCATCCCTCATAACCGTGACCAGAATTTGATTGCTTTCGGCGGCGCTGGATGAGCCACGAAGCAAGGCCGCATTTCCAGACATCAGCAGAATGACTGCCGCATCTACCGTGACATTGGGGCGAGCCTCGTAAACCATTCCAATGACGCCAAAGGGCACCGAAATTTGTTTAAGTGCAATTCCATTAGGCAGAACTGATTCGCGCAGAGTTTTACCCAGTGGATCCTCAAGACCAGCCACCTGGCGCGCGCCATCGGCAATGCCCTTAATGCGCGCAGGGGTTAATAGCAGTCGATCTAAAAGAGATGGATTTAAATCTGCACTACGTCCAAGTGCCATATCTTTTTCGTTGGCGATAAGAATTTCATCGCTGCGTGCATCAACGGCATCGGCGATTGCGAAGAGGGCCGCCCTTCGCTCGGCGGCGGTGACAACACTCAAAGTACGTGCAGCGATGCGCGCAGAATCAGCTAGCTTTGAAATTAGCGCCGTTGCATCCATGCGGGCAAGCCTATCGGCAGTTAGGCTCGTACCGTGCTGAAATTAATTCGCAAAATCCTCGTCGTCATTCTCGTCATATATGTAGCCCTCTTTGGTTTAACTAAGGCGATTAGATATCCCGAGCCGATAGCGGCCATCAAATTAGGTCTAGCTCCGGCATCTAAGACGCCTGATTTAATGCCGGCTCACACAATAAAGGCTGCTGCAATTCCGGCTGTCTGGAAAACCGGTTCAGAGCAGATGCCTGCAACCGTTGAATTCGAGGGCGCAACGATTTCCTTTGATGAGTTTCTAAGATCCACCCACACAAATGCCTTTCTAGTTATTCGTGATGGCGTTTTAACTTACGAGCAATACCTCAATGGAATGGATGCTAGTACTCGCCTACCTTCATATTCGGTTGCCAAGACGATGACATCATTAATGATTGGCAAGCTAATTGATAATGGTCAGTTAAAAGAGAGCGATACTTTTGTCAGTATTTTGCCGCAGTACAAGGCGGGTACTAGTTTCGATAAAGTCACAGTCAAAGACTTATTAGATATGAAGGGTGGGGTTGGCGTATCTGATAACTATCCAACTGGCCCAAGTGGTTGGGGTGTAGCAATTGCGCAGATGTATGCATCCACCGATGTTGATTGGTTCTTAATGCACAATCGCATGATGCGGGAAGAGCCTGGAACATTTGCAGAGTATCGCTCAGTGGACACGCAGATGCTAGGAATGATTATTAAGAAAGTAACTGGAAAGAGTTTGGTCGATTTCTTCAGCGAAAATGTCTGGCAGAAGGTCGGAGCTGCCGACGTGGCAACATGGAACGTTGATCGCGTTGGTGGAACCGAAAAAGCCTTCTGCTGCTTTAACGCAACGGCTCGTGACTACGCCCTTGTTGGCACAGCGTTAATTACTCCACTCTCGCCAATCATTAGTAGCTCCTGGCTGACCAGGATTTCTACGCCCGCGGTTACCCTTGATTACGGCTGGGGTTATGG
>CAXNCU010000047.1:0-7771 GCA_964200985.1 Candidatus Planktophila sp.
TCAGATGTAACAAGCATAAAAGTTGGAGACCTTGTTTCAGGTGAGGGTCATATTGTCTGCGGTCTCTGCCGTAACTGTCGTGCGGGCCGCCGTCATCTATGCATGAACACGATTGGAGTTGGCGTTCACCGAGATGGTGCCTTCGCCGAGTTCGTTGTCATTCCTGAAAGTAATGTGTGGCTACATCCCGAAGGCATCGATTTGGATTTAGCTTCCGTCTTTGATCCTCTTGGAAACGCAGCCCACACAGCTCTTAGTTTCCCAGTCGTTGGTGAAGATGTACTAATAACTGGAGCAGGCCCTATTGGATTAATGGCCGCTGCCATTGCCCGATTTGTTGGCGCCAGGTTTGTTGTTATCACCGATGTTAATGAATATCGTTTGGATTTAGCTCGCGCCATGGGCGTCGATGCTGCGATAAATATTTCAACCGATGATGTATCCACAACAATGAAAAAATTGGGGATGAAAGAAGGCTTTGACGTCGCCTTTGAAATGAGCGGACACAAATCGGCTATGCCGATGATCCTTGCCAACGTTGGTCATGGCGCCCGAATCGCAGCCCTTGGCTTACCGGCCGAACCTATTTCTTTTGATTGGGCCAAAGTCGTAACTCACATGATTACGATTAAAGGAATTTACGGCCGCGAGATGTATGAGACCTGGTACTCCATGAACTCAATGGTGCAAAAGGGTTTAGATGTCTCGCCAGTAATAACTCACAGATTTGCAGCTGCAGATTGGGAAGAGGCCTTTGCCCTCGCCCGCTCAGGTAATTGTGGCAAGATAATTTTGGATTGGAGCAACTAATTTCATCCGTAGAGAGTTTCATCGATAGCCTCAAGGTTAAGTTAGGGGCTCTTAATACTGCTGGGCTTTTAAAGAGCGAACGCTCTCTTGCTGGCCCTCAACGTGTTGAGGTCAACGCTGATGGCAAAGAGCTTCTCAATTTCTGCTCAAATAACTATCTAGGCATGGCAAATAACGAGCACGTTATCGCCGCCGCAAAGAAGGCGCTGGATAAATATGGCTTCGGAATGGCCAGTGTTCGTTTTATCGCAGGAACTCAAAATCAGCACCTACTGCTAGAAAAAGAGATTTCAACTTTCCTTTCAACCGAGGCAACAATCCTCTTCCCCTCATGTTTTGATGCCAATGGTGGAGTTTTTGAAGCCCTGCTCGATGAGAACGATGCCATCATCTCAGATTCGCTCAATCACGCCTCGATTATTGATGGGATTCGATTGTGCAAAGCAAAGCGATTTAGATATCAAAACCGCGACATGGCCGATCTTGAAACTCAACTTAGAGAGGCCCAGGGTGCTCGCACAATCCTAATTGTTACCGATGGTGTTTTTTCGATGGATGGACACCTAGCCCCACTTGCCGAAATCTGCGACCTCGCCGAGAAATTCGGCGCACTCGTTATGGTTGATGATTCGCATGCGACAGGTTTTATCGGCACTACTGGGGCTGGAACACCACAACATTGTGGCGTTGAAGATCGAGTAGACATTCTTTCAGGCACTTTAGGAAAAGCCTTGGGCGGTGCATCAGGTGGTTACATAAGTTCGCGCCACCCAGAAATTGTTGACATGTTGCGCCAGAAAGCACGCCCCTACTTATTTTCAAACTCCGTTCCTCCATCAGTGGTTGCCGGAACAATTGCCGCCCTAGACATAATTACCAGGCATCCAGGTTTAGCCTGGAAAACTATGGAAAATGCGACTCTCTTCCGTAGTTTGATGGTTGAGCAGGGCTTTGATCTCATACCAGGAGAACATCCAATTGTTCCCGTGATGTTTGCCGATGAGCACACTGCAGTGGCCATGGCTAAAGCCTTATTTGATCGTGGAATCTATGCAGTTGCATTTTCATATCCGGTAGTTCCAATGGGCAAGGCCCGTATCCGAATTCAACTAAGCGCTACCCATTCAGAAACTGAGATTCGCAGATGCGTTGATGCCTTCGTGGCTGCGCGTTCCTCTATTTCTTCTTAAACCCACTCGGGCACTTCGGATTAGTCGCTGTCACTTTCTTAACAACTTTGCCCTTTAGGCATGTGATAGTCACTGCTTTTTGAGCGGTTTTAGTGGGGCTCGCTTTGGGCGTAGCGACAACCGTTGGAGTTGGGGTTGGGGTTGGAGTTGGAGTTGGAGTTGGTGACACAGTGACCGCGGGTGCTGAGTTCTCGGTAGCAATGTACTGCTTGATAACTATCGGGACATACCCATACTCAAGGCCCTTAGGGGCAGTCACAACCATAGCCTGATCGAATGTAGCCAAAGTTCCTTTAGTTGGATCGGCCATCATTGCCGAATGCGCCCAATCCTTTTGCATCTTTACTATCGCGGCCTGCAAATTTGTTTTCTCAGTAGCGTTTAATTCAAATCGTTGCAGTGCAGGTTGATCTACAAACTTATACCAACGATAAACCGCTTGGCTTCCATCACTTAAATTTGCCACAAAATCTTCCGATGCCTTAGGGGAGGCATCCCACCACGAAGGGTACTGATAAACATAACTTGACTTCGTTAATGGATTCCCAAAACTGGCTTTTTTTAGTGAGGCTGGGGCCTGCTCTTCTGAAATTTCAACCCTGGTATCCCCTGACTCAAGGAAATACTGCGGTAGTTTTATGAGTCCAGTTTTACCGGGAACATTAAAACCATATGCATTGCCGTCATCAAAAGATTTAGCCGCGAGAAGCTGCGACAAATTACCTAAGATTTTTCCATCTTGATAGGTTTTTGGTGAACTACCAACTAGTTTGCCCGTAAACACCTCTAAAGTGGTTAAAGAAGTTGGTAGGTCACCAGATTGTGTGAGTGCACTCTTTAAATCTGGACTTATGGCTTTGGCTGAATAAGCTTTGAAGTCTCGAGAGATAGCGAAATTACCATTTGAATCTACTGGGAATTCTAAATCTGGAATTTTTGTATAAATCTTGCCGCTTGCATCGACAAACTTGTAATACGGAATTGAATTCCATTCCGAGGCTAAACCTCCAACACTTCCCGACTTCATGTCTAAAGTGAGATTTTTCTGTAGTGGAGTGCCGATGGAGCCATCAACCCAAAACTGAGGTGCGACAAAGGCGAGCGGGCCTTTGAAATTGCTGGTGTTCATGAAAAGTGTCCACGAGTTATCCCCGGCCTGTGAGCCAAAAGCATGGTCGAATTTTGGCAATTTAAGCGCGTGCCATGTAACGCCTAATTGTGGGGCTGAATCATCTGGACTAAAAACCATCCCATCGGGAGGCATAAGAATTTGGTTACTGATTTGAATCAAACCGGTTTGGGATCGAGCAGTCGGTGATTTACTAAAAAATCCCCAGCCAGGTGTTGCAAGTTGAGTCGTGTAGCAGTTTTGAGTGACATTGGCCATGTATTTTGGATACACAGTTCGAAAGCGTTCACCACCCCACCACCCCAGGCTGCCTTCAATTGTTTGAAATAGCTGAAGCCCATACTTGCCACTTGTAGGACTTGATGCCGCATTCTTTACCCAGGCATCCGTTCCCGTTTCACATAGTTTCTGTGCCGTACTTGCAGAAACTTGTGAATTTTCAGGAACAATCCATGTTGAACTTAAGCCTAATTGGAAGTTGTCCACTTGGGTCGCAGTAAGTGACCATAGCGTTGAGTACCAACCAAAACCCGAACCGTATTTTTCGCTCACAGGTGATTGCAAATTTGCAGTGACATAAAAACCAGGACCATCCTGCAGCGCCGATGAGCCAAGGATTCCTCCGCCGTATTTAAATGCTGGAGCCGGCGATGGAGTCGGATCTTCTGAAGGCAAAAGCTCTGGAGCAACAAGTGGCTTTAACGGATTGAGTGAGTTTCCTGCACTCTGAAATAATCCTGAAGCATCAACCGAATCGAAATCATAGAAGGCCAGCAAATTGCTATCAGAGGTTGACTTCGTTTTTTGGGCGTCGGACATGACCTCATCGGAGCTTCGAACCGATTTCCACACCATTAAATTATCAATGCATCCGCTAATTCTTTCGCCTGCGCTGGAATCGTATTGGGCTCCAATCCGAGTATTCGTTCCCTCTTGATTCAATAAATAGCCGCTCTTGGAGGCAATAAATTTGCCATTAATATAGAAATTGCCCTCGCCGGTTGAGCTATGAGTGAGCGCCACATGTGTCCACTTCTTAAGCGATAAATTCGCTCCAGTGTTTGTCCATGTGTCCCCAGCGCGTATCCCTAAATCAGGATTGATCCCCACATAAAAAGAGTTTGGTTGCCCACCCTGTGAAATAATTTCAGCAAATGATTTTTCGTTCTTGGTTAAGTAGAAATCGAACTCCACCGTAAAATTAGAAGTTAACGGGAGCAATTTCGAATTAGCTTGTAAGTATTGAGTTGAACTCAAATTCAAGCATTTATTACTGGCTGCTGCCTGGGAATGAATAACTGGAAATGCCATTAGAGCCAGCATTGCAATGATTACGACTCTGCCGACGCGCATTTCGCGAGCCTATCGTCAAATGCCGCTAGTCTTAAGAATTTTATCCATCACCTTCTGCGGTTGGTCCCACATTGGCGCATGGCCACATTCATCAATTACTAGCCATGTGCAGTGACTTGGGGCCAGTGAGCGCTCTTGTGAACCTGGAAATGGCAAGGTGTTATCGCTATCGCCAAAGAGAATTGTTACAGGTACTGATTCCGGAACATGTGCATCGAAGCGTCGGGTAAGCATCCCATCCCAGGCTGGAAAATATCCGCTGCAGGTAGCCATCGCAATACTTGCATCAAGACAGGTTTCATAACTGAGCTCTTGCCACTTGGGACTTACTTTCGAGAATCCAATCGAGCGCATCACCTGCGACTTCAGGCCAACTTTAAGAAATGGCTTCAAAGCTTTAGCTAAATAATATGAGCGGGCTTCGCTGGGTAAACGGCCCGAAGCTGGCTCTAACCAGAGGCCAGCAGGGGCCAGTCCAGTAAGACTCATGATGCGATGTGGCTGATCGGCCGCCATTTCAAGTGCAATCCAGCCGCCTAATGAGTTGCCGACAACGTGAAAACTATCGATTCCATACTCGTCGCTGATATTTTCAAATATTGCACTACCAAGAGCCTTTGGCTCCATTTCCTGGCCAGCTTTATAAGGGCTTTTACCGTGTCCCGGTAAATCAATAGAGATAACACGAAAAGAGCTTGAAAGCGCAGAAATAATTGGTTTGAAGGCAGTTGCCGCAGAGCCAAGTCCATGAATTAAAACTAATGGCGGATGCGCAGAATTTGTTTCAGTCAGAGTTGAATGTAGCTTCATATTCAATATTTGTATTTCTCTGTCTCTTTAGGATGTTCCTTACAAACAGCCTTCCATACTTCATCGGGTTCGTATCCATGGGCTAACGCCTCATTAACGCTTCGACTTCCAAGCTCTGAGATTGCAATATCTACTGGAAAGTGCGAGCCAACACCAAATGAGAGCGTAAGGCGCTCACGTAAATCAGATATTCGCACGGGAGATAAGTAGTTCAGCTTGCAAACGTGAATCGTTTGGTGTTAAAGGCTGCAGCACCTGACCGATTAACCATCGAAGTGCGCAATCGGCTAACACTTGACTTCCAGTAATTACCGCTAGCGCATCGGCAATGTTGGCCCATAACGGAGAATCCGCCGCAGCCAGAGCTAGCGTCAGTGGTGCTGGATCATATGTTCGCATGCGTGCAAGTGCGGAATCGGTAGAGATTTGAATTGAAAGTAGTTCTAAGGCATCGATTGCATTTGGTGCGCTCTGTGCGATTGCAATTAATCGTGCGCACTCAGATTCGCAAAGGGCGGCAATGACACTATCTTTATCGCGATAGTGGTTATACAACGTTGCGCGAGAGACTTCAGATGTATCGGCTATTTCAATCATCGACATTTTTGCCAGACCAACGGTTGCAATGAGGTTTTTTGTGCCGCTCAGAATTGCACTTTGTGTGCGGCGGTGAGTGCTTGCTTGTGGTGCGTACTTATTAAGCGGCATCGACAACGGTAAGAGTTACACTCTCATGGAGTGCTAACTCCATTGATACATCGCTAAATACGCCTGAGAGTGAAAGACCAAGGGCTGCGCAGATTGCGTTGAGCAGCTCAGAGGATGCCTCCTTCTGACCGCGCTCAACCTCAGATAAGTAGCCAAGAGATACACGAGCCGCGCGTGCGACATCGCGCAAAGTTCGACCCTGCGATGTGCGGGCAGCACGAAGGGTAAGACCAACGGCCTCGCGTACTAGAACCACGCTCGAACCTCCCTTACTCTTAACTGCGATGTCTAAGGATACGCGCAAATGTAGCAATTGCGCTGGCTGTAACAGCGTTTCGTATAGTTTCACGCTCACCCGATAGCGAAAGTTCGATGCATTCAGATACTGGCCCCTCGATTGCGACCCAGACCGTACCAACCGGATGAGAACCGACGGGGTTCGGGCCTGCCACTCCGGTTGTGGCAATCGCCCACGTTGTTCCAAATGATCGCATCGCTCCTTGCGCCATGGCGATGGCTGCCTCTTGGCTTATGGATGTGTGCTTGGCAATAAGCTGCGGATCCACAAATAGATGTGAGATCTTTACTTCATCGCTATATGCCGTGATGCCACCAAGAAATACATCTGAGGCTCCAGCGATTCTTACAATGGCCGAACTTAATGCACCAGCAGTTAATGACTCAGCCGTGCTGAGTGTCTCATTGCGTTGGCGTAGGGCATCAATAATCTCACTAGCCAGTTCAGTGATGTGTGGTGAATTCGCCATGCCTACCTACTTACTCGATGTGAAAGCTGACTTTACATAGTAAATGCCCGTTGCGATAGTAAGTACAACGGCGACCGCCATAAAGCCATCACGGAACCAGTAGAGGTTCGAACCCAGGGGCAAAACATAGAAGCCAACACCAAAGTTCTGAAGGGTTGATTTGATCTTCCCACCCTTATTTGCTGCAATCACTCCCCGTTTGATGATGGCTAGACGAAATATCGTGATTCCGATTTCGCGCACCAAGATAACGATTGTGATCCACCAGGGTAGGCGATTCAAAATCGAGAGTGAAATCATTGCCGTGCCGATCATCACTTTGTCGGCAACAGGATCTAAGAATTTGCCGAGCTCTGTAATCGTATTTCTGCTGCGTGCCAAATTGCCATCGGCGATATCAGAAAGCCCTAGTAGAAAGAAAACGAGCCAAGAGATGTACTGCCAGGTTGGATCGTTTCCGCCATTTTTAAATAACGTATAAGCGCCAACTGGAACAAATAGAAGTCGAGCAATGGTAATAAAGTTAGGAGTTATAAATCCGGGGAGTCTCATATAGCCTCTGCCACTAAATCTGCACCCATTGAATCAATTACTACGGCGTCAACATACTGCCCCACTTTAAAATCTGTTCCTATGAATGTGGTGGATCCATCAACTTCTGGACCTTGATGACCCGCACGCCCTTCTTGGAGCTCGGAATCCTCAATAAGTACACGGATATTTTCACCGATTCGTGCAGCCGCTCGGTTAGATACCATTTCATCGGCCAACGATGACAAGGTCTCTAAACGCTGTGCGATGACATCGGCATCAATCTTGTCGGCGATATTGAGCGCTTCAGTATTGTCCTCATCGGAATAGCCAAAGACGCCAACGGCATCTAACTTTGCTTGGGTAACAAAAGTTGCAAGCTCATCAAAGTCCTCTTGAGTCTCACCTGGGAAGCCAACGATGAAGTTAGATCTAATTCCAGCTTCAGGCGCGAGAATGCGGATTTGGTTTAT
>CAXNCU010000048.1:0-7609 GCA_964200985.1 Candidatus Planktophila sp.
AGTGCAAAAAAGATGGCAGCTAGAAGTACAACTCCAACCCATGTCGCGATGCGCGAGGATAAAGAGTTACTTGTCTGTTGTGTCATCGCTTCGATCTACGCCCATAAAACGCTTGTAAAAACTGCGCATTAAGAAAACTACGGCGATAATCAAAATTGCAATAGTGAGTGAGCCAGCTGGCCCCATCTCGATGTTTTTTTGCATGACATAATCATCCCATGCCCGCCGAGTTCTCATACAACGACCGATATGGGATACGCCCTGGAAATCGATGGATCGCACCTGCCATCTTCTTTGCAGTGACAGGAATCGCATGGCTGATGTGGTCTGGACTGCACCACTCAAATCCACCCATTAGATACTCATTAATCTCATATGCCATCACCTCCGAAAAAGAGATTTCCGTTCGCTACTCAGTTGCGCGCCACGATAAGAACCAGATCATTATCTGTACGTTAATTGCCCGTGATTTCGATAAGAACGTTGTGGGGCAGGTAGATGATGAGATTGAGCCAGGTCTAGCGGCGCTAGAGCGCACTACAAGCGTGCAATCACGCGGGCCGGCCGTCAATGCAGATGTAATTAGTTGTCGAGTTAAGTAATCACCTAGTACCTTTGCCCCTTATGAGCTCACAGACGTGGTTAACGCAGGAAGCTGCAGATCGTTTGCGCGCCGAATTAGAAAACTTTGAAGGACCGGGGCGTAAAGAGATCACGGCCAAGATCGAAGCCGCCCGCGCCGTAGGTGATTTAAAGGAAAATGGCGGCTACCACGCCGCGCGTGATGAGCAGGGCAAGATGGAAGCGCGCATCCGCCAGTTAAAGCAGATGTTAGACAATGCCCATATTGGCACACCGCCACCTAGCGCCGATGGAAAAGTTGGAGCGGGAATGGTTGTCACCGCACTCATCGCAGGCGATGAAATGAAATTCTTGCTGGGCTCGCGCGAAATTTCATCAGGGGATTTAGATGTCTATAGCGAAAAGTCTCCACTAGGTGCCGCTGTGATGGATGCTGAAATCGGAGCGACTGTTACATACAGCGCACCTAGCGGACGTGAAATTACTGTTGAGATTATTGCGGCAGAGTTCTACGCTTAAAAGCAGCCTGTTTTATTGAGAGGTGTTTGCGTATTTTCTGACACTCAATGGAATAAAGATCACCATTAAGAGAATCATGTATAACAATGAAGTCTCCAAAGGGTGCTGACTAGGCCACGAACTAGCGGTAGCTCCGAACTCATTTTTTAAACCAAATAACTGCCGGCATGCTGCAACCATCGATGAAACTGGGTTCCATTCGGCCACGTACTGCAGCGCTCGTGGCATGCCCGTTGTTGGAGCAAAAGCATTTGATAAAAATGTCATTGGAAATGTGACTAAGAATCCAACGTTCTGAACGACGCGTGCATCTCGAACAACAAGACCCACATAAATACCAATCCAAGAGAGTGCATAACCAAAGGCAAAGAGGAATAAGAAGCCTAAGGAAACTCTCATAAAGCCAGATGTTGGGCGCCAACCAACTGCAAAGCCGGCAGCTGCCATGACTGCGAGAACTAATATATTTAAAAGCGCATCTCCAAATGTTCGACCAATAACTACTGCCCCGCGTGAGATGGGGAGTGATCTAAAGCGATCGATAAGACCCTTCTCCATATCTTGGGCCAGGCCAGATGCCGTTGCCGCCAATGTGAAAGCTACTGTCTGGACAAAGATGCCAGGCATGAGAAGTTGCACATAACCACCTGGCTGACCCGTTGAAATCGAGCCGCCGAAAACAAAGCGAAATAAGAGAACAAACATAACTGGCTGAATGGTTGAGAAAATAAGCAGCTCAGGGATTCGAGCCAGCTGTAATACTTGGCGTTTAGTAATAACTATAGAGTCACTTAGTAAATGCTTCATTTTCTTCCCCCTCTTCCCTTTTTGACTGGTTCGGCGACCGTCTCTTCAGCAACATGGCCGGTAAGAGACAGGAAAACATCATCGAGAGATGGTCGCTTAAGGGCAATATCTAGTGGGTGAATTGAGGCCTCATCTAAAGCGCGTAGAGCTTGGATAAGGGCGCTTGAACCATTTGTAACTGGCGCACTGACAGTTCGCCCATCCAGATGTGTTGGGCTGCCACTTACGTAAGCGATTATTTCTTGAACTTTAGCTAGATCTTGATTTTCAGTTGTTATCTCTAACCGCTCTCCACCTACTTGGCTCTTTAGTGCATCAGATGTTCCACGAGCAATGACTGTGCCGCGATCAATAACTGCAATCTCATCGGCTAATTGATCTGCCTCCTCTAAATACTGAGTTGTTAACAAGACCGTTACTCCACCTGTAACGAGTTCTTCGATTACACCCCACATCTCCATGCGTCCACGTGGATCAAGTCCAGTTGTTGGCTCATCTAGAAACAGAACTTTGGGTTGGACAATTAGTGATGCAGCTAAATCTAAACGACGACGCATTCCGCCTGAATAAGTTTTAATTGGTCGACGCGCACTCTCAGTTAAAGAAAATCTCTCTAATAATTCATTTGCACGATCTATCGATTTTTGTCTGCCTAAGTGATACAGGCGACCAAACATCACTAAATTATCCCAACCAGTCAGCGTCTCATCGACCGCCGCATATTGACCAGATAGGCCGATAATTTCGCGAACCTTGTCAGGATGCTTAATAACATCAATACCAGCAACATGTGCGCTTCCTGAATCGGGCTTGAGTAGAGTTGCGAGAATTCGAACTGTTGTTGTCTTGCCAGCGCCATTTGGCCCTAACACACTTAAAACCGTGCCTTCGGCAACATCGAGAGATAAATCATCTAGGGCCTTCACCGCACCCTTGTCATAGGTTTTAACTAGGTTTTCTGCGCTCACTGTCTTCACGCGGTAACCTTACCCTTATGTCTAATAACGCTCCTCTCAACGCATCGGTAAAAGCTCACACCCACCGCGAGATTATGGTCATCCTCGGTGGTCTCATGACGGGCATGCTTTTAGCGGCCCTTGACCAGACGATTGTTTCAACGGCTTTGAAAAATATCGTAGAAGAGTTTGATGGCCTCAACCATTACACCTGGGTTGTCACGGCCTACCTTCTGACTTCAACGGCATCGACGCCGTTATACGGAAAGATTTCAGATATTTACGGCCGTCGTCCGGTCTTTCAATTCGCCATCCTAACTTTCTTGCTGGGCTCGCTTTTAGCGGGTGCATCCCAGAATATGGAACAGCTCATTGCAACCCGCGCACTTCAGGGTCTTGGTGCCGGTGGGTTGATGGCGTTAACTTTCGTCATCATCGGCGACATCGTTCCTCCCCGCGAGCGTGGTCGATATCAGGGCTACTTTGGCGCAGTCTGGGGTTTGTCCTCTGTTGCAGGACCACTTCTAGGTGGCTTCTTCTCTGACCACGACCAAATCCTTGGAATTACTGGATGGCGCTGGATCTTCTATATCAATATTCCCTTTGCTATCGCATCGCTCTTGATTACTTCAGCGGTTCTGCATATTCCTAAAGTTAAACGCGATCACACGATTGATTATCTAGGTGCGATTTTGATGGTGACATCTGTCTGCTTAGTTTTACTCTCAGTTTCAATTTATGGACCACAGTACGGGTGGACCGATGCTAGAACTACAATCTTCTTAGTAGTTGGATTAATTCTGGCAGTTGTCTTTCTCTATTGGGAGAGCAAAGCTAAAGAGCCGATTATTCCTCTTTATCTATTTAAGAACCATACCTTCTCTGTAACCTCTGCACTCGGTGCAGTCATCGGCGCAGGTATGTTCGGTGCAATCGTTATGTTGCCACTCTATTTCCAGGTGGTAAAAGGCTACTCAGCTACCGATGCAGGGCTTAAGTTGATTCCGCTGATGCTCGGAATTGTTACGACATCAATCTTCTCGGGCAAGATGATTTCAAAGCATGGTCATTACAAGCGCTTCCCAATTATTGGAACAGCGATTATGACCGTGGGACTTTTGCTTATGACCGGATTGCAATTAGATACGCCATATTGGCAGATCTCAATTTATGCCATCTTGGTCGGTGCGGGCCTTGGTCTATCGATGCAGACCATCGTTATCGCTCTGCAAAACGCGGTTGATTACAAGGATATGGGCGTTGCCACAAGCAGTAATACCTTCTTCCGCTCACTTGGCTCGGTCTTTGGCACTGCAATCTTTGGAAGTATCTTGACTAACCGTGTTGGACATTATTTAACTACAGGCTTTGCAGATCTTGCTAAAACCGATCCAAAGGCACTTGATGGTTTTGATATGAGTCAACTAGAGGGGATCTCAAACAGCACGGCCGTTCTAAAAACACTTCCACCAGTAATTCAACAGACGGCCCTAGAGGCATTCGTTAGCTCGTTCCATATTGTCTTCTATGCCGCGGCACCAATTACGGCGCTCGGTCTATTGCTTGCACTCATGCTGCGTGAAACCCCACTACGTACAACGCAAGATTATGCAGCCGCGCGTGAAGAGGCAGCTGGAGAATCAATCGGTTAATGCAATCTCCATTTAAGGATCTGCCGCGCGAGATATCAGTTCTCGTTGCGGCATCCTTTTTTGTTGCCGTTGGTTTCGGAATCGTTTTACCAGCGATACCCGTTTTTGCGCGTACCTTTGGTGTCAATAACGCCGCGATCGGGTTAATTGTTTCAATGTTTGCAATTACTCGCTTTGCCTCTGGTCTTATTTCGGGAAAGCTCGTCGATCTATTTGGCGAAAGAGCGGTTTTCTCGACTGGCGTATTCATGGTTGCGCTCTTTGTTTTTCTTGCAGGTATGGCTACTTCTTATCATCAGCTACTCTTTTTCCGCGCAGCTGGAGGACTTGGCTCATCAATGTTTTCCGTTGCTGCAGGTTCGGTCATCATGCGTTCAGTCGATGATGAGCATCGAGGCCGTGCACAATCGGTCTATAACGGCGCCTTCTTAGTCGGTGGTGTTTCAGGACCTGCCATCGGCGGATTACTCTCATTGATTTCCTTGCGTGCACCATTCTTTGCATACTCTGCAATGCTCATGGTTTCAGGGATTGTTGCTTACCTTTTTCTCAAAGGAGAGAAGATCGGTAAGGGCGAGAAAGATTTAGATACAAGCGAGCACACTTCGATACGCGAAGCCTTAGCAATGAAGCCTTACCAAATAGCATTGGCCCTATCTTTTATAGTTAACTGGGTTGTCTTTGGCATGCGAGCATCAATCATGCCGGTCTTTGTCACTGAAGAGCTGCACTCAACTACGGCCGTTGTGGGTTATGGCTTTGCCCTAAGCGCCGTTTTCCAAGGAGCATTGCTTATGCGCGGCGGGCGATTATCTGATCTCAAAGGGCGTAGATACGCATCCGTGATTGGTTCGGGCGTCGCATTGGTTGGCGTCATCGTTTTAACCCTTGCCGTACACCCTTGGATGTACTTGGTAGCGATGTCCATCCTCGGCGTCGGGAGTGCTTATCTATCGACAACCCCATCTAGCATTGTCGGTGACATTATTCGTGGTCGAGGTGGGCAGGTTATTGGAATCTTCCAGATGGCAGGGGATGCCGGAATGATTGTTGGTCCACTCGTAATTGGAGTCCTCTCAGACATGTACTCCTATCGCACCGCTTTTGCAGTCTCTGCGATCGTTTTTGCTTTTGGCACGTTATTAACAACTCGAATTCCAGAGACCCGCGAGAACTACTTGACCGAGAAAGGCGAAAGGCCCCAGATTAATAATCTGAGGCCCCTCGATTAATCTTTTCTACTTAGTCATTACCGCGCAAGATTGATAGAAGGCGCAGAACTTCTAGGTATAGCCATACGATCGTGACCATTAAACCAAAGGCAGCTCGCCATGACTCTTGCTCTGGCAGACCAGCGTTTATGCCCTTTTGAATCTGATCAAAATCTAAAATCAAAAAGAAGCTGGCAAGAACCATTCCACCAGTTGCAAGGATTAAACCAAAGCCACTCATGTTGTAGATGCTTGCACCAAAGAATGATCCGATCATTGAGAGAAGACCTAGAACTAGGTAGCCAATCAATGCCGTCATTAAGACCTTTGTGAACTTTGGAGTCACGCGGATTCGCCCGCTCTTATAAGCAAACAACATTCCGGTAAATGCACAGATCGTCACCATAATTGCCTGGCTAACAATGCCCTGATACATGTTGTTATAGAGATGACTTATCGTGCCAAGCGCCAAACCTTCAAAGGCAGCGTAGGCAATAATCATTCCCGGCTTAACGGTTTTGCTAAAAACATTGACCATGGCTAAAGCAAAGCCACCGAAAACGCCGAGCATCATCGCTCCGCCGCCTAAGTTAAGGGTCCATGCAGCTGCGCCAACGGCGACAAGAACTGCAAATAAAATTCCAGTGCGAGTGACAACATCATCAATCGTCATGCGACCAGTGCGCAATGAAGATGCGGCAGGTGCGTTATAAATATTCTCTAGCGCTGCGTCGGTCTCAGTTTGTGCCTTGGGATCAAATGCAGCGTATCCACGCTGATTAAACGCCCGTCCTAAAACAGGGTTTGAACTGCGCATAACTTTTCTCTCCTTTTGTTTAACTCCCAGAAACTCTGGCAGTTGCCTTACTTAACAAGTCTAGGGCCAGGAAGATTCCCGGGGGACCCAAATTCGCGCTTAGATGCTCAAGATTGTCTGAGAACTAGGGAAGTTTGCCAGCAACTACGGCTGAAGTCGCTTCTACTTCAACCGTCAACCCTTTAAGTGAGTCCGAGGCTTTACATACAAAATACATAACGGAATCTTGGTCTGTCGACCAATCACCGAAGGCATTAAGAACGACACTGCTCCAGCTTTGTCTTTCAATAACTGCCGAGCCCCATTTAAAGGCACCGTCATGGCTATATTCCGATTCGCTCTGGAAGAAACATCGTAAAAGACTTCCTCGAATTGCAGTTTCCGCCCACTCGCCGCTGACTGCACCACGCAATTGGTAATATCCAGCGGGCAAATCGTCTGCTCTTAATGTGTACATAATCTTCCTGACCATCTGACTGCCAGTATTGATTTCTTTGCTTACATTAATCACGGTAGAAATTGGGGCAACTCCCCAATAGACCTTTCCTCCTCCATTGGCTGCTAATGGGTTCGTAGAACTTGAAGCTGAGTTACTTGGGATATGAGTAGTGACTGCATATGCCGAACCGCTAAAGAGAACTGCTCCAACTATTAAGCCAACTACAAAATGACTCCGTTTCTTAAGTGCTGAAGAAAACCAGAGTCTCATAATTCAAGGTAACCCTGTTGCAAGTTAGAGCGTCAATCCAAGTGAGCAGAGGTAGCACTAGAACTAATGCGATGGAATTATTTAGGCTGGTATTCTCTTGAGGTGGCTCTCTTTTCTTACTCCATAAAGTCGGAGTTTGATTTAGCAGAAATAAATGTAGCAACCTCATTGCGATTCACTCTTGTGCCCCGAGTGATAGCCCACACTGGGAGGATTTTCTACTTCTTCTTATAGCCCTTTGGGCAGACTGGCTTTACCGCAGTGACTTTCTTGGTTAATTTCCCTTTAATGCAGGTAATAGTTGTTTTCTTTAGTAGGGAAGCCTGCAAAACTTTGTGTACCTCGCCTACCCCTGA
>CAXNCU010000049.1:0-7515 GCA_964200985.1 Candidatus Planktophila sp.
GATATGGCAGCATTGATTGGGTGTTCTGTTACGACTGGATTTGGTGCTGTCACAAATGCCGCCGGCGCTCGTCCAGGAGAATCCGTTGCTGTCGTTGGTTGCGGAGGCGTTGGGCTTAACTCCATTCAAGGTGCTCGTGTTGCTGGAGCATTCCCGATTATCGCTATCGATACATCAGATGCGGCCCTTAAGTTGGCTGTTAAATTAGGAGCTACTCACACAATAAATGCTGCGACTGAAGATGTTATTGCTGTCACCTTAAAGATCTGTCCTCGAGGCGTAAATTATTCAATTGCCGCTGTTGGAAGTACTAAGGCAATGATTAATGCCCTTACCATGTTAAGCGCCGGTGGAACCATGGTTATTCTGGGTGCACCTCCGAGCGGGGCGACTCTTGAATTCGATCCAACTGCAAGGATCCTCGCCGGTGAGCGCCGAATGATCGGCAGCAAGTACGGATCATCCAATCCACACGTTGAATTTCCGAAGCTGATTGAGTTGTACCTCAATGGCAAATTGGACTTAGACTCTTTACTCACAGGACATTATCGATTAGATGAGGCAGACAAAGCCTTTGAAGTTCTAGCAAAGGGCGGCCCGGGCCGCGGATTGATTACATTCGAGCAGTAATTCACACACAACGAAAGGTTCTACATTATGAGTTTTGACGATAACTTTAAGGCGCTTGCCTCGAAACCGACAAGTGCATTTAATATCGCTCTGTCTCCAATCCGATACCTTAACAACTCTTTTTACGCCTCTGGGCAAGTCGCTCGTCGCGGAGAGACGATGGTTGCTACAGGGCTTGTTGGTAGCGAAGTAAACATGGAACTTGCACAAGAGTGTGCTTGGGTCTGTGCTATGAATGTCTTGGAATCTGTACAAAAAGAGTTAGGGTCTCTCGATAAAATCGAGTACGTTGCCCGCCTTGGTATCTATGTTGCAAGTGCAGATGGATTCTCTGATCAGCATTTGGTTGCACATGGCGCAAGCCAAGTAATCCTCAACGTGTTTGGTGATGTGGCAGGTAAGCATGCGCGTACAGCTATTGGTGTTGCATCACTGCCACTCAACAGTCCTGTTGAAGTCGATGCAATTTTTGTAGTTCGTCAATAAAACCTATTTAACACCCATTAAGTGTTCAAGGGCTAACTGATCAATGGCTTCATAGCCATATCCGCGTGTGCCTGCAGCTTCGACGTCGAATGAATCTTTTGCAAGATCCTTCCATGTCTCGCCTGCATTAAGCGTTGCCTCATTCAGGCTTGGGATATTTGATTCAGCCATCGCTGCGATAACTCGAGGGTCGGCACGGAAAGCCAGTGCACGCTCTTTGAGAGCTAAGTATGTGCGCATATTGGCCGTTGCCGATTCCCATACGCCCTTATCATTTTCAGTACGTCCTGGCTTGTAATCAAAGTGCTTTGGGCCGTCGTACTTATAGCGCTCGAGCAGATCAACGAGGAAAAATGCCGACTTAAGATCGCCGTGACCAAAGACCAAATCTTGGTCAAACTTCGGACCATGCTGGCCATTTAGATCAATGTGATACAACTTCTTCTGCCATAACGCCTGTGCAATTCCATGAACAAAGTTGAGTCCAGCCATTTGTTCATGTCCAACCTCCGGATTTAAGCCGACGAGCTCAGGTCGATCAAGAGTGTAAATAAATGCCAATGCGTGGCCAATTGTTGGCAAGAAAATATCGCCGCGTGGTTCATTGGGCTTAGGTTCGATAGCAAACTTAATGTCATAACCATTATCGGTGACGAACTCGCCTAAAGTATTAAAAGCCTCGCGGAAACGATCGAGGGCAACATAAGCATCTTTTGCCCCGTCGGACTCGGCACCTTCTCGGCCGCCCCAGCAAACATAAGTCTTTGCGCCGAGCTCAACTGCGAGCTCGATATTCTTCATCACCTTACGCAGAGCAAAACGGCGAATATCTTTATCGTTGGATGTAAAAGCGCCATCTTTAAAAACTGGGTGCGTGAATAAATTTGTGGTCGCCATTGGCACTTTCATGCCAGTCTCAGCGAGAGCTTTCTTAAAGCGATCTATGTGTGTGCGACGCGCACCTTCATCACTTCCAAATGGAATCAAATCATCATCGTGAAACGTCACGCCGTGAGCACCGCGTGCCGCCAGTTCATTAACGGTTCGAACTGGGTCTAGGGCGCCTCGTGTTGCATCACCGAAGGGATCGCGGGCCTGCCATCCAACGGTCCAAAGACCGAAAGTGAACTTATCTGCTGGGGTTGGTGTTAATGACATGGTGTTACGCCTTTCAATTCACGTGCGATGGCTCCGTTTGGTACATCGGTAATTTACCTCTAAACTCGCAACCTATCCATTCAAGAGTGCTAGCCACTTTTGGGTGGGTTTCGCGGGAGTGGTGAAATGGCAGACACGCAGGTCTTAGGAACCTGTGTCTTCGGACGTGAGGGTTCAAGTCCCTTCTCCCGCACACATGCTTTGTTGATTACCCAAAAGAACAATTGTGAAACATTAATAAAAAACGCCATGTGAATTTTTTCTTGCCTTGGGTAACCCCGCTCAATACTCTCTGACTATGTCAAGCTCTGCCGTGAGGCCACTAAAACTTGCTGATAATCGAGTCCCTGTTTTTTATGCAGGTGGAGCAAAGATTAATAAATTCCGAGCTCAACCCAATGATGTCCAAGGCCCTGAAGATTGGGTCGGGTCAATTACAAAACTGCCGCCGAGCATTCTGCCTCAAGGTGCTAATCCGAAAACTGGCACTTCTGTAACAGAAGAAGGCTTCCTCGATGATTTGATTACGGCGAATCCGCAAGCATGGTTGGGCGAGGAACTTTCCAAAATCATGAAGGACAATAGCTCTTTGCTTGTAAAACTCCTGGATGCCGGTGAGCGATTGCCGATACACGCACATCCAACTCGCGATTTTGCAAAGCAACATCTCAATAGTTTCTTTGGAAAGACCGAAGGTTGGATTGTTCTTGACACTGACCCAGGTTCTAAAATTTGGCTAGGAATGCGAGATGAGATTTCCGCCGAGGAGCTCGCACGTCATATTCATGATCAATCTGTTGAAAAGATTTTAGGATTGATGAATGAATACACCGTCTCGGTTGGTCAAGTTATTTATGTGCCAGCCGGAACATTGCACGCAATTGGACCAGGGACCTTGATTGCCGAATGCCAAGAGCCCACCTCTTTTTCAATCTTGTGTGAATATAAAAGCTTTGGGTTAAGTCAGAGCGCTGCAACCTTGGGGCTGGGTTGGGAGAAAGTAATCTCAGGACTGACCCTAAAACCTGATCCATACGCAATTGAAAACTATTTTCCTAAAGAGCGCGAACTACTCAAGACAGACTGCTCGAATATCAACTCTCTCTTTGCCAAAGAGGGTGATGAATTCTTTAGAGCACTCCGAGTTATTACAACCTCTGAAGTTACATTGCCTTCAAACTCATTTTCTATTCTTATTGTGAGCCATGGCAGTGGTCATCTCACATGGGATGCGGGTGAGATTGGGATTAGATCTGGAGAAACCTTCGTAATCCCGGCGGCTGCCATAGGAGCAAAACTGGTTGGTGACGTTGGCGCAATTTTGTTCCTTCCACCATTACTGTCTTAAATTTTCACTCAATAACTACTTTCCTATTTGTTCGATTAGTAAGTAATAATTTTACAAATACGGGGATTCTTACATTGCGGAAAAAACCCAAAATAGTTGAAACTAGGGCATTCCCTTGCCCCCTCATCACCTTTAAAGTCTGCGTAATGCTTCCGGAGAGTTCCAGGAGTTGGGATGGGTGAGCTTGAACAATCGAAACATCAATATGAAAGGACACTAAATGGTAAAGAGCGCCAATTCTTGGAGTGAGGATTTCGCAGCACAACTTCGATCCTCTGGAGTAGAAAAATTTTGCGTTTCCATAAATCTCAACTTCGAAGAGGTTTTCTTGGCACCTGCCAGAAATTCATCGTTAGAGAAAAACCCTTACGAAGATTTTCAATGGATTGTCTATCCATATAGCCTCATATCTACAGGCGTGCTTCATTCTTTCTCTAACGATGCACAGTTAAGGAAAGAGTTGCCATGGGAGGAATGGTTGCAATGGGAAGGAGAATCGCGCCACGCTAGTCTCTATCAGGTTCGTCAGAACCCAGATCAGGGAGTTTTTGACGGCTCTTTGGAGGACAAAGAGCATCCGCCGATACTTCTTGGCCAAGAGTGGTATTCCACGCTTGAAAAAACTCTCACACCAAAATTGTTTTAGTTACGCCTCGATATTTTCGAAAGAGGTGGTCGTTTTCAAGCCCGCTACTAAAGCAGAATTCAGGGATGTTGCAATGTACACATCCTTGATAAAACTTTAGAATCGGTAGCATGAAAGCCATTGAGATCGCTGAAACCGGCGGGCCAGAGAAATTGAAATGCGTTGATCGCCCAATTCCAATCATGGGCGAGAACGAATCTCTCGTCGATGTCCTGGTGGCAGGCGTCAACTTTATCGACACCTACCATCGCAGCGGTTTATACCCACGTCCGCTGCCATTCACTCCTGGAGTTGAAGGCGTGGGAGTTATTCGCGAAATAAACGGCGCTGCACCCTCAGATTTGTCGGTTGGTATGCGAGTCGGTTGGGTCGCATCGACTGGCGGATATGCCGAGGTTGCAACACTTCCAAGTCAAGAACTCATTCCAATCCCAGATGGAATCGATGATGCACAAGCAACGGCGCTTCTTCTTCAAGGAATGACTGCGCATTATCTCGCCGTTGATTCCTACAACATCAGGCCGGGAAACTTAGCCCTCGTACACGCTGGGGCTGGCGGAGTTGGACTCTTGCTTACCCAATTTATTAAATCGCTCGGTGGCCTCGTAATCGCAACGGCTTCGACAGATGCAAAGCGAAAACTCTGCTTGGGAAATGGCGCTGATCTCGCGATTGGGTACTCAGGGTTTCAAGAACTGGTTATGGAATTTAGTAACGGTGGCGGCGCACATGTTGTCTATGACGGTATCGGAAGAACTACATTCGACGAAAGTCTCTCCTGCGTTCGCCCACGTGGATCTCTCGTAATCTATGGATATGCAAGCGGACCAGTCCCACCAATTGATTTGACCAAGCTAACCGCGAATTCGATTTTCCTCAGCCGACCAACATTGAAACATTTTATTTCGAATCGAGAAGAACTGCTTTGGCGTGCCAATGAGGTATTCAAGGCTCATTTAAATGGCCATATAAATGTGCGAATTGGTGGACGATACACACTAGAGAATGCGTCACAGGCACATCAAGATCTGGAAGCTCGAACAACTACCGGAAAACTTGTTCTTGAACTATAAAAAATAATCGTCTTAGTTTGGTTGCTAGAAAGAGGTTCCCTCCTAGAGGACGCCGTATTTAGCAAATGCTGCACTTGGGCTCATGCCCTCTTTAACCGCTTTGCGGAATTGATTCTCACCCGCATCCTTTTCTTCAACTCTACGAACAACCTCGCCGATCACACCCTTGGGAACAACAACAACTCCATCAAGATCGGCAACAATTAGATCTCCTGGATTGATTCTCACTCCATCAATCACGCCTGGAACATCGTGTGCGACCACTTCGTATCGACTATTTATATCGAGCGGACTTGTATTTACTCCGAAGACTTTAAATCCCAATGCCCTTGTGCGGGCAACATCGCGTACTGGTCCGTCGGTTAGCGTTCCGGCAACACCTTTAAAAGCGCAAGCAGTCGAGAGAAGTTCGCCCCATAAAGAGCCGTGACCGTGACGATTGGTTGGAGACACATACACCTGATCTTTCCCGACGGCATCAAGTGCTTTAAGTAACCCGATGTATGGAACTTCAGGTGCTGCTTCAACAATTTCCAACTTGACTGGAAATGCGTACCCCATCATGACGCCTTCACCTGAAATCATCGTAATGTCCGAGCCAAGTACTTGATTGCGATAGTTCAAATGATCCAGGCAATCAGAGGCTAAAGAGGCAGAAAAGATTGTGCGTAACTTGTTTAAGTCTAGGTTCACGGCGTAACCATACGACGAAGGCTAAGCTTTTTAAAGCATTCCCCAGGCTTAATGTTGGGAGGCTTATCTAGAGAAAGCGCGGAAGTCCCTTTTCCCGCACAATGCACGTTCTAAAAAACTGTTGTGCTAAAGAGCGATTGGGCTAAAAAGCTCTAATCGGGCGAACATGGGCGCAGGTTTTTTTCGTAGTAAAGCTCGCGAAACCAGTCTTGAAGGCGTGCGTCTTTCCATAATTAGCTGAAACCTCTGTTGAGGACCAATAATTTCCGGAGGCAAAAATGCCTAAGGCATTTCTGATTTTATACAGTTGATTAAGCTCTTCGGCCGATGGCAGGTACCAGTCATATTTTCCGCCTCCGTTATATGCAGAAGCTATGTTTGCTGCTCCAGTTTCACAGTTAGAAAGCATCGCCTTTGAATTTCTTGCGCCAGCACCAATGAGGCTACTTGTATCTGATCGAACAGGCGTGGCAACAGTATTTAGCACTTTCATAAAGTTTTCACTATTGGAGCACCATGGAGTACTCGGATCGGCTTTTCCAGAGTTCCATGCATCTGGGGCTACTTCTAAATAATGCCAGGCAGATTTCGTCGATGCCTCAAGAATATAAAAGACTCTTCCCCCACCTGGACCTGTATCGCCAATGGCGCACTTGCCGCCCTCAGCACATGTAAAGCTCCCGGCTGAAGCGTTTTTAGCCGGAGAAACATTTACTACATACGTGGCGTTTGCACTTACCGAGCTGGAGATAAAGAAGAATCCGACGAGGGATACGATTGCAAATGCACGTAGGCTTGTAGAGTTAGTAGAGGTTTTAAGCATGAGAACTTCCTTCAATGTGGAGAGGCATTTGATCTATTAAATCTCACGTTTTCGTGAACTACCTAACGCAAGGGTAACCCCTCACTCACGGTAATCACAAAATTTGTTGAGCGCAACGCAGAAAATTCTTTCGTGAGGTTTCTATTTCGTGAGGAATGTATTTCGTGAGGTTTCTATTTTGTGAGGAACGGAGTTTTGATAATGGCTAAACAATCACCTGCAAAGATTAAAAAACTTGCAGCAGAAGCCAAGCGGGCTGGCGCGGCGGCGCGGGCGGCCAAGAGATCAGCAAAGGATTCAGCAGTTACGAATAGTGATGTCGTGATTGATGCTTACGCCGCCGTTGATGGGGCATGGCGCGAAATAGGTCTTTCCGCACCTGCCAGGCGTGCTTTAGTTGACGATGGATTGTTTCAATTAAGTGATCTACGTAAAACCTCACTCGCAGCAATAAAAGAGTTAGACGGCATAGACCCAAATACCATCAGAGTATTGGTAGCAGAAATGAAAAAGGCCGACCTGTCCTTTAGAAAATAACCCGGTTCCTTAGGCTTTAACTAAGACGTTTGATCATAATTTTCATCTGCTCAATTTGAGCAGTCTGGACGCTTATTACATTTTCACCAAATCGCTTAATCTCTGAATTGCGAGCATCCTT
>CAXNCU010000050.1:0-7434 GCA_964200985.1 Candidatus Planktophila sp.
CCATCTCGCCGCCCGGATGCACACGGCGGGCTAGATGCGCTTCGTGCGATTCCCTGGGTATTTGGCTGGACTCAATCTCGCCAAATCGTCCCAGGATGGTTTGGGGTTGGATCTGGTCTCAAAGCCGCACGCGAGGCTGGAAAATCTAATGATCTTGCCACGATGCTTCACGAGTGGCACTTTTTCAACACCTTTATTAGCAACGTTGAAATGACTTTAGCTAAAACAGATTTAGCTCTGGCCCGTCGCTATGTAGATGCCCTCGTTCCCGGCGAGCTCCATCACTTCTTAGACACGATCCAAGATGAGTTCGATTTAACTGTCGCCGAAATTTTACTCTTAACCAAGAAGAGCTCTTTATTGGGAGACCAAGCGATTTTGGCTCGAACCTTGCAGGTTAGAGATGCTTATCTATCGCCCATCCACTTATTGCAGATTAACCTGCTTAAACGTGTTCGCGATACTGACGGTGCGGCCGATCCAATTGTGCAGCGAGCATTACTGCTAACTATTAACGGCGTTGCCGCAGGGCTTAGAAATACTGGTTAGAAATTAGCTGTTGAAAGAAGTCTGGGTGCGCTCAAGGCCTTGAGTGATTAAGGATTCAACTACATCTGCACCGCGGACAATAAACTCTGCCAAATCTTTTTGTTCAATCTTTGAAAAGGCTTTGAGCACAAAATCCGCTGGATCTTGTTGACCCATGGGTCTTCCTATTCCAAGGCGCACTCGATAATAGTCGGGTGTTCCAAAGGCTGAAGTCATTGATTTAAGTCCATTATGGCCATTATCGCCACCACCGATTTTGCTGCGGATGGTTGCAAAGGCAATATCGAGCTCATCATGTAAAGCAATGATGTTTTCTGTCTCTACTGAGTAAAAATTTGCAAGAGCCTTTATCGGCCCGCCGGTCTCATTCATGTAGCCCTTAGATTTGGCCAGAATTATTGATTGGGTGTTTTCTCCCATACCTAATTTATAAGCTGCAATTTCAGTACGGGATTTATGTGAAGTTAATTTAATACTGTGTCGACGAATAAGCTCGTCAATAACCATCTGACCTACGTTGTGACGGGTGGCAGCGTATTGATCGCCCGGATTACCGAGCCCCACTACCAACCACGTCATAACGGTAATGGTAAGGGTTTGGCGCCCTACTTTTCCGTTTCAACAGCGGCTGCAGGTGCTGCCGCAGTTGCATCTGCTGCAGCTGCAACTGGTGCAGCTTCTTCAACTGCAGTTGAGCGCTCAGATAGGTGGACAACGATCATCTTCACATCTGATTCGAGTTCAACGCCTGCTGGAAGAACGACATCTCCAGCATAAAGTGAAGTACCGGCTGCAAGACCAGCGATGTTGAGCTCAATGAAGCTAGGAATTGCAGTTGCCTCAACGCGTACGTCAATAGTGTTGTTTACATGCTCAAGTACGCCATCGCGATCGTGCTCGCCGACTGTATGAATTGGAACAGCGACAACAACTTTTTCTCCGCGACGAACAAGAACTAAGTCAATGTGCTCAAGGATTTGCTTAAGCGGGTGGCGAACAATCGCCTTTGGAAGTGTGAGCTCGGTCTTTCCATCGATAACGATGTCGAGCAAAACGTTTGACTGCTTAAGAGCAACGCCGAGTTCGCGTGCTGGCAGTGTGATGTGCTGTGGCTTCTCACCATGGCCGTAGATAACGGCAGGAACTAACCCATCGCGACGTGCACGACGTGAAGCGCCTTTACCAAATTCGGTACGAACGACGCCATTGATAGTAATCTCTGCCATTTTTTTCCCCTTAAATAATTTTTCTCTGAGAGCTTCGGTGTTTACACAAAGTCCCAGCAGGAGAATTAACCCACACCGTCGATTACGGAAGTAAATTCATACCCTCGCCGGAACAGCCCAAAGGTTAGCCTGCGAGGTAGAGATTGTGCAAATTACGCTTATGAAAGGCCGTCAAAGAGGCTTGTGACTGAGCCGTCCTCAAAGACTTCGCGTATGGCCCGCGCCAAAAGTGGGGCGATTGAAAGAACAGTCAGCCCATCAAATTTTTGATCCTCAGATATCGGCAGAGTATTTGTAATAACAACTTCAGATGCTCTGCAATCACGTAAGCGCTCAACTGCCGGGCCTGATAAAACTGCGTGCGTTGCGGCGATGATGACATCCTTTGCGCCAGCTTCAAATAAAGCATCGACTGCCTTTGTGATGGTGCCAGCAGTATCGATCATGTCATCGATGACTACACATGTCTGTCCCTGCACGTCACCGACAACGCGGCCAACAGTTGCCTCATTTGGAATACGCGGATCGCGGGTTTTGTGAATAAATGCAATTGGACAGCCACCCAGTAAATCTGACCAACGTTCGGCAACTCGAACTCGACCTGAATCCGGCGAAACGATGGTTAAACGGCTGCGATCAACTTTACTGCCGACATAGTTTGCAAGCATTGGCAGTGCAAAGAGATGATCTACAGGACCATCAAAGAATCCTTGAATCTGCGAGGTGTGTAAGTCAACGCACATGAGTCGATCGGCGCCAGCGGTTTTAAAGAGATCTGCCATTAAACGAGCGGTGATTGGTTCGCGGCCACGGCTCTTCTTATCTTGGCGGGCATAACCATAAAACGGCGCAACTACTGTGATGCGTTTTGCAGATGCACGCTTAAGTGCATCGACCATGATGAGCTGTTCCATGATCTGTTTATTAACTGGAGTTGTATGGCTTTGAATAACAAATGCATCGCACCCTCGAACTGACTCTTCGAACCGCACAAAGATTTCGCCATTTGCAAAGTCATAGGCAGATGTTGGTGTCAACGGGATGCCGAGCTCTTCGGCTACCTGATCGGCTAATTCTGGAAATCCTCTACCTGCAAAAAGACGTAATTTCTTTTCGGACGATAAACGGATTTCGCTCATTTATTAGCCTTTCTTCTCTTTAGCTTCGGCTGCTAACGCGGACATTGAGCCTGCACGCTTGCGCATGACCCAACCTAATACATTTCTCTGCTTTGCCCTGCCAACACCAATTGCACCTGGCGGAACATCTTCTGTTATGACAGAACCTGCCGCCGTATATGCCCCGTCACCAATAGAAACAGGGGCCACGAGCATTGTGTCGCTACCAATGCGTACATGATCGCCGACTGTTGTGTGATGCTTATCAACACCGTCGTAGTTAACAAAAATTGTCGCAGCACCGATATTGCTTCCTTCGCCGATAGTCGCATCCCCCACGTATGAAAGATGTGGAACCTTCGAGCCAGTGCCGAGTGTTGAGTTTTTCATCTCAACGAATGCTCCAGCCTTCGCGCTATCGCCCAAGACGCTTCCACTACGTAAATATGTAAATGGCCCAACAACTGCTGCCTCACCAATCACTGAATTAGTGGCGATGGACTCAAGGATTGATGCGCCTTCTTTGACTACACAATCGGTAAGGGTTGTGCGTGGGCCAATAACGGCGCCAGTTGCAATCGTTGTTAAACCCAAAATCGCACTTCCTGGATGCACCGTGACATCAGGTGCGAGTTTGGCCGTTGCATCTATCCACGTAGTCGTTGGATCAATAATTGTTACGCCTTCACGCATCCATTGATCGTTAATTCGATCGCGAAGCATTGCAGCACTTTCAGCTAATTGAACGCGATCATTGACTCCTAATATTTCAGTGAAGTCTTCAAGCAGAATCGCTGCAATTGATTCGTCGGCTTTCTTTAAGATTCCAATAACATCGGTTAAGTAGAGCTCTCCCTGTGAGTTTGAATCAGTAATCTCGCCGATAACACTTGCTAATTTGGCGCTATCGAAGGCGTAAACACCTGAGTTAATCTCAAAAATAAATCTCTCATCCTCTGTCGCATCGCGCTCTTCAACGATTCGCAACAACTGACCACTATCGTCGCGAACAATGCGACCATACCCAGTTGGCTCTGGGTGCTCTGCAGTTAAAACCGAGGCGGCAAAACTTCCAGCTTTATGCGCATCAAGAAATGCCGCTAGTGATTGCCCAGTCAGCATTGGGGTATCTCCGGCTAAAACCAAGGTCGTTCCTGCTGGAGTGGTGCCTGCGAGCGCTAACTGCGTGGCGTGACCGGTGCCCCCGCGTTTTTCTTGAAAGACGATAGTTGCATTCGGTGAAATCTGCGCCACGTGTGTCTCAACGCTAATGCGATTGGCTCCGACGACGACACGAATGTGTGTGGGCTCAAGATGATCAACTGCTGCGAGTACATGTCCAAGAAGTGATCGTCCTGCAACACTATGGAGAACTTTTGCTTGACCTGATTTCATCCGTGTGCCGTCACCTGCTGCTAGAACAATCACGGTTTCTACGGTCACGGTGCAAGTCTATCGGTGGCCTTGGCTAATACTTATCCCTGCCTCTTATGGCTCCGCCACCAGGTATCGATCCTGGACCCTGGGCTTCAAAGGCCCATGTGCTAGCCACTACACAATGGCGGAACCCGTATTCTCCCTTATAAAAGGTGGTGCTCATGACCACCGAGCCATGCAATCAGGTGAGAACTTTTGCCCCAGCAACTGGTCCATAGGCACGGGCGACGCTTCCGACGACGCCACTTGCCGTTAACGCCACAGCTAAATCAAGGCCCGCCTCTTCATCGCTAACTAAAAATGCAACGGTTGGCCCGGATCCTGAAACTAGAGCACCGAGGGCTCCATACTCTTGACCAACATCTAGAACTAATCGCAGCGCCGGACGCAATGAACATGCCGCCGCCTGCAAATCATTTATCAAATGCGCACCCACTGCCTTTGGATCTGCGGCAAGTAAGGCCTGCATTAACTGCTCGTTTGTGGCTGGCTCTGCGATTTCTAACTCAGAGCGAAGGCGATCGCATTCACCATAAACCGCGGGCGTAGATAAGCCAACACTTGATAGCGCTAAAACCCAATGGTACGTACCGCGCGAAAGCGCTGCAGTTAATTGATCACCGTGACCTGTACCAATCGCAGTTCCACCGCTTAACATAAATGGAACATCACTTCCTAACTGTGCGGCCACTTCTGACATCTCTTCGCGGCTCATTCCAAGTGAGTACAAATAATCGATCGCAACAATTGCTGCAGCAGCATCAGCGCTTCCCCCTGCCATGCCTCCTGCAACTGGGATTGATTTTTTAATCTCGACATGAGCATCGATGACTAAGTCATACTCTTTAGCCATTAACGCAATGGCTTTCATCGCTAAATTGCTTTCATCGGCTGGAACGCCATGTCGTTGATCGCCCGAGATTGAAATGCTCACGCCACTCTTAGCTGGCGCAAAAGTTACGGTGATATCGTCATAGATCGATATGGCTTGAAAAACAGTTACGAGGTTATGAAATCCATCGCTCTCACGTGGGCCCACAGAAAGCTGCAAGTTGACCTTGGCCGGTACGCGTACGGTGACGCTCTTAACTGACATGAATTGACCCTATTACCTTGGCTAGAGATTGTCAGGTTCAGATAATGCAATGGCGCAAAAACTTGAGATTTCCAACGACTCTCCACGAAGCGTTGGATCAATACCTGCACGAATCAAAATCGCTTCAGCAGCCGATGATGAGCCGTAAAGAGTCGAAAGTGCAGATCGCAACATCTTGCGGCGCTGGGCAAATGCGGCATCGATAATCGTGAAGGTTTTTTTGCGTAGCTCTTCACTTCCGGGTGTTGCTCGGCGGGTGAAGGAGACGAGTTTTGATTCAACGTTAGGGGCCGGCCAAAACACTGATCGCGAGATTGAACCAGCGCCTTTTACTTCGGCCCACCAAGCCGCCTTTACTGAAGGGATTCCATACTCTTTAGTACCGGGTCGCCCGGATAGTCGATCGGCAACTTCGGCCTGCACCATAACAACACCGCTTCGAAGAGTTGGAAATCGCTCGAGTAGATTTAGCAAAACGGGGACTGAGACGTTGTAAGGCAAGTTTGCGACCAAAACTGTTGGAGTTACAGGTAGCTCTTTTAGAGTCAATGCATCGCCATTAATCACAGTCAGGTGTTCAGGTGCGGGGAAATGTTCGGCCACTGTAATTGGTAACTGTGTGGCTAGTCGATGATCAATCTCAACTGCAATAACCGATTTCGCCGATTGCAAGAGAGCTAGGGTCAAAGAGCCTAAGCCTGGCCCAATTTCAAGTGCAATGTCATCGGCAGTAACGCCAGCTACGCGAACAATTTTGGTACATATATTTGAATCAATGACGAAGTTCTGTCCAAGGGATTTTGAAGGTTTTAAATCTAAGGAGGCAGCTAATTCACGGATCTGCGCTGCACCAAGCAGGCTCATGGCGCAAAGCTTCCAAATAAACGTTCGGCGTTATTACTCAATGCAAAGGCCAACTCGCCTAAGTCGCACTCACGCTCGATAGCCATCGCTCGCACGATAGTTGCAATCTGTGCGGGAGTATTGCCGGCGCCTCGGTGTGGCATTGGCGCTAAAAAGGGTGAATCGGTTTCAACCAGTAACTGATTGATCGGAACAAGTTTTACAGCCTCGCGAAGCGCAGGTGCATTTTTAAAGGTTAATGTTCCTGCGAAAGAGAGTGTGTATCCACGCTCAATGCAGGTTTTAGCCATGGCAACATCGCCAGAAAAGCAGTGAAAGATAACCTTCTGCGGGGCTCCGACTTCAAGTAGCACGGATAAGACATCATCATGAGAATCTCGATCATGAATGACCAACGCTTTATTAGTTTTTTTAGCTAATTCAATATGCCATTTGAATGACTCTTGTTGGACTCCGCGTAGTTCGGGTGGAGTGCGGAAATAATCTAAACCTGTTTCTCCGATGGCTCGCACGCGTGGATGCTCGGCAAGCTGGGCGATAATCGCCCAGTCGGCCTCTAAATCTTCAACTACTGGTGCCTCATTTGGGTGAAGTGCCACGGCTGCAAGCACCGAGGTACTCCATTTTTCTGCAGCAGCTACGCACCACTTTGATTGTTCGGCAGAGTAACCAACTTGCACGATGCGATCAACGTTTACTGATTTCGCCTCGGCAATAACATCTCCTACCTCTTTCGAATCTGGCGCAGTATCTGTAATGATCTCCATGTGAGCATGTGAATCAACTGTTGCAACAGGTAGAGGCTCTGGTAACAGCGCCCTCGGGCGATCGATATCGCGGTTGTGGCGATCAGCCATATTTCTTAAGCGTTCGTTTCTAAGCGAGGAAACAAGACTGGTGTCTTAGTGATGGTTGCACCAGCAGGAAGCTGGCCCCATGTTGCGACATCGCTCATTTTTTGCGACGACAAATCACCCAACTTTGCTTGTGCACCTAAGCTCTGCCACAATTTTTCACATGTTGCCGGCATTACTGGATGCAATAAAACAGCGAGTGCACGAAGTGATTCGGCGGTGTTGTACAAAATTGCCTCAAGTGCGGCCTGATTGGCTGGATCTTTAGCCAGAATCCATGGCTCTTTCTC
>CAXNCU010000051.1:0-7133 GCA_964200985.1 Candidatus Planktophila sp.
GCGACCACGCCTTCGGTAGATGCAGCACGATTGAAACTGGCAAAACAACTATCTAAAAACCCCGAAATCTTTATCGTTGCCAGTGAGTCTAAGCTTCCATTTATCGATGCCGACGGCCGGTATGTAAGAATCTTCGTTGTTGGCAGACATGTGCTCGGAATGCCAGAGAGCGATCAATTAGTCGGGGTTTTGCGCACAATCAATTTGACACAATCTGGATTTAGTAGCGAAGCAAAACTATATCTCGGTGGTGCCCCAGCCCAAGGTGTCGATCTCATCCGCACAATTATTAATTCACTCCCTTGGATTATCGGTCTTGCGCTTCTACTTACTTATCTCCTTCTCGTGCGCGCCTTACGTTCGCTCATTCTTCCGCTTAAAGCAATCGCACTGGACTTGCTATCCGTCGCAGTCGCCTTTGCAGCATTAGTTGCCGTCTTTCGTTTTGGATTTGCCTCATCTTTCTTACAAACCTATCGCCTTGATCAGATAGAGGCATGGGTGCTTATTTTTCTATTTGCAATCCTCTTTGGCCTCTCGATGGATTACGAACTCTTTCTCGTCTCAAGGATGCGTGAGGCGCGCGAGGCCGGGGCAAGTAATAACGATTCCGTTGTTGAAGGCCTAGCCCACACTGGCGGGGTTGTAAGCGCCGCTGCCATCATTTTCCTGGCTGCAGTGAGCGGCTTCGTCACAGGCCACTTTGCAGGGCTGCAGCAGTTAGGTATCGGCCTAGGAGTCGGTGTTCTAGTTGATGCAACGATTATTCGAGGGCTCTTATTGCCCAGCACCATGGTTCTACTTGGTCGCTGGAATTGGTGGTTACCAACGCCTGTTGCTCGATTCTTAAAAACTAAAGCCTCACCCCTGGATTAACCAGAGATGAGGCTTTAGCCTCTTAACTTTCTTTTACTTTACTACTGTAATTGCGAAGTGAATTGATGGGACTGTATATCCAAGTGCCAATCCAGCAAAGTCACGGTCGGCCGACAGGATCGGGACCATTCCATATGGAGTATTAGCAAATGATGGCTGCTGTGTATAAAGGATGGGACGTAAATCAATAATGTGAGTACCTGGTGCGCCTGTCGCCGTAATGTGAATCACCATGTATCCATTTGAATTAAATCCGCAACCATAGCCCACGTAGCTATTGTCATATGTGACAGCCATTGTGTTATCTAGTTGGGTCCAACCAACACCCTTGATGCTAATAGTTATCTCTTCGCCAGCCTTGAAGGTGGTGGAAGGAGCTCCAGCGCCACCTTTAGCAAATGCTTCGACTGAACCTGAGTTATCTGCCTTAGCAATACCCATTCCAATTACTTTTCCGGCCTTGTCATAGAAAGGCATGATGCTGTGCTTAACATAAAACGCAGCTTGTGCTTCAATGACATCGCCTTGCTTTAGCTGGATTACATGCCATCCACCTAAATTATCTGGGATCGTAATATCACTACTCATTGAGCTTCCAGTAACATTGACGGTAGCAAGTGGGATGGAGTTATAAACCCAGCAGGTTCCGGTGCAGTTCACACGGTTACCTACAACCGAGGCCCACACCAGTTGATGTGTTCCACTTGAAGTAAGTCCCGTGGCACTGAAAGTTGTTTTCGTAAGTATTGGGCCGCTTGTTTTTGAAAGCTTTGCAACGGCCTTTGTATTTGGATTTAAACCAACACTTGAAAGCGTTGTGCGAAGCTCAAGAGTTGGCTCGACAGCTGCAGGCCAGACGATATAGGGCTTTCCAATTCCCTTATCAGCTGTTACCTTAAATATTGCACGTCCACCATTTGCATATGGAACTGGTGATTGCAAGATATTTAAGTATGCAAAGGTAATTGCATCTTTAACATCGATAACGTGATTGCCAATTGTGCCAGCGGCTCTAATAACGACCTTACCTGTTCCTCTTGTCCAGAGTGCTTGCATTTCACCGGCATATGAACTATCCCAGTGAACAGCGGCTCCGGCCGTGTAAAGGCTTGCACCCATACCTGTGTATTCGATCGTAATTGGCGTGCCGATTGGACCACTTGTTGGTGAGATCTTTAGCCCGCGAGTGGTTTGGAAACCACCGTGTGCGACAGCAGCACCATTCTGAATTGCATAAATATCATGAACTCCGCCGAAATCAGATGGAACCTTTGTCTTATAGACAAAGCCACCAGTTGCATCGGTAGTCACCGTTGCAATATTGACGTTGTACTTTGTGTACTTAGTTCCTAGATAGTTAACGCTATTTGGCTGAATATCTGCTACCCATGTGCCATCTAGCGTTGACCAAGCCAGAGGTAACACCGTATTTGCCGGTAAGCCTTTTCCAGTGATTGTTATTGGAGTTCCAATAACACCTTGACTTGGGACAACATCTAAGTTGAGCATCGTCGAAGGTGTTGTAAATGCCTCAGTCTTAACTCCAGTAAATGGAAGCGCTGGAATCCCTGGAAGGCCCGATGGTGCAACCAAGTTGATCGGTGTTACCGGGTTAGTATCTGCGCCCTGTGCAGGTGAGATAGTTGTAGCCGCAAGCACTGCCACTGCGATCACACGTGCAATCGCAGGCCCACTTTTGCGGGACTTAATCTGTAACTTCATCGTAACTGCCTCTCTCCGAACGATTGTTTAAGCTTTTGGAAGTGCGAATAGTGTTAATAGTGAAGCAGCAGTCCAGTTTGGAACATAGGTTGCTGTTGCACCTTTGAGTGCAGGAGAAACCTGAACTGTGCGGTAGTAGCTAACACGCTCATAGACAGTGCGTCCATCGTCGCCGATCACGCGCTTGCCATCAACTTTCTTAGGAACAAGCTTTGTAGATAGAACCTTCATTGAAGTCTGATCTTTAGCAATCATTGTTACCTTGTAGTTGATAATTCCAAGAGTGTTGAAGGCAGGTGCAGCACCAGTTCGTAGAACTGCTGTCCAGAAGGCAATCCCACTGTGGTTACCGTAAGAAAGTGGAAGTGGATCTTTTACTCCGGAGATTTCAATATATGCCTTTGCAGTGTTGTTTGAATCCATCACTGCTCCGCCTTGATCGGCGTTATTGGCATAAACACGGAAAACGATTCCCTGTCCAACTAAATACTCATTTGTAATTGCACAGCTAACACCGAAGCGTGGAGCAAGGGCTCCAGAGGTACCACTAGCAAGGACCGTATCTACATAGATATGAATTGGTGATACAACTCCTTGGCTCGGTACGCCAACTTTGACGTTAAGTGCTGCAGATGTGACAGGTGCAAAAGCTGCGGCATCAGTTGGTGTGAGCGTTCCAGTGAGAGCATGGGCTCCAGCTACTGAAGGAACCCAAGAGCACTTAGCTGCAAATGGTGCAACGGTTGTTGTAACAGCGGCTTCGCAGCCAACAATGGCTGCAGCGCCGTCAAAAAACTTCACAGCTCCGGCGTTATTGGCCGTTGCGGTAATTGTTATCGGTGCAAGTCCAAAGACTCCGTTGCCACCTGTAATAATAAGAGTCGATGCGGCTGGCGCTGCATAAGCAGATGAGCCCCCGACAAATACGCTGCCAAGTAGTGCGACTGCACCTATGACTGCGGTTGAGATCTTTCTATTCATTTCATGCTCCTTCTATTTCTTAATTTTGCGTGGGTTGTTTAATTATTTGGTATTTATATTTCCAGCGATGGTGAATTTGAAGCTATCAGTCTCTTTCTTGCCTGCAGTGCTTGATTGAATATTGAAAGAACCGCCAGTCACTTTAAGAGTCCCTGTTGCTCCAGCATATTTTCCTGTTCCACCATTGACGATTACGGTGCCGGTGAATTTGATTTCAGTCGGTGCATCTGCCTCTGCCGCACATGCTTGTGCTGATGAATCAAATGAAACCTTCAAAGTATTTCCGCCACCGCTTAAAGTTCCTGAACCGTTGAATGTATCGCACTGGTTACCAGGAGCTGCTGATCCAATTCCTGCAAGATCGGATAGACCAAGAACATTTCCGGTACCTGTTCCATCGACATTGGTAGCTTGAACATAACTATCGCCCCAGAGAAGTGAAATCTTTCCGGTGTATGTTCCGGAGAATGCAACGGTTGCACCTTTAGCTGAAGTTGTTGCAGCTGCTGTTGGCTTTGCAGTTGTCTTAACAACAGGCTTAGTTGTTGTATATCCAGTTGGACACTTAGGTTTAACTGCAGTGACCTTCTTAACCAAAGTACCTTTATAACAAGTGATTGTCTTGGTAGCTGCATTTGCTGTTGGTGTTACGGCCGCTAAAACTGTTAGCGCTGTGAGTGCAACTAAAACCCTTACTAGCTTGGATTTCTGTGTAGATATCATTGTTAATCTCCATCTCTCCCTGAAGTAATTTCATTTACTTACGTGCAAATCATTTCACCGAGAGTTTTTGAGCGGCCGATTTTCCTGAGGGGTACCCCTGATGCGAGTATTACTTCAATCACTTTCACAAGGTTGACTATTCCCTGCATCACATTTTTCTGACTATTGGGGGGGGTATTACTGTTGATTTTGAGCGTTTTTGTGGGCAAATATGCATACTAATTCCGGCGGGGATTAAGATTCGCAAGTGAATAAAAATATAGATTCAGATTTCTTAGCACTCCCATTAGCCGATGTTTCAGCTGCTGCGATCATGACAGCCCAAGGCAGCGGTGCATCTCATGTCGATGTTCGAATTGAACGTACACGCACTGGATTACTTTCGCTCCGTGATGCAAAACCAGAAACCCAAAGTGATGAAACCGTTGCAGGTTTGGGTGTTCGTGTAATCGTAAATGGCGCGTGGGGCTTTGCATCATCTCCTGAGATTTCAGTCGAGGTTGCCAGAAAACTCGCACTCACAGCAGTGGCGATGGCCAAGACTTCTAAACCGCTTTCTACCGAATTAGTCTCTCTTGTCACCGAGCCCGTCTATGCCAATCAAATCTGGGTATCCGAATATGAGATAGATCCATTTTCAATCACAGACTCGGATAAAAAGGATCGCCTTGCGCAGTTAAGTAGTGAATTATTAAAAACTGAGATCGTGAATCACACGTCGGCTCATGCCATGTATGTCAAAGAGCAGAAGCATTATGCAGATTCTTATGGAACGAGCACCACTCAACAGCGAGTGCGCATGCAAACTCAGATTGAGGCAATTTCAATTGGTGCCGGTGGCTTTGAGTCAATGCGCACATTAGCCCAGCCTGCGGGATTTGGTTGGGAGTGGATGGGTAATAAGCACTGGAACTGGGATGCAGAGATTGCAGAGCTTCCAACTCTTTTGGCCGAAAAAGTTGCAGCCCCTTCTGTTGAACCTGGTCGATACGACGTTCTTGTTCATCCATCAAATCTCTGGCTGACAATTCATGAATCTATTGGACATGCAACCGAGCTAGATCGAGCTATTGGCTATGAAGCCAACTACGCCGGCACATCTTTTGCGACTCCAGATAAGTTGAATACTTTGAAATATGGATCATCGCTGATGAACGTTACTGGCGATCGCAACACTTCCCACGGTCTAAGTACGGTTGGCTTTGATGATGAAGGTGTCGCAGCTCAGCAGTGGGATATCGTAAAAGATGGTGTTCTAGTTGGCTATCAACTCGACCGCCGAATCGCCGCCCGCGTCAATCGCGATCGCAGCAATGGCTGCGCCTTTGCCGACTCCCCTGCACATGTGCCTATTCAGCGTATGCCTAACGTTTCATTAGCAGCTAACCCGACCGGACCAACTTATGATGAGATGGTTTCATCGATGGAGGATGGAATCATTATTAAGGGCGATAAGTCCTGGTCAATCGATATGCAGCGCTATAACTTCCAATTTACAGGCCAACAGTTCCATCGCGTTAAGAATGGCAAAGTAGTGGGCCAATTAAAAGATGTTGCTTATCAAGCAACGACTACGGATTTCTGGGGTTCCATGAAAGTAGTGGGAGGTCCATCCACCTATGTTCTTGGCGGCGCCTTTAACTGCGGAAAAGCTCAACCAGGACAGATTGCCGCAGTTAGTCATGGCTGTCCAGCTGCGATTTTCGACAAAGTAAATATTCTCAATACTGTTGCGGAGGCTGGCAAATGATTTCTGCTCAAGATTTAATTGAAAAGATTACGTCGGCTGCCACCTGCGATGACTGCATAGTTGTTATTAAGGATAAGACACAAGCTAATCTTCGTTGGGCCGGTAGCACGCTCACAACAAATGGTGTTATTCAAGAGCGCAGCGTAACTGTCATTGCATTTGTCTCTGTCGATGGCGGAATGGCATCAGGTGGCGTCACGCGCACCGATGTCACGTTAGCCGATATTCCAAAACTTCTTGAAGATGCCATCACTGCAGCAAAGGCAGCTGGTAAGGCAGAGGATTTCGCACCACTTGCAACTAACACATCAATTGGTGATTGGGCAGCTCCTCATGTTCCAACTGGACCAGAGGTGTTCTCTACATTTGCACCAGCCCTTGGCGATATGTTTTCACGATCCGTTGCAGATTCAATAGAGCTCTTTGGATATGCCGAGCACACACACGAAACAACATGGATTGGCTCAAAGGGTGGTCTGCGACTTCGTAAAGATAGCCCGGTTGGCCGTGTTGAAATGACTGGAAAATCCCACGAGCGCTCACGTTCGACATGGAAGGGAGTCGAGACCCGCGACTTTAAGGATGTCTCAGTTGCATCAATCGATGCCAATATCCGTCAACGTTTAGAGTGGCAGGGTAGGAAAGTTGATCTACCTGCAGGACGTTATGACACTGTCCTGCCATCGGGATCAGTTGCCGATTTATTTACCTACATGATGTGGGTATCGGCCGCGCGTGATGCCTTTGAGGGTCAGTCAGTCTTTTCTAAAAAAGGTGGTGGAACTCGTGTCGGAGAAAAGCTCTCCAACGTTGGTTTTCAGTTCTTCAGCGATCCTGATTACAAGCAACTTCCAGCAGCTAAATTTGTTGCCGCGGCTGTAAGTTCGCCATTTTCTTCAGTCTTTGACAATGGCCAGCCAATCAAGCGTGTTGATTGGTTTAAGGATGGCGTTCTGCAGGCCCTGATTCAAACTCGTGCAAGTGCAGCTCTTACAAAGCTCGACTTCACTCCCATTGGCGAGAATGCAATCATGAGCGTAGATGGTGGTGCTGGCACGTTAGAGGAGCTAGTGAAGAAAGT
>CAXNCU010000052.1:0-7095 GCA_964200985.1 Candidatus Planktophila sp.
CGCTGACTTTCTTACCGTTAATGGATGTGACCTCATCACCAACCATAATTCCGGCCGATTGCGCGGCAGAGCCTTTTATGACTTCACCAATGACAGGAAGTATCTGCGTCGTACCGATTCCGGCAAAGAGAGTAAAGAGCAGCACATAACCGATGACAAAGTGAAGAAATGATCCTGCACCCAGAACGATTAACTTGCGTCCCGAGGAGGCTTTATAGAATGCGCGATTTTCCTCACCAACTGGCATCTCATCGCCAGGAGTCATTCCATCGATCTTGCAGTAGCCGCCTGCAGGAATTGCTTTAACTCCAAACTCAGTCTCGCCCCGCTGGTATGACCAGAGTCTTCTACCAAAGCCAACAAAGAACTCAGAGACTCTCATCCCAAAGCGCCGTGCCGTTATGTAATGACCAAATTCATGAATCATTACCGACAGTAGAAGGGCAACGACGAAGGCGAGAATTCCGAGTATCTGCATTATGGGGCCAATCGTACTAACTGTTCATGGGCTTGGGCTCTTGCATTATCTTCGATGGCGCTGACATCTGATAAATCTCGCAGCCTCGTCTTTTCCGCACCTGCATTTGATGCAACAACGGCCTCAATCACAGGAAGAATTGAGGTGAATTTAATCTTCTCATCGATAAATCCCGCTACTGCAATCTCATTGGCGGCATTAAAGATCGCGGGCATCGCACCGCCCAACTCTCCGCAATGTCTAGCAAGTGCAATGGCAGGAAATCGCTTGGTATCAATTGGCTCAAAACTCCAATTATGTTTAACGTTCCAATCCATCGCAGGCGTAGCGTGGCTCAATCGATGCGGATAGTTAAGCGCATATGCAATCGCGCCCTTCATATTGGGCGGACTTGCCTGGGCAATCGTGGATCCATCTTTAAACTCGACCATCGAATGCACCACGGATTGACGGTGTACTACAGCCTGAATTGAACTGTATGGCATAGAAAATAGATGATGTGCTTCGATTATCTCTAAACCTTTATTTACCAGGGTTGCAGAGTTAATCGTAACAACGGCGCCCATGCTCCATGTTGGATGTTTAAGCGCATCAGAGACCGTGATATTGGCCAGATCATCGCGATCTACAAATGGACCACCACTTGCCGTCAAAATTAACTGTGCAATCTCTTCCTTTTTACCACCGTGTGCGCACTGCCAAATTGCGGAATGCTCTGAGTCAACTGGAATAATCTGATTAACTCTTGCCTTAGACATCACAAGCTCACCCGCTGCAACTAGTGACTCTTTATTTGCAAGGGCTAATGTGTTTCCAGCATCAAGGGCTGCAAGCGTCGGGCCAAGTCCAATTGATCCGGTAATGCCATTGAGAACAACATCGCACTCAATTGCTGCGATTTCAGTTGATGCAAAAGCACCGCCGATAACTTTGACCCCGGGTAAGCCGTGGCGAATTTCATCGACATTATTTACAGCGCCAATAAAGGCAACGTTAAATGCCTTCGCCTGCTCAATCACAAGTGCGGGGTCTGTTCCAGCAGAAGTTAGTGCAATGACACGAAATTTATCCGGGTGGGCGGCGATTATCTCTAAAGCCTGTCTTCCAATCGAGCCGGTCGAACCCAGAATTACAACTTCGCGCCTTTATCGATCCAGAAGATTTTGTGTTGGTGAATATTTCTCGCCTGATCGTCGTTTTGCAATCGCACTGAGCGCTTCCAATACAACTCGATTAGCTAAAATGGCGGTGATATCGGCGCTATCAAATGCTGGTGCGACCTCGACAACATCTATTCCGACAACTGGAAGCTCTAGGCAGATTCGGCGAACTGATTCAAGGAGTTCGCGACTTGTCATTCCGCCAGGTTCAGGCGTGCCAGTACCTGGCGCCATTCCAGGATCTACAACATCGATATCTACAGATAAAAAGACTCCATCGCAGCCATCAGTTAACGTGGCAAAGGATTCATCTAAAACAGTATTTAAACCACGGTGATGAATCTCGGTCATCTCATAGGAGCGCATACCTTGATCGCGCATCCAATCGAGCGTTTTTGAATCTGGCCAGTATCCGCGAAGACCAAGTTGTAAGAAGCGATCTCCACGCACAATCCCATTTTCAATTAAGCGACGCATCGGGGTTCCATGGCCAATTAACGCACCAAATTGATCTTCACCAGTATCGGCATGGGCATCGAAGTGAATCATCGAAATTTTGCCAAGACCGCGGTGGCGTGCAATTCCTGCGACATCGGCCGATGCAATTGAATGATCTCCCCCGAGAATTACTGGAATTGCACCTGCCCGCGAAATCTTCTCAGTTGCAACGGCTAGTACCTCAAGGGATGCAACTAGATCTCCGCCGGGCATCAATAAATCTCCGGCATCAACAACTTTCATAGCTTTCAACGCATCTACGCGAAGCGCTAAATGTGGACGCTCGCCATCATGCGGTAAATAATCTCCGCCACGTATTGCTTGAGGACCAAACTTTGCACCTGAGCGGTGCGATGTGCCGCTGTCAATGGGGGCACCGACAATGACTACATCGGCATCGGCAAATGTGGATGGGATATCTAAATCGCAGCGCTCGATTCCAAGAAACGTAAAATCTGGGCCATACATGTTTCCATGGTTCGTCATGCCTCTAAGAATAGGCGTAAAACTTTAGGAATCGAAACCCAATCAATGTAATAGTTCTGTGTGTCAGCCGACCCCTAAATAACTCTCTTGGACCCGTGGATCTGCAAGAAGATCTGCCGCCTTTCCAGCGAGCACGACCTGACCAGCCTCTAAAACATAGGCATGCGTAGAAATAGTCAATGCTGCATCTACATCCTGGTCGACCATCAAAATCGATGTACCAGATTCGGCGATGCCGTGAAGTCGTTGAATAATCTCATCAACAACAACTGGCGCCAATCCGAGAGAGAGTTCGTCAATGACGATTAGATGTGGCTTACTCATTAACCCTCTGGCTATCGCACACATCTGCTGTTCACCGCCTGACATGCTTCCAGCAACTTGATTCAAACGCTCACCAAGTCTTGGAAAGAGATCTACGACATGGTCAACGCTTGTATCTCGCGTGCGCCAAGCCCCGAGCTCAAGATTTTCTCTGACAGTTAAGCCAGGAAATAATCGTCGACCTTCAGGTACATGTGCAATTCCGCGTGAGACGATCTCCTCGATTGATCGACCTTTGATATTTTCTCCGAGAAAATTAACCTCCCCAGACTTGACTTGTATCATTCCAGTTATCGCGCGCAGCAGAGTTGTCTTTCCAGATCCATTTGGACCTACGAGTGCGACAATCTCATTTTCACCAATGGTTAAATCAATATCCCAGAGAATTTGAGTTCGACCATACCCTGCCGCTAGTTTCTTGACCTCAAGCATCACTCGTTACCTTTCTGCCGCTTTGCATATCGATGTCCGAGATAGACCTCAATAACCTTCGGATCGGCCAGCACTTCACGAGGCTCGCCCTCCATTAAAACCTTTCCTTGCGCGAGAACTAGTACGCGATCGCTAACAGCAACTATCGCCTTCATGACGTGTTCTACAACGATGACCGTTGTTCCTCTCGCCTTCAAACTGCGAATGAGATCTAAGCTCGGTCCAATTTCATTTGGACGAAGACCTGCCATCACTTCATCAAGTAAGAGCAGGCGAGGACGTGATGCCAGAGCCTTTGCGAACTCAAGGCGGCGAACATCGGCCGTTGAAAGTTCACCTGGCATACGATCTCCCGAACCAGCTAAACCGACTTCATGGAGCACTTCATCGGCGGCGTTTAACGCTGCCGCCATGCGATTAGTGCCATTGGGTTCATAGAGAATTCCTACAGCAATATTTTCTCGAACCGTCATTCCATTAAATGGTTTAACAATTTGAAAAGTACGTGCAACTCCCGCACGGGCAATAGTCCACGGTTGTTGACCCGTCATATCTTTGCCATCAATTAAGACTTTCCCCGAGCTTGGCTTGATATGTCCAGTGACGAGGTTAATGAAAGTACTTTTTCCCGCACCATTCGGCCCTATGACTCCAAGAATTTGACCGGCTGGCACACTAAATGAGACGTCAGAGACTGCATCCAATGAACCAAAGCGACGACCAAGTCCACGTGTCTCTAAAATTGGAACATCGCTCATAACCGGTACCTCCGAATATTGGTGAGCAGCGAATAGTCTTTTGTACGAATTCCCTCACGCAGATAGTTGACCGCACCTTGAGGAATCAGGATTACTGCCAAGATAATAATTCCAGACAAAATAAATGTATGAACATTTGTAAAGTGCTCACGTAGATATTCAGAGATAAACTGCAGGCCTAGTGCTCCTAATAGAGGCCCAATTACCGTTCCGCTTCCTCCGATAACAACCATCATGATCATGAGTACCGTAATCTCGACATCAAATAGCCGTTCAGGAAAGATTGTCACTTGCTGGAAAACATAGCTCGCTCCAACAATGCCAGTCATGAAGGCTGAGAGCGCATATGCCATAACTTTGCTTCGAACGGTATTTATTCCGACTGCCGCCGCCGCATCTTCATTTTGGTGAATAGCTCGCAGGCCATAACCGAATTTATTTCGCGAGACAATCGTGCCGATAACAAGCGAGAAAATTGCAAGCGCCAGAAAGAGAAGATAAAAACCGCCATCGCCGAGATACTCGGTTTTAGCAAACTTTCCAGCGATAGGCACGCTTATTCCCGCTCCTCCACCAGTTAAGTCCGCGAGATTGATTACAACTTCTCGCATTCCTTCAGCGACACCAAGGGTTGCAATCGCAAAGTAATGTCCCTTTAATTTGAGCAGGGGCTGCCCAATTAAAATGGCAAAGATCGCTGCAAAGCATCCGCTTAGCGGAAGTGCTAACCAGAAACTAAAGTGGTATTTGAGCATGACAACGGCGGTGAAGTACCCACCCATGCCGAAAAAAACCACCTGCCCAAAGGATGCATATCCAGTAAAGCCTCCGATAATGTTCCATGCCTGAGATAGTGCGATAAACATAAATATCGTAGAGACGGCACGAAGCTCGCCACCTGGAAGTTGAAATCTTAAAACAAGGGCAAGAATCAAAGCGATGGTTCCGAGAACAGAAGCCACCATCGTACGAGAGGATTTCGATGCGATACTAAAAGAAGCTTTCGTGGGCATTAGATCTCCACTCTTGCGGCATAAAAGGCCTTACCAACTAGACCATTTGGTCTAAAGACAAGAACAATGATGAGAACTAAGAAGGCAATGGCATTGACCCAGGTTCCCGAGAGATATTGGCCAGCCCAACTTTGAACTAAACCAATAAGGAGGCCACCGACAAGGGCGCCATACATATTGCCAAGTCCCCCAAGAACGGCGACAACGAAGGCCATCAAAGTAAATTTTCCGGCCTTGGAGGGATCGAAAGTTTCAATGGTGGCGATCATTGTTCCAGCCATTCCAGCGAGTGCTGCAGAGATTGCGAACGTTAAGGCGTAGACGTGACGTGCCTTAATTCCCATTAATCGAGCGGCGCCGCGATCCATTCCAGTGGCCATGATGGACATGCCGGTGCGCGTGTGCTTTACAAAGGCAACGAGAAGGAGAGTAATTATTATCGCTAATAGAAAAGCTAGGAGGCGAACTAGTGGGATTCGGACTTCTCCAAAGGCAAAACTATTGCTTCCATATGTAGTTTGGATGCTTCTGAAGTCGGCAGTGAATAATAGATTCATGGCTTGAATGAGAGCCATATTGATGCCGAATGTTAGAAGTAAGGTTATGAAAACCGGACCATTAACAATTAGATTGATTAGGTATCGCTGAATTACATAGCCGATACAAAAGAGAACTGCAGCTGAGACGAACATCCCCAAAAAAGGATCGAGTCCAATCCAAGCCTGCATCTCCCATGCGATGTATGCCCCGAGGATGACGAATGCGCCATGACACAAGTTGACGATATTCATGATGCCCCATACCAGGGAGAACCCCACCGCGACGAGCGCGAGAAGTCCCCCCTGAAGTAGGCCGTAAGCCGTTACTTGAAGGAATGTATCCATCTTTTAACGGACCGTACGTGAATTACTTGGCATAAGGCCAGATCATCTTTGCTTCTGCATCGCGACGTGGCCATACCGTAACAATCCTGCCCTTTTGAATCTGGATTACCGACATTGGCTTGAAAGTATTCTGACCGGTCGAATCGAACTTAATCCGTCCGAAGAACGAGAGCGTGTCTAATCGAGATAATGCTAATCGTACTTTGTCTGCATCGATTGATTTTGCCTTCTCAATTGCAAACACCATCGCTAAGCATGCTGCACTTGCTTCAGCGTTGTGATAGGTGGCTTCGTGACCAAACTTAGCTTTGAACTCAGCGGCATAGGTCTTAGCAGTTCCAAAGTAGCGATCTTGGCCCTTTGCAGTAGATGTCCATTGGCTAGAGCCAAGAACATTTTCGGCTAGAGGCCCCAATGTTGTTGCAAAATCTAGAATTGGTGGCGCAACAGTCTCTGCAAATGACTTGGGTGCAATGCCTAACTCCTTTGACTGCTTGATTAGTGCTACCCCCTCAACAAAGTGCACTGAGCCGATAATGACATCTGGCTTAGAGGCTTTGATCTTATTGAGCGCTGCACTTACATCTGAAGTCGCATTTGGAAAATACTCAGGACCGATGACTGTAAATCCGAGTGCTTTAGCAGCTGCAATTCCACCAGCAGTCACAGTCTTTGAAAAGCCATCATCGGCTGAGAGGAAGGCAATCGTTACTGGCTTTGGTTTAGCAAGCTCTGCGATGGCTTTGACCATGCTCGATGCATACTCAGTTGCAGGTGACATCACATTGAATGTACGTGTGTAGCCCTTATTAAAAATAGCGTTATCAGCGCCACCTGAGTCGACCATTGTCTGCTTATTGAGCTCAACAACGGCGGCTTGTGCATTCACATTTGCTGATCCATATGAGCTGAGGATTAATTTAATTCCCTTGTCATTGAACTTCGATAAGTTCTGGGCTGCGATATCGGGCTTAGAAGTATCATCTTGATAGACGATTTCAATCTTCTTCTGTTTGCCACCAATAGTAGAAGTGCTCAGCGCATTCACTTTATCTTGGCAGA
>CAXNCU010000053.1:0-7030 GCA_964200985.1 Candidatus Planktophila sp.
TTCCGCTGAATATACAAAGCATTGGCACGATCAAAGTATTGATGGTTCAAGGCGATGTGCCCCAGTTAGGTTTGGATTTTAATTCCAGGGCTACTCAAGTCTTTTACAATCATATAGAGGAAACAAATAAGGCTTTACAATTAAATAGCGATGTCGAATTCATATTGTGGCCGGAAAATGCCGTTGATGTAGATCCCTTCACCAAACAAGAGCTTTCGAAAACACTCGACTCTTTCGAACAACCACTGATTGTCGGCGCAGTTATTCATCAAAACAATGAGCTTCAAAATGCTTCGATATTTTGGGGGAAAAGCGAGAAGAATATCTATGTAAAGCAGCACTTAACCCCCTTTGGAGAATACATTCCATTGAGGGCGCTTGCTGAAAAGATCTCTCCATTTACTGATTCAGTTCAAGACTTCTCGCCCGGTGATATATCGACAATATTTTCACTTGGAAGCGCCAAAATTGCACCAATTATCTGCTTTGAGCTCATCGATGATCAGATTCTTCACGATGCCGCAATCTCATCAAATCTGATAGTTGTACAAACAAATAGTGCAACATTTGGTAGATCGGCAGAGACTGACCAGCAGTTAGCGATTTCTAGAGTCCGAGCTATTGAGCATGGAAGAAATATTCTTTCAGTATCGACAACTGGGATATCGGCACAGATTGATTACACCGGAAAAGTTCTTCAACGTACGCAAATACACGTTCCGGCACATTTATTTGCCGAGCCAGAGTTAATAACCTCTAAAACGCCCAGAGATAGCGCTGGCGATTGGGCCTTTGTCGCCACATTGCTATGGCTATTAAAGCTGGCAAGTGCCTACAGGAAGCGCTATATCTAACGCCGATAAGTGACATTATGTAAAGTTAGGCGAACTCAGAGATGGGTGGACAGGAACAGATCAGGTTCCTATCCCCGTGCGCTCCATCGATACGCCCTACCGTTGGCCAGTACTTGCCGGGCATTCCTATGAGCTCTCCACTCACAAGGCCGCTACGCACAGTAGGCAGGCCACCGAGCTCTCGAGGGTATGAACGCTCCCAGTTGGCTCCGATAACCGTTTCAATCGTGTGTGGGGCATGGCGCAGCGCCGACTCCTCAACGCTTATCTCGCCATTGATAATCGCTGAAATCTCTCCATGGATCGCAATCATCGCGGCGATAAATCGATCGATTTCGGCGATATCTTCACTCTCGGTCGGTTCGATCATGAGAGTTCCAGAGACTGGAAAGCTCATAGTTGGGGCGTGAAAGCCGTAATCCATTAAGCGTTTTGCAATGTCATCGACGCTCACACCACTGATTTTAGTAATCTCGCGCAAATCCAAGATGCACTCATGGGCGACCCGTCCGGCCTCCCCCGTATAGAGCACTGGGAAGTATGGATTGAGTTTTGCCGCCATGTAGTTGGCCGACAAAATCGCAACCGATGTGGCAAGAGTTAATCCAGCTCCGCCCATCATTCGTATGTAGGCCCATGAAATCGGCAAAATGCTGGCAGAGCCATACGGGGCTGCGCTAATTGGTCCAGGGCCAGTCGATGGTCCTGCTAACGCGTCTAGTGGGTGATTGGGAAGAAACGGTGCCAAATGAGCACGCGAGATAACAGGCCCCACACCTGGTCCCCCACCACCGTGCGGGATACAGAAAGTCTTGTGAAGATTTAAGTGAGAAACATCTGCGCCAAATTTTCCTGGCTGCGATAGACCGACAAGTGCATTTAGATTTGCGCCATCGACATAGACCTGGCCACCAGCTTCATGAACCATCGCGCAAATATCTGTAATTGCCGATTCAAAAACGCCATGCGTTGAAGGATAGGTAACCATAATCGCAGCCAATGAGGATGCATGCAGATCAATCTTGCTCTTCAAATCGTCAATGCTGACATTGCCATTCTCATCGCACTCAACTACGACAACTTTCATTCCCGCCATCACAGCAGATGCCGCATTCGTACCATGTGCACTCGATGGAATCAAACAGATTGTTCGTGCACCATCTCCACGCGAATCGTGGTAATTACGAATCGCAAGTAGACCGGCAAACTCCCCTTGGCTGCCAGCATTAGGCTGCAAAGAGACTGCGTCATAACCGGTAATGGCAATGAGCCAATCTGAGAGCTCTGAGATTAGTTGCCTTGAACCTACGCTCTGAGCGATGGGGGCAAATGGATGGAGCGAGGAAAATTCGGGCCATGTAACGGCCTCCATCTCTGTCGTTGCATTCAATTTCATTGTGCAAGAGCCCAGAGGAATCATCGTCCGATCTAAAGCTAAATCGCGATCTGACAACATTCGTAGATAACGAAGCATCGAGGTCTCTGATCTCAGAGTATTAAAGATTGGATGGGTTAAATAAGACGAGGTCCTTAAGAAATTTTGTGGAATCGACGGTGGCGATGAGGCAATTGCTCCTGCTCCGAAGATTTCAATCAGATCTGCAACTAAAACCGCGTCCGTTGACTCATCGAGTGAAAGACCAACGTGATGTGAATCTATGACGCGCAAATTAATCTTCTTGGCCTTAGCACGCTCATGTATTGCCTGGGCATCTTTGACTTCAACTTCTAAAGTATCGAAGAAGGAAGAGCTAACAACGCGATGGCCCGCAGCATTAATCGATGCGGCAAGTTGTGCAGTCTGACCATTGATTCTCGTTGCAATAGTTTTTAATCCAGATGGTCCGTGCCACATTGCATAGAAGGCGCTCATGACCGCGAGCAAAACCTGGGCCGTGCAAATATTACTTGTCGCCTTATCGCGACGAATATGTTGCTCACGTGTTTGTAGAGCTAAACGAAAGCCAGGGTTTCCATGTGAATCAATGCTCTGTCCGATTAAGCGACCAGGCATGGAACGCTCTAAACCATTTCGAACTGCCATAAATCCAGCATGCGGACCGCCAAATCCCATGGGGACACCGAAGCGTTGCGCTGAGCCGACGGCAATATCGGCTCCCCACTCCCCTGGAGCTTTAATCAAGGTCAATGCGAGTAGATCAGTCGCTGCGATAAGTAGTGCATCTTTACTGTGTGCCCACACAGCAAGCTCTGAATAATCATTAATAGCGCCATGCGTGTCTGGATACTGCACCAAGACTCCGAAGACAGAGTCGAGGGCAGGAATAGTTAAAAGGTCAACTACTTGGACAGTTATCCCCTGTGGCTTTGCACGTGTTTGCACCACTGCAATTGTCTGCGGATGGCACTTACTATCTACTAAAAACACAGCATCATCGCTACCTTTGTATACACGGCGAGCAAGTGTCATCGCTTCTGCAGCGGCAGTACCTTCATCTAACATCGAAGCATTAGCGATCGGTAATGAAGTCAGATCGCAGACAACAGTTTGAAATGCAAACAAAGCTTCGAGTCTTCCCTGCGAAATTTCAGGTTGGTACGGTGTATAGGCTGTGTACCAGGCTGGATTTTCTAACACATTACGCACTACTACTGGTGGTGTAATTGTGCCGTAGTAGCCGGTTCCAATAAGTGATCTAAAGATTTGATTCTTATCTGCTAAAGCGCGAAGTGCGGCAATCGCTTCGACTTCATTAAGAGGTGCGGGTAAATGTTTATCGAGTTTTTCAGCTATTGTGATATTTGCCGGAACAACATCGGCGATAAAGTCGGCCATAGTTGAGTAGCCGAGCTCCATGAGCATGGTCTGTGTCTGCTCTTCAGATGGTCCTATATGTCGGCGCGAAAAAGCATCATATTCAATCATGGCCCCAGACTAGAGTGAATTAGGCGCCTTTGCTCTTACGTCTAAGCGAGAGCTCGTCGTTATTTTGGCCACTTACAACCTCGCCATTTATCTCCCCTTGTAGCATCAAAAGGGAGCCTTCGACCTCGTGCCAGACTTTTCCCACGGCAATACCAAATACACCCTGGCCACCTGCAAGCAAATCGATGATCTCATCAGAGCTGGTGCACTCATAAATCGATGCACCATCACTCATTAAAGTTATCCGCTCTAAATCCGTCACTCCCCTATTTCGAAGGTGATCTACTGCTGTGCGAATATTTTGTAAAGATACGCCGGCATCTAATAATCGCTTGACGATCTTTAAAACTAGAATGTCGCGAAAGCCATAAAGGCGCTGTGTTCCGGAGCCACTTGCGCTGCGAATACTTGGCTCAACAAGAGATGTGCGTGCCCAGTAATCTAACTGGCGATAGGTGATTCCAGCGGCCGAACAAGCTGTTGCGCCGCGATAACCAATCTCTAAATCCTGGGAAGCCACGTGGTGCTCGATTCTCTTGGGGAGTGCTGGTAAATCTAAGGCAGGCGAGGCCTTCTTTCAATAACCGACACGGGGCAAACCTCTAGTAGAGATTGAGGGTTTTGAGCCTACCCTGCAAAGTCCTCGGGGTTAATCTCCTCCAGAAACTGCCTGAAGCGCTCCACTTCCTGATTCTCCTGAGCTCCCTCAACGGGGATCTCTATACCCGCCTCGTCGAGGAGTTCAGGCGTTGCCAAGATATTGCTATGAGTTCGCAGAGCCAGGGCTATCGCATCTGATGGCCGTGCTGAAACCGTCTTCGTCGTCGATCCCGCATCACGAACTATTAGATTTGCGTAAAAAACGCCATCCTTTAACTCCGTCAGATGCACCGCCGTGAGCGTGACATCTAAAGTGTCGAGAAGCTCGCGCATCAAATCATGGGTAAGAGGGCGGGCAGGTTCAACACCCTGCTGAGCAAAGGCGATCGCACTTGCCTCTGTCGCCCCAACCCATATCGGTAAAAATCTAGAGCCATCAATCTCTTTTAATAAAACAATCGGCTGATTTGATGGCATCTCGACGCGAACGCCGACTACTTCCATTCCTATAAACATCGCTTATGGGCGAACTCGGTGCAGACCAGCGCGAACAAGTGCTGCATGGAGTCGAATAGATAATGAGGCGATCTCTTTTTGAACCTCATCGGCTCGAGCTTTGGACTCAGCAGATTTTTGACGAGTCAATGGTGAAATGACCTGCTCAATTAATCCGATCTCACGATCTGCGGCAGATTTGAATGAACGTAGATGACGAGACTCAATTCCAAAGCTGGCCATCTCCGTTACCGCTTTGGCAATTGCCAAGGCATCACCGTCGTAATGGCGACCTCGCACCGCAATAAGCCCATAACTCTCAATCTCATCTAGCTCTTGATCGCTTATGCCAGAGCTCTTCAAAAGCTCATCACGCGAAAGGCGCATTTCACTGTTTTCAGAGAAGGCCGATGGGGCCATTTCGCCATCTACAGTAGCCAAAGCGATTGAGGGATGCAGAACTCCCGCAATTGCAGCGGGAGGTAGACCCCTATCCATCGCATCGAGATTATCTTTGATTACCTTTAATGGCAGATATTGATCACGTTGAGCAAGAAGAACATAGCGAAGTCGTTCGAGATCAGAGCTTGTGAATTTACGGTATCCCGATGGAGTTCTCTGAGGTTCAATCAAACCTTCAGACTCTAAGAAACGAATCTTGGAGATAGTGATATCCGCGAAATCACCACGTAAACGGTTGAGAACCTCACCGATGCTCAAATAGGCCCGAGCTGGAACTGCCATTAGTACTCCCCTTTTCCAATATTCATTCGCTAAAAATCGTCCTAATTATTTTTACTTGTCAAAGCACCGGATACAAAAAGAAGATGAAACTTTCCGATTTGAATCTCATCACCTGAATGAAGAACAACTTCAGTCGCCGGTTCACCGTTGACATATGTGCCATTCAAGGAACCACTATCGCGCAACATGAAATCGACTACACGTTTTTCTACAACTGCATGTGATCTAGAGACGGTTACATCATCGAGAAAAATAGAGCTTCCCGTAGATCGTCCGATGGTTACACCCTCACTGGTGATGAGAAAGCGTGAACCTTTACCCTCTCCCCTATATATAAGAATCATGGCCTTATCGCCCTGCAGTGATTGAATCTCTCTTACTACGGCTTGATCATCGCTAGCTAATGAAGAGATGTACTCCTCGAGAACTCCGGGCGTTGCAGCTGCACTCTGACGAGAGGTGAGATGAAGAGTGTTTGTGAGTTCATTTCCTGACTGATCCACATCGACACCCCCTTTACTCTCAACCTTAGGCTGACATTAAAGGGGTGGGAGGATTTGGTCAAGCCGTCAGCGTGGCGTATTCGGCAGCTGATAAAAGATCAGTTGGTGGCGTGCTGACTTCAATTTTTACTAACCAGCCCGCTCCATATGGATCAGAGTTGAGGGATTCTGGTGAATTTGATAGTGCATCGTTTATGGTCGTAACAACTCCAGTCACAGGCGAAAATAGCTCTGAAACAGATTTCGTGGACTCAACCTCTCCGCAGACTTTGCCGGCAGTTACGCTTTCGCCAAGCTTTGGAAGCTGTACATAGACAATGTCGCCGAGGGCTGACTGCGCATAATCTGTAATGCCCATCGTGTAGATGCTGCCATCGACAGATACCCACTCATGTTCTTTGGTGTACTGGAGATTTTCAGGAGTTGATGACATGTGCGCCTCTTATCTTAGAAATAGCTTCAAGTGAATAACTAATACCTGTAGAAATGTAGAGGGCAACGCCCCAGATAGCAAAACTCCACCCTAGGACATAGGCCACAGTACCTAGAGCATTCTCCATTGTAGCCAGTAGCAGAAATGGGAAGGCATACATAAGATTAAATGTCGCCGCCTTGCCAAGATAGGTGACCTTTAAAACTCCGAAGCCCTTTCTCTTGAGAAGGATGGTGATAATGCCCAAAAGTAAATCTCTACCTATTAATAAGGCAATCAACCAGATTGGAAGAATTTCGCGAATCATAAAGACCATAAGAATTGCAAAAATATAGAGCCGATCTATAGCTGGATCTGCAATCTCTCCAAAGCGCGATGTCTGACCCCACGCGCGAGCGAGTTTGCCGTCAAAGTAATCGCTGGCTCCCCCGATAGCTAGAACTGCGATCGCCCAACCATCTGCATGAAGAGACAAGGTTAGATAAATAAAGAGTGGAATTCCCAAGAAGCGAAG
>CAXNCU010000054.1:0-6783 GCA_964200985.1 Candidatus Planktophila sp.
CAAAGTTCCAAGCCCTAAAGCTTTCGCAACGGCCTCTCTGTGAGTCGCACGGTGAGATACATCCCCAATGACGAATTCAGCAGATCCGTCCGAATTGTTAATCTGGCTTGCGGTTTGCGTCAGACCTGCTTCGTCAATATCTACGAGAACAACAGATGCAAAAGGAGCAATAGTTTCGGCGATGGCGCACCCAATTCCAGCAGCTGCGCCCGTTACGACTACCACTTGATTCATGTTACTTCATCCCATTCTCGAGCGGGAAATGACATAACCAAGCATGCGAGGCCGATCCGCTCGTCAATGGCACGGACTCGGTCTGACATTTTGCTTGTTGCAATCCAACTGAGCATCGCGATCGATAAGAGCAGGCGTCATTTTCGTTGATGGTAGGGAGGGCTTGAATGTCATAAGTTTGCTTTCGTTGGATTGGGGGTTCAGTGCGAGGAACCGAAGAGATTAGATTCCTTGTGTAATGGTGAGCGGAGTTCTTGAAAATATCCTCCCTATTTCCCTTCTCCATGATCTTTCCCCTAAACATGACAGCAATATCATCGGCCATATATTTGGCAACACCCAGATCGTGAGTAATAAAGAGGTAGGTTAAAGATCTCTCTCTTTGCAGCGAACGTAGTAAATTCAAAACTTGCGCCCGAATAGATACGTCGAGGGCCGAGACCGCTTCATCTAATACGAGAATCTTTGGCTCAATTATCAGTGCGCGGGCTATGGCCACTCTTTGACATTGACCTCCCGAGAGCTCGTGGGGGCGGCGGTTCAAATATGCTCGTTCTAAACCCACGGCATCGAGAAGTTCGATCGCTTTTGCCTTGCGTATCGACGCATCAGTTTCGCCAAAAGCAATCAGAGGTCCCTCAATTATACGTTGTACCGAATGACGACGATTCAATTGGCTATATGGATCTTGTTGCACTACCTGAATCGATCTTCTCAAAACTCTTAACTCTTCACTCTTTAAAGATTCGAGTCTCTTCCCCAAGATTGCTACAGAACCAGTATCAGGAGTGTCCAATCCGAGAACCATACGAGCTGCCGTGGTCTTTCCACTTCCAGATTCTCCGACGAGTGCCAATGTAGAGCCCTGTTCAACAGAAAAAGTCACGCCGTCCAAGGCACGCACGTGGCCACCACCACCCTGAAAAGTCTTTGTTAAATTTTCAGCAGATATCAAAGGTGCTTTTACAGTATTCAGTTAAATCACCTCAGACATACTGATAATTTTTTCACTATGAAAACACGCTGCTGAAGTATTCCCATAATCAATCAATGTGGGCGTACTAGATAAACAATTCTCTTGAACATGAGAGCAGCGAGCTGCAAATGAGCATTTATCACCACGAAGCGCCGGTCTTGGAGGTTGCCCTGGAATCGATTTGATTGGTTGAGAATAATCAACCGTGTCATCACAACGCGAGTCTAAAAGAGCTCGCGTATATGGATGCATGGGACGGGTAAAAATTTGATGGACAGAGCCTTTTTCCACTATTCGGCCGTCATACATCACCATAACTTCATCGGCGAATTGAGCGGCTACACCCAAATCATGGGTTATTAGTAAAACGGATAGATTTCTCTCTATCGCCAATTTATCAACTAGATCAAGGACTCGAGCTTGCGTTGTAACGTCAAGGGCGGTTGTTGCCTCATCGGCAATTAGAAGCTTTGGAGTTCCACTTAGGGCCATTGCGATGACCGATCTTTGAAGCATCCCACCGGACATTTCAAATGGATAGGAGTTAAGACTTTTTTCAGGTTCAAGAATGCCAACGTCATTCAAAAGTTCAAGTGCTCTTATTCTTGCCGCTTTTGTACTGACGTCCGAATAGAGCTGGATTGACTCAATAATTTGTCGGCCCACCCTCATTATGGGATTAAGCGTCGACATGGGATCTTGATAAATCATCGCAATCTCGGCGCCCCGAATAGTTCTAAACTCTTTATCTGTCAAAGAGGATATTTCACGATCCCCCAACCAAATCTTGCCAGTTTGTATCTTGACTGGATGATCAACCAATCGCATGATTGAGAAGGCAGTTAGTGACTTTCCGCTCCCCGATTCGCCGACAAGTGCCACTTTGGTACCTGTTGGAATAGTGAATGAAATATCGTCTACGGCAGGTACGGCGCCTTCAAGGGATGGAACCGTAACGGTTAGATTCTCTACTCTCAGTACATCGCTCATGATGATGATCTCTTTGAATCTAGCGATAACCTCAATTGCTCACCGTAGTTATTAAAAACCAATATTGTCATCATCACTGTAATCACTGGAAATAGGACAAACCAAATTGAATTGTAAATCTGTGCGTATCCCTGAAGGATGAGAGTCCCGAGGGAAGCATTAGGTGGTTGAAGCCCAAATCCAACAAAACTTAGCGTGGCTTCTAACATGACGGCTGAAGCGGCGTTAATACTTATTTGAACAAGTAATTGGGGAGCAATGTTGACCATCACTTCGTTCCATACCAGGCGCACTTTTGAAAACCCTGAAGCCACTGCCGAAACCACATATGGTGAAGCTAGCTCGGCTTTCACCGCACTTCGCGCCATCCTTGCAGTTGAAGGCGAGAGTAAAATTCCTGCAACCAGGATGAGGGAGGCGACGCTCGATCCTAAAGCTGAAATACAAAATAATGCGAATAAAATTAGAGGAACGGCCATAAGTGCATCAGCTGTTCGCATCAAGAATTCATCAATCCATCCGCCACGAATACCTGCCAATATCCCCCACGCACTACCAAGAATAAGTGCAATGGAAGTAGCTCCGAGAGCAATAAGTACTGTTATGCGCCCACCGAAAAGTATGCGTGAGAGTAAGTCTCTACCCAAGTTATCGGTACCAAACAGGTGCGCTCCAGAGGGAGGCGCAAAGTGGTCTCCCACCCCGATGTCGTTTGGTCCATAGGGCGACAAAACATTTGCAAGTAAGAATATTGCTAGTGTTCCTAGAAGAAGTATTAGAGAAGCCGAACCACGAAGCTTAACCTTCATTCGTTTCTTCTGCTTGAGCGCTTCAAATGTCATTTTGTCACGACTTAACTTGCAAAACTCGTTGCCGAGGATCGACAAATCCGCAGATCATGTCAAAAACAAAAGTCGTAATGATGAAAAGTGCAATGACGACAACCGATACCCCTTGGAGAACGCTGTAATCGCGCGCCGAAGCACTTTCAATCGCAAGAGATCCTATACCTGGGACTGCAAACATATATTCGATAACGAATACTCCGCCAAGTGCAAATCCAACAATCATCCCTAGCATCGTCAAAGTTGGGACTATGGAGTTCGGCAAAATATGGCGGATTAACACTGCAGAACTTGATAACCCTTTGCCCTTAGCGGTTCTGATGTAGGAGGAGGTTCTGGTTTCAAGAATTGAAGTTCGAAGGTACTTGATTAAATAAGGACTGACGACCATTGCACCTGTAAACGCTGGCAAGATCATGAGTTTCAAATTTTGGACGATGCCGAGATCTATGGATTTAAATCCCTGTGATGGCAATACGTGCCATCTCAAGGCAAATATGTAGACAAGTATAATTCCTATTATAAAACTCGGTGTCGAGAAACCAATCGATGTCACATATCCAATAAAGCGATCAGTGGCAGAACCAGGCTTGCGTATTGCAATTAAAACGAGCAAAACCGAGAGAATTGAAGCGATTACTACTATAAAGAATGTTAACTCCAAAGTTGCTGGAATTCTCTGGCCGACTAATTCGCTAACAGGCAATTGAGAGATAAAGGATGTTCCGAAATCTCCTCGTACAACTCCTCCAAGCCAAATCATTAGCTGGACCAACATCGGGTGGTTTAACCCAGCACTCTCTCGTAGAGCGTCAAGAGCAGCGGGAGTGGCGCCCGTTTGGGCTCCGAATTTCAGCAGGACTGGATCGCCTGGCAGAATACGGATACTTAGAAATACAGTCACGACGCTAAGCACAAGCACAATTGCGCTAGATGCTGCACGTCTGAGAATGAATTTCGTCATCACCACTTCCTCGCTGCTCTCAACTTTTTTCCCTCGTGTACTTGTTTAGCTCCCTAGCGACGCTCCCTCAAGATGTGCCATGCCATTAGGTGCTACCCAAATTCCCTTCACGCTTGAACTGGCAGCGTGAACGGTGAAAATGTTAAACATCGCAACGATTGGTGTCTGCGAGTTCTCCAATTTCAGCCCTTCGCACCATGCAGCTTTACGCGCGGATGGTTTTAGAACAGTAATAGCTTTATCGAAGTAAGTGTCGTACTGGGTGTTGTTCCAGTTCGACTCATTTCCGCCACTCTTCATGTAGTACATGGAGTATGCGGGATCTGGCTGAAGGGAGAAAATATTAGGAACAACAAGTCCTGGATATTTTGTACCTGGAGGATAGAACCCAGCAACCCAGGCTCCAACTTCACTATTTTTGATAGTGAGATCTACTCCAGCTTTCTTCAAGTCAGCCTGAATAATTTCAGCCATGGTCGTAAATTCAGGAAGAATTCCTGAAACTCCCCACCATGTCAATTTAGTTATACCCGCTTCAGCGAATAGTTTCTTAGCTTTAGCAGGGTCATAATTGTATTTAGTGAGGCCTGCTTTGGCTGAGCACTGCCAAGGACTTGCATCGGCAACAACAGTGTTATATGCCGAGACTGTACCCTGACCAAAATATGCATTGTCTAACAAGCTCTGACGATTTACTGCATAAGCCATCGCTTGGCGAACCTTTATATTATTGCCCGGCGCATTTTGGTTATCCATGTGCAACACCACGGTTTGACTTGAAGTCTTTGCGCGGAGAAGCTGTAGAGCAGAATTGCTCTTCACAGAAGCGGCATCAGCAAAATTCACTTTATCTAGAAAGTCAATGCTTCCAGCACGCAGAGCATTAACTGCTGCGGTTGAATCACCTAACTTTGTAAAATCAATTCCACTCAGTTCAGCCTTTTTCCCAAAGTAATTTGTATTTGGAACCAAGTTCAGTGAAACGTTTGGTGTGAATTTAGCAACTTTGTATGGTCCAGATGTGGATGGATTTTTATTGAAATTATCAACTTCGCTTACCTTGATAATTCGAATATCTGCGGCTGCTTCTGAAAATACGGCATTCGGAGTCTTCAAAACGAAAGTAATCGTATTGGCGGTTGTCCGGATGCTATCAATCATGTCAATTTCAATTTTCCATTGACTTACTGGTGTCTTCAGTGTGTATTCATAGGCGGCCTTAACAGCTTTACTATTTAAAGGGCTGCCATCGGAGAACTTTGCACCTTGTCTCAAGGTAAAAGTCCATTGGGTTGCCGAAGCATTGGCGTTCCATCGAGTGGCAAGATCTGGGTCTACGCCACCACTCTCATTGCGGGAGGTTAGACCTGCCCAAAGAAGAGTTGTAAGTGGCATTTCTGTTGCAGATGTCAGAATAATTGGATTGAGCTGTGGAATACCCGCGGCTGATCCATAAATTAGATTTCTGCTCGCCGCTTGGGAGGGCGCGAAGTTAATACCGAGGGTTAATGCAAGCACAAAAGCAACCCCCGCTGCTGTTGCTTTCTTACTTCTCAAACTGCTAACGTCCATAGGCTACTTCTTTCTTGTATAGGTAGTTTCCTGAATGAATGGACTCCTGATTGAATGAGCCATCTCTCAGGTCCAACACCAAGTAGAGACCACGCCCCTTTTCGAGTCAATTACTTTTTTGGCCAAAAAAATGGGTAATTTCCAATCTTTCACCGAACGAAAACTATAAAATGACTAATAAAATTGAAATCCTCGCAATAGCCTTATCTTTTCCGCGTATTGTGAATGGTGTTGGAGAATTCCAAGGTCAAAATATGAATCTTGAAATGCTCCCCCAGGAGGCTTATGTCGACCGAGCGAGAAGTAACGACGATCTTTAAAAATGGACTCGTAGTTGATGGCAGTGGCAGGCCTGCATTTAATGCCGATATAGCAATTCGTGACGGATTAATAAGCCAGGTTGGAGATTTGAGGGAGACTCCTGCAGGCGAAATAATAGATGTCGCTGGAATGGTGATTGCACCTGGATTTATCGATATTCACACACACTCAGATCTAACCCTGATTTCCAATCCCTTAGCACAGAGCAAAATCCGCCAAGGAGTTACCACCGAGGTAGTTGGCAACTGCGGCTTCGGCGTAGCACCTTTGCCGACCGGTGTTGATGTTGAAAATCTTCGCGCAGCTGTTGCATATATCGACCTTGATCCAAGTATTAATTGGGACTGGAAAACAGTTGGTGATTACCTCTCGTATATGGAGAGGTTAAAAACAAGCGTTAACGTTGCCACCCTTGTTGGGCACATACCTATTCACACCGCCGTTGTTGGTTACGGCAAAGAGGATGCAACGCCCTACCAAATAGATGAAATGAAAGATCTCTTACATGAGGGGCTGAACTCAGGGGCCTACGGATTTTCTACAGGGTTGAACTATTCACCCATTTCATATGCCTCACGCAATGAGCTCTTTGGTTTTGCCGAAGTTGTTGCTAAAACTAATTCAATTTTTGCATGGCATATGCGCAATTACGGAGATGACCTTATGAAATCGGTACAAGAAGTAATTAGTATCGCGCTAGAGACAGGTGCGCGAACACAGATATCCCATTTAGTTGCAGTTGGCGAAAGAAACTGGGGAGCAGTTGCGCGAGCTCTCGATGAGATCGATAAAGCCAATTCTCAGGGTGCAGACATATCTGTCGATGTTTACCCATACCTGGCAGGTAACTGCCCCCTAAGCCAACTTCTTCCGGCATGGGC
>CAXNCU010000055.1:0-6774 GCA_964200985.1 Candidatus Planktophila sp.
ACCGACTCAAGAGGCCAAGGACTATGCCTGGAACAAGATCATTAACGAAGATATTCAGACCTCTGTTAGATCAGCGTTAGTTGCAGGTTTTCAGCGTCCAATCCAGCGTGAACTATTGGCGAACTACGTTGACCGCTACTTTGACTCAATCATTTCTGTCTGGGAATCAAAGTCGTATGAAGGTGCAAGCAAAATAGTCTCAGGTCTCTATCCAACATGGGTTGTATCGAAGACGACAATCGATAAGACGGGAGCATGGCTTGATACCACTGGCAAGAACACGCCAGCAGTCTTGCGCAAGTTGGTTATCGAAGCTCGTGATGGGTTAGTTCGCGCCTTGAAAGTTCAGGACGCAAGTTAATTAACTAATTGTTGTTATCGAAGACTGTGTCTTTGCCGTGCGGGGACGCGATCCCACCCACGACATACCAGCGACAATAAAAAACATTGCAAGTGGAATAACGAAAAAAGTGACAGCAGTTTCGATTGCGCTAAGGCCTTCGCCCGCGACGGTGCCATCTTCGATGGCGCTCATGATTAGATGCATGGGGTAAGTGTAATTTACTTATGCAGTCGCCGCTGCCACTCCAAATGGCTGTAAGTACTGCAACCAACGATCATCGGTTCGGCCAGTTCCAAGGATTCTCCACGCTGCTCCAACTGGTTCACGCGGCAACTGACGGAGGCGCCAGCCAATCTCTTTCAAGTGTTTATCTGCCTTTAAGTGATTGCACTTATGGCAGGCCGATACAACGTTTTCCCAAATGTGGGCACCACCACGACTTCGCGGAATTACATGGTCAATAGATGTGGCAGGCGCGGTGCAGTAGACACAACGTCCCCCGTCGCGAGCAAAGATTGCACGGCGCGAAAGAGGGACTGCATGACGATATGGAATACGAACAAATTTATTTAAACGAATCACTGAAGGCAGATCCATCTGCCCGCCGGAGAAATGAACAACATCGCCTGATTCTTCAAGCATCGTTGCCCGGTGATTAAGGACCAGGATCAGGGCGCGCCGTTCTGTTATGACACCCAGCGGTTCGTAGGTGGCATTGAGAACTAGTGTGCGCGACATAAATCGCTCCCGATCTGGCGCATGGCCTGCGCCGATTGGCCTATCTTGCACCCAACACGGCCCGGCATGGGTATTTCAAAGCGGTATTTAGGTAAATATTTGGCTACAGTCATAGCCCTATGAGCGATTCAGCGCAAAACTTCATCGATTGGGTCGGCGGTACACCCCTTCGCGTCTTCATCATCCTTTTAACGGCGATCCTGGTTCAGAGCTTTGGTAGCCGAGCCATTCACCGCGCCATGAACCGTTTGGCTACTGCCGATTTAGTTCCAGGACCTCGCAACATAGTTGCCCGGCAAAAAGAGCGCGCCCGAACAATCGGTGGAGTCCTCGCCGCTACTTTAAAAGCCGTTATCTGGATCGTTGCTGCAGGAATGGTACTTGGCGAGTTTGGTTTTAACTTAGGGCCCTTGATTGCATCGGCCGGAATCTTAGGCGTGGCTGTTGGACTTGGCGCGCAAACCCTTGTTCGCGATATTTTATCTGGAATCTTTATGTTGGTTGAAGACCAATATGGCGTCGGTGATAGCGTCGATGTTTTAGATATAAAAGGTAGCGTTGAAAAAGTTGGCCTACGCGTCACAACTGTGCGCGATAAAGAGGGAACGCTCTGGTATCTGCGCAATGGTGAGATTCTAAAAGTTGGAAATCAATCTCAATCTGGCTGATTAACCATCGAATTCGCCGCCATCTCTAAATAGCTCCATAACTGTGCACGCAACGCGGCATCCATTTCAATTCCATCAACTACAACGTGCATTGCATTAAGCCATGCATCGCGCGCGGCGGCATTAATATGAAAGCCGGCATGACGCATGCGTAAACGTGGGTGTCCTCTATTTTCCTGATACGTAGTTGGCCCACCCCAATACTGCTCTAAAAACATTTGAAGTCGCTCGGCTGCGCCTTTCATATCGCTATCTGGATACATCGGACGCAAAATTGGATCTGTTGCAACGTGGGCATAAAACTGCGAAACCAAATCGACAAAGAATTCCTCGCCGCCAACTTGTTCGTAAAAACTACTCATACGTTAAGGCTAGCCGTGTCTTTGCCTTTAGCAATCTGCAGCACGAAATAACTGGTAATTAAGCAAAGGGCACCACTCACATAAAAGGCAGCGGCATAATCTCCGAATTTTACTCGCACCACGGCTGCGCCAAATGCGGCGATAGAGCCGCCGATCTGATGGGCTGCAAATACCCAGCCATAGATAACGGTCCCGCGATCTGGTCCCAAGATTGTCCGACATAACATCACCGTTGGTGGCACCGTTGCCACCCAATCCAGGCCATAGAAAATAACGAAAACTAGGGTCGAAGGATGCATCGTTGAAAAGAGAATTGATGGAAGCAAAAACAGTGACAGGCCGCGCAGGCCGTAGTAAAAGAACAACAGTTTGCGAGGGTCGTACTTATCCGTCAACCAGCCTGAAAATATAGTTCCGATTACATCAAAGACACCAACTAAAGCTAACAAGCTCGCTGCAACTACTGTGCCCATACCGTGATCATGAGCGGCTGGAATAAAGTGCGTGCCAATTAAGCCACTAGTTGATAATCCGCAGACAAAAAATGAACCAGTTAAATACCAAAAATCCTTTTTAGCACTCGCCTCTTTCAAAGTAACGATAGCTAACTTCGCCGCATTCATTCCTGAGGGCACTGGTGGTTTCCAGTCAGCTGGTGCACCGTATGGCAGTAATCCAAGGTCGGCAGGTTTTTCTCGAAGGAATAGATAAATCAGCGGAACCATAATTAGCGATGCGGTGCCAATTGTTAGGCCAATAGATTTCCATCCATGCAGCTCTGAAAGCCGAGTTAAACCTGGCAAGAAAATTAACTGCCCCATTGCTGCGGCCGCAGTTAGGCCACCTATTACTAATCCCCTACGCTGCACAAACCAGCGATTAGCAACTGTTGCAGCAAAGACCAATGCCATAGAGCCTGTACCGATACCAACAATGACACCCCATGTTGCAACTAGCTGCCAGGGCGCGTGAATCTGAGTTGTTAAGAAAGCACCTGTACTTACCGTTGTGAGCGCAGCCATGACAACTTTTCGTACGGTAAAGCGCTCCATTAACGCCGCAGCAAAGGGCGCCGTTAATCCATAAAGCAAGACGTTAACTGAGATTGCGAGAGATATCTGTTCGCGATTCCAGCCAAATGCATCTTCAAGTGGAATGATTAATACCGATGGGGCCGATCTAAATCCGGCCGTTGCAACGAGGGTAAAAAAAGTAACAATCGCAGCAATCCACGCTGGATGTATTTTTGTCCTATTCTGCATTGCCACTAACTCTCGTAGATAGCACGCTTAAAAACAACACTGGGATTGATGCAAATAGGCAGAGCCACCCATAACTTAAAGTTCCAATAATAATTCCGGCTAAGGCCCCGCCAGCGGCACCCGATAGGTTCATCACGAGATCACTTGCACCTTGGGATGCTGGGCGCATTTCAAGGGATACTGATTCAGATAAAAAGGCCGAGCCGGCAATTAACGTACAAGACCAACCCAAGCCCAATAGGAAAAGACCCACACCTAATTGAATTGCGTTATCGGCAGCGGCCGAGCCCGCCACGACAGCTGAGGCCAAGAGAATCACGAAACCGATTTGAATCACACGCACACGACCCAAACGATCGCTGAGCGAACCTACGATTGGAGAAAAGGCATACATACCTAATACATGCACGCTAATGACAAAGCCAATAATACGTAAAGAGACATCGACATGTTTCATGTGGATAGGTGTCATTACCATTACTGACACCATTGCAACGTGACCAATTGCAATCGCCGAAATCGCAAAGAGCGCTTTAGGGTTAGAGCGAATATGTGAAAGGGCAGCTTTCGTCGATCCCTTATGTTGAACAACATTTGCCTGCTTTTCAGCCGTTAAATATGGATCAGGTCGAAGAAAAATCTGAATTACAAGCATTGCAAAAAATAGAGTTGCTGCTGATACTAGATATGGTCCAACTAAACGTGGCAGATTAAAGAGCTCGGCTAAATTTCCTGATGGATCCATTAAATTTGGTCCAGCAACTGCGCCAATAGTTGATCCCCACACAACAAAGGAGAGTTGCTTAGCGCGAGTTTCTTTAGTTGCTAAATCAATTGCAGCAAAGCGTGCTTGATATCCGGCTGCAGATGCTGCGCCAACAAGAAAAGTTCCGAGCAGCATAAAAAATAGATTGCGATGTGCCCCGCCGATTATTGCAAAGATTGATCCAACAACTCCAGATGAGTATCCAACTGAAAGAGCTAATCGCCGTCCACCCTGTGCAGTTAAGCGTGCCAACGGAAGTGCGAGTGCTGCAGCACCTAGTACGGCACTTGTCTGTGCAAGGCCGGCAAGTGTTTCAGAGTCGGTAATTGATGAGACTAAAAGCGATCCTGCGGCAACTGTGCCGGCAACTCCAACACCATTTAAAACCTGCGCACTTGCAAGAGTGCGAACTACTCGGTTTTGGAGTTGCGTATTTGGCATTAACTAATCAATCTAACCCAGGCAGCGGTATCAGTTGGCAACGTGTGACCATGGACTGCGCCACTAGCAACCAAAATTTGTGAGTTAGATGGAAGTTCAATAGCTTCGCCAAAGTTGATATAGCAAGCGAAATCGCCTGGACGCTCGAAAGCAACGACATCAGTGCCTGCTTCGATCCACTCCATGTCTCCATCGCCAAGACCCTGTTCGGCTTTGCGAATTGCTAATGCTTCGCGATACATAGACAAAGTTGATCCTTCAACACCATCTTGTGAATCGACTGAAAACTTTCCCCACCATGGAGATTGCGGCAACCATGCTTGATCTGGAGTTAATGAGTCAGCGTTTGAAAAACCAAAAGCTCCTGCAGGATTACTTGACCACGGCAGAGGCACACGACAACCATCACGACCGCGATCTGAATGCCCGCTCATCTTCCAACGTGGATCGGTAAGACGTGATTCTGGAATATCGCGGACTTCAGGCACTGCTAACTCTTCGCCTTGATACATGTAAGCCCCACCTGGCAGCGCTAGCATCATGAGCGCCGCACTACGTGCACGCAATGTTCCGCGCTCAATATTAAACTTTGTAGGATCGCCTTGGCGTGAAAGTGTTGTATCTCCGTGGTTTGTAAGTCCTAGGTCTAAGCGATCTACAGAGCGCACAACATCGTGGTTATTAAATACCCATGATGTAGGTGCACCAACTTCAGCTAGTGCATCGATTGAGTGATTTATCTTCTTCTTGATTTCTTTGGCTTTCCAATGTGTAGTCAACATTTCAAAGTTAAAGGAGTTCTGCAACTCATCAGGGCGCACATAACGTGCGATGCGAGATGCTGGACTTACCCATGCTTCGGCAACGGCCATGCGATCTCCGGGGTATGAGTCAAAGATTTTTCGCCAAGATCGATAAATATCGTGTACACCCTCTTGATCCCAGAAAGGTTTGTGTTCGGTACCAAGCATTTCGGCCGCTGGATCATTTCTAATATCGGGCAATCCCGCCTCTTTAAACATTCCATGGGCGACATCGATTCGGAAACCATCGACTCCGCGATCTAACCAAAACTTTAGAACATCCTCTAAATGTGAAACGACTTCAGGGTTTTCCCAGTTTAAATCAGGCTGCTCTACCGCAAATAAATGTAAATACCATTGGCCCAATTTTCCATTTGCCTCTGTAACGCGATGCCATGCAGGACCACCAAATACGGCCTCCCAGTTATTCGGTGGCAGATCTCCGTTGGGTCCTTTGCCATCTCGGAACATATAGCGATTGCGCTCGATTGAGCCCGGAGCCGCCTTTAGCGCTGCCTGAAACCACTTGTGATCACTCGATGTGTGGTTAGGAACAATATCGACGATGAATTTAATTCCGAACTCATGTGTCTCTTTTATCAATCTCTCGGCCTCGGCCAGTGTGCCGTAATCAGGTTCGATATCCATGTAGTCGGCGACGTCATAGCCATGATCATGTTGCGGTGACGGATACCACGGCGTAATCCAGATTGCATCGATGCCGAGCTTTTTTAAATATGGCAGACGCGAGCGGATACCTTCAACATCTCCAATGCCATCGCCATTGGAATCGGCAAATGAGCGGATATAGATTTGATACGTGACGGCATCTCTCCACCAAGGGCGCTCGGTGCGCGGCGCAAGATTGGACATAGTTACTCCGTCTCTAGATATTTACTCAATACTTCGAGCTGGGCCTGCGAGAGTGGGCGCGAACTCTTCGTATCATCCGTCACAGAAACCTGAACTGTTTTCACCACGGCGCAGAGAAGTCCATCATGTGAGATCTCGTAGGTCAATTTGAATGAGGATGTGCCAATTGATTCAACCCACATAGTCACATCGATAAAAATATTACCTAAAGCAATCGGCGCTTTGAAATCTACCTCGGCGCGTGCGACCACCATGTTAAACAAACCCAGCATGGCAAATCTCGCCTCTTGGGCAAAAGTTAAATATTTTGCATTGTTGACATGGGCCATCGCATCTAAATCATCCCAACGGACATACTGCTTATTCGTAAACTTCATTTATCTGGTTAGCTTTCTATACGTGACGCGATGCGGACGGGCAGCATCGGCGCCTAGGCGTTGGATTTTATTCTCTTCATAGGATTCGAAGTTGCCTTCAAACCAGAACCACTTTGAATCACCTTCATAGGCCAAGATGTG
>CAXNCU010000056.1:0-6705 GCA_964200985.1 Candidatus Planktophila sp.
TCAAGACAGCTGCCAAACTAGTAATTGGTGCTGGGGCAGATGCAATCTTTCATATAGATATTTCACCCTGTTCAATTACGACGGTTTCAATCTGGCCGAGTGATGGCCTGCGTGCGCTGCGAACTCTTAACGAGCAGGCTCACTTACACATTTAATCCAAAATCTGGCTAGCTCTTGGTGGCCAAAGATCGTTGGATGTATTCCATCTTCAGCCAATTCAATCATCGGAATAGTTTTCGCCAATGTGTTCAAATGTGAATCGAATGGAACAAGGATTGCATTAAAGGCTGCTGCCATCTCATGAACAACGGCGATTTTGGGATCAAGATCTTCGCGCCAGGAATTCATTTCATCGTTGACTGCGAGTAAAAAAGGCTCGCATAGAATAAATTTTGGGTTGCATGCTGCCTTTGTCGAAGACAATAAGCGATGATAACGCTCGCGGAAATCCTCGATGATAGTGATGTCATTGTCATCGTATCGTCGCCACGTATCATTGATGCCTATAGCGATGGAGAGCAATGCCGGTTTATGGTCCAAAACATCGACCTGCCAACGATTTTCCAAATCTATTAAACGATGGCCACTTGTGCCAACGTTAATTATCTCGCCACTGAGAGCCCCGCTTCGAGCGATTTCCCTGACATAGCCATCGCCAAAAGGTGGCTCTATATCGCGGCCGCAATCGGTGACACTGTCACCGATAAAAACATTCACACCCGACATCAGCTAGCTTCCTAACTCGGCCATAAGTTCATTGATAGGACCTTCAATCTGATCACCAAATAAATTCTTGCGATGTGCCTGTAGGCGCTCAGTCAAAGCGCCTAGCTCAGTTATCTCGAGCGCAGTTCCGGTGATTGCACCCTTGGAAGAGTCAAAACTACATCGCTTCAATATTTCTCCGAGACCGACAAGCACCTCGGCGCCAATTAGATATTTCTCCAGCCACATTGAAATCTCTGAAATTATTTCAGGTCGCGAGAAAGAGGGACTCAACAGATAGGCATGATTTGCGATCATTTCCTCTCCCGCGTTTATAAAAACATCTCCGGCCTCTACCAAATCACCCTTACGCCAAGCAGTTACACCTCTTCTAAACACAGCCCTTAAATCAGGGGCTGGATCACCTCCGACTACCGTACCCATCGATGTTCGCATGAATGCGCGAAGGCAAGAGCGATCTACATCATCCTTGATCAGGTGGACTAGTGACTCTTCCCATGATTGATCTGCATTATAAGTGTGAGAGTTCCACAGGTAATCACCAATAGTAAATAGTGGAAACTGCGACATTTCAAACTGCACCATTGGATTTGAAAGTAAGCCAGCCGAGTATCGCTCAAGGCCAACTTCACGCCCGCGCACAGGTCCGATGAATAAACTTTTCTGCATGCTGCCGTCATTGACAGGGAAATTGTCCCAATAAAGAGGGGGACGCATTGTTGTACGTTCGAAAATAACGGCATCGCTTATATCTAGATACTCAGAGCAGATGGAGCGTCCGGTCCACATGAGATTAATGCGGGATTGAAGCTGGCGTCCAAGTTCAAGAAGGTAAGGCTCATTGCCGCGTCCAGAGTAATGCATAGGGCACACGGTTAACTTAAGATTTGAATCTAACTTCAAGAGCTCTGCCCAAACGCGATTACTAAAATCGGCATGTGCCGCTGCCGTTGAAACATATGTCTCAATATCCTCAGGATGTGAAAGTTCCCAGGCGATGTCATCCCATAAAAGTCCAAAATGACGTGCGCCAAGATCGAAGAGTTGCTTGTATCTGCCCACAACTGCGATGACATCATGGTGATCGCTGTATTTAACTGAAAGACCCGGAGAGATGCACACAACGATATCGACTGCATGTGAACGACCCACCTGGATTAACTCATCGGTTAGTGAGAGAAATTCATCTCCAAAGAGTGTTCGCCAATTGAAGCGTTGCCATGGGACATCTTTCGGTGCCAAGAAATATGTATTCATGTTGTAGTCGCCAAATAATTTCAAGCCACGTAAGCGCTGCTCATGGCTCCATGCCTTCCCGTAAAACCCTTCAACTACTCCACGGACTGGAAAATCTGGACCATCGTCCATTGAAATTGTTGTGCTACCGCTATTGATCCATTTAAGTAATGCGTTAAGTGCATATCTGAAAGCGTGCTCATCGGAAGTTCCGATTGTCGCTGTAACGCTCTTACCTAAGCGAGAAGCATTGAGAGTGAAGCCCTCTAACTTAGATGGGCTCGATTTGGTGGCGGTGATTTCGATTGATAAATCTGACTCTGACTTATCAGCCCAAAAGGCTGCATTAATCTCACTCTGTAGATCAGATGCGCCATTTAATGCAATGCTCATCAGAGTTCAACCTTTCGTGCCTCGGCTAAGAGATTGCTTGAGAAGTTCTCCGGCAGGGTCTTAAAGTACTTGTTAGCCGAGTAGATAACTGAGCCAAAGACTGGGGCCACATCCAAGACTCTTACGCTGGCATTACCAAGTAAGAGTTTCAGCTCCGCTTCAAAGGTCACATCAAATACAGCGCATCCGGCAGTATGTAGTCCACCAGCTCGGACGACTGTTATCGGCTTCGTTTGCAGATTTAGTTGAGTTGCAATTCCATGGACATCTATCGCATGCTGCTTTGCAATGCGATTAACGACATCAAGTGCGGCGGCATCCCCACCACTGGCAAGGTCAAAAATGAGAGGAGCCAAACTCTCATCCGATTGGAGTCGTGCACGTGCAATTGCAATGAAGAAAAGCTCAGGATCGTCAAAACCAGCGGCTTTTGGAATACTTGAATACATCTTGGTTTTGGCTGCAGTTCCGTGATGCGCACGCGCGATTGAATCAAGAGCCAAATCAACTAACTGACCGGCACCTCCTCCTTCTCCGAGCTGCATTCCCATAGTTTGAATGGTCTTCTCGCCATTACTACCGGCGGTCTTTCCACCAGTTCCAGCGATAGAGACACAACCAACACCATCTGGAATGCCTGCAAATAGAGCAGCGACCGAATCATTTACCAACGTACACCTACCGATTAGACCAAGCCTTTGGATTACTGGAGTGAATAGAGCGTCATCTCCAGGCCAGTCGATACCTGCTAGAGCAAGAGTTGAAGCAACAATATCTTCACGTGAAATTTTCGCATTGGTCAGCACTTTGTTGATCAACTCATCTAAACTCTTTCCGACAGCTTCAATACCAATGCGCTCCCAATTAGCACCGCCATTTGCAGCAGTACCCAGTATTTTTCCATCGAGATCTACCAAGATGGCATGAGTCTTTGTGCCACCGCCATCGATACCAAGAATCGCCTTAGGCATTGAATGCCCCAATCATTCCCGCATTTTCTTTTTTCAAGTCGGCCCAGAGCGCGCGGGCATCAGAGATATCCGGACCAATCGGGTTAGTGATTAATGCCCGTAGCGCGCTTTCCTCATCACCATTTACGGCTGCGTGAATTGTAAGCATTTCGAAATCTTTGACAGATCGTACGAGTGAATCAATGTCACCACGCATTGGAGCTGTTTTTATTGAAGCAGCACCTTGCGATGTAATAATCGATGGAATCTCCATAACTGCATCATCGGGAAAGCCCGGAACTGAGCCGTTATTGAGCGTATTAACAATATGTGTGGTGCCAGCATTGTTATGAATATCGGCCATCAATTCAGCTGCAGAGTCAGAGTAATAGGCACCCCCGCGCTGCATAAGCTCTTCTGGCTTGGTAACTAGCGATTCATCCTGGAACTTCTCAATAAGGATTTCTTCAATTTTCATTACTTCACTTGCTCGCGTTGGATTGTTGGCTTGGTAATCTATCCAAGCTTTTTCTGAATAATAGTATGAGAGATAGTAATTTGGAATTGCTTGAAGTAAATCAATTGAGCTCTGGGTCCATGCGGGTGAATCACCTGGTTTGCCCTTTTCAATGGTTAAACCACGGAAAGCTTTAATAGCCTCAGTGCTGAAATCTACGCCGTCAACTTTGACTCCCCGAATCCAGGAGAGATGGTTGAGGCCGATGTAATCAAAATTAATAGTTGTGGACGCTACGCCAAGGGCTTCGGCAATTTCAATTCGAGTATTCCAAGGAACATTGCAAAGTCCAATTGTTGTTAGTTCTGGGATCTCCTGAATAAGTGCTTGCGTTATTAATCCTGCGGGATTAGTAAAGTTGAGAAGAATTGCGTGAGGTGCTTCCTCAACGATTGCACGCGCTATATTGAGTGCGACAGGGATTGTGCGCAACGCTTTAGCAAAGCCGCCAACACCTACGGTTTCTTGGCCGACTAAGTGGTATTTACGTCCGAGTAGTTCGTCGCGATGACGCGCTGCTTGTGTGCCTACACGGAACTGACTGACTACAAAATTTGCTCCACGTACACCTGCACGCAAATCAGTTCCATACTCGATCGAAATATCGGCATTTGCCGACTTAATCATTCTTAGCGCAAAACGCGCGATGATTTCGAGCTTACTTAAATCAATATCCACTAAGTGAATATGGGTCATAGGCAGTTGTGAATGACGGGCGATGATGCCATCGATGAGTTCAGGGGTGTATGTAGAACCCCCACCAATAACTGCTAACTTCATTTATATAGACCCAGCTAATGAGCGGGCAGATACCTTGGTCGAAAAGACGATGTTGCACGCCTCTTTTGTGGCGATATTGAGTGCACCGATCAGAATGCCTGTATCGCCAAGAATTGACACGTCAATGCGGGGTGGAAAGGGCACGATCTTTGAGACAAGCTCTTGAATTGGTTTGAGAAAGAATCCAGACTGACGTCCAATACCACCAGATAGAACGACGAGTTCGACATCGGTGACTGCTGAGATAGCTGCGATGTAAAGAGCGATACGTTCGGCCTCAATTGCAACTACAGCCATCGCTAACTCATCACCGGCTTTAGCGGCGGCAAGAATATCAATCGTTGAAAAAGGTTCGCCCAGGGAGCTTTTTCGAATCTTCTTAGCGAGCGTACGAGCAATCTCTGCAATTGAATCTCCTGAAGGATTGCTATCTGATCGGTGAGTATCAAGAGGATTACCAAAGGGAATGAAGAAGACCTCACCTGCGGCGCCGCGATGTCCACGAAGTAGTTTTCCATTTAAAACAAGGCCTGAGCCTAAGCCGGAACCAACAGAGAGCACGGCAAAGTTCTCAATATCTTGACCATGTCCAGCAAATTGTTCGGCAACAGTTACTAAGTTAATATCATTTTCCAAACTTGGCCGGATTCCAAACTCGCGTTCAATTAAAGAGGCGAGATCAACACCATCTAGTGAGGCGATTGTTCCGGCGATAGAGATGGTTCCCGTAGCTTGATTAATGACTCCTGGCGTTCCAACAACGATCGTTGCCACATCCTTAATTGTGTGACCGGAGCTCTTCAAGCTTTCTTTAACTGCCGTGTGCATTGCAGCAACCAAATCTTTAAGAGCCAGGGATTTAAGTGGAACCGAGCTGTGCGAGAGCATGTGCAGATTCAAATCACCTACCGCAGCTCGAATAAACTTTGAGCCGATATCTATCGCTAATGCAATCTTGACGTCGCTAATAGCCTCATAGACAGATCGGGCGCGTTTTGAATCTTCGGCGCCGGGAGTTAACTCTTGAACAAGGCCAACATCGGCTAGGCCCCGCAAAATTTCAGCGGTCGTCGGGCGCGATAAGCCGATTAAGCGTGCGATTTCGGCGGCATGTAAAGCTCCTTGCTCGCGCAATAAATCTAAAATGCTGCGTGCATTTATCTCGCGCATGAGGGATGGAACTGCAGGGGAAACGTTCTTGCTCATTTACCCCTTGACCCCCGTCAACGTGACGCCTTCGATGAAGACTTTTTGTGAGAAGAAGAAGATGATAATAACAGGGGCCATGAAAAGCGCAGAGGCAGTCATCATCATGTTTGTATCCACATGGTGGATTCCTTGGAAAGCATTTAGTCCGATACCAAGTGTCCAAAGGTTTTCATTCTCGACGATATAGAGAAGTGGTCCAAAGAAGTCATTCCATGAACCTAGGAAGGAGAAGAGCGCAATTGCTGAAATAGCTGGTTTTGCAAGTGGCACAATAATTCGCATCATCAACTTAAACTCACTACAACCGTCGATTCGTGCAGCATCAGAGATTTCATCAGGAATCGAAGTGAAGAATTGGCGTAGTAAGAAGATTGAAAAAGCGCTAGCGAAAAAAGAAGGAACGATGAGTGGTAAAAAGGATGGAATCCAATGCAAGCGAGAGAAGATAATATAAACAGGAATCATAGTTACCTGGCCTGGCAACATCATCGTCGATAAAATAACAAGGAAAGTAGTTTGTCGGCCCTTCCACTGTAGGCGTGATAAGACATATGCTGGTGGAACGCTCGATACAACCGTTCCGATTGTGCCCATCACTGAAACAAAGAGTGTGTTAAGAGTCCATTTAAGGAATGGCACAGCAGTAAAAATATCTACGTAGTTATGCCACACGAATGGATGCGGCCACAATGCACGAGTTTCAGCTTGACCCTTACTCATAAGAGAAATTACAACGACAAGGTACAAGGGCAGAATAAATATCGCTGAAAGAGCTATAAGGAGGGAATGGTTACCCACCATATGTAGAAAGTTGTTCCACCTTTTGGAGCGACGCGCCTTTCGTGATTGGGCGTCAATTTCCCGAAGTTTTTCTGGAGTATAGGTACTCATTTG
>CAXNCU010000057.1:0-6499 GCA_964200985.1 Candidatus Planktophila sp.
AACCCCAGAACAAGAGTTGCTCACTTCGGCTAGAGCCTTATTCTCACTTCGTACCTCGCTCACACGCGAATTAGTTGAACGAAATCTCTTGGAGCTATTTAACACACTGGAGCTTCCAATTGCAGAGCTATTGGCCCGCATGGAGAGCATTGGCATAGCCGTTAATCGAAAGGAGCTTGAAAAACTTCATGGATTCTTCGATGGCGAAGTAGTACGTGAGACGAAGTTGGCCCATGATTCTGCAGGACACGAATTCAATGTTGCCTCACCAAAGCAACTACAGGTCGTACTTTTCGATGAGTTGGCTCTACCTAAAACTAAAAAGATCAAGACTGGTTATACAACGGATGCTGAAAGTCTCGATTGGCTACATCAAAAAACTGGACATCCAATTCTCACTCACCTGTTACGAATTCGTGAGACAAAAAAACTCTCAACGACAATCGAAGGATTAATCGCTGAAATCGCCAATGATGGGCGCATTCATACGCACTTTGGACAAACGGTAACGGCGACGGGTCGCCTCTCATCTATCGGACCGAACTTGCAAAATATCCCGGTGCGCACTGAGGAGGGGCGCACGATTAGAAATGCATTTGTCGCCGGAGCGGGATATGTGGGCCTTTTAACGGCAGATTACAGCCAAATTGAAATGCGCATCATGGCCCATCTATCTAATGACTCTAAACTATTAGCGGCATTCGAATCCGGAGAGGATTTACATGCCACCATCGCCGCGGTCATTTTTGGCGTCAAAGCCAACAATGTTGATCCTGAGATGCGCCGGCAGATCAAGGCAATGTCATATGGACTTGCATATGGGCTTTCCTCATATGGATTATCTGCCCAGCTCGGCATCAGTCCCGGTGAGGCACAGGGTTTAATGGATACCTATTTCCAACGCTTTGGGGGCATTCGCGATTACTTAAAAACAGTGGTTGAAGATGCCCGCAAAGTTGGTTACACCGAAACGATTATGGGCCGTCGACGTTATCTGCCCGATTTAATGAGTGATAATCGTCAGCGCCGTGAAGTGGCAGAGCGCATGGCGCTCAATGCGCCAATTCAAGGTTCGGCCGCTGACATCATTAAGTTAGCGATGCTTAAGGTTCAAGCTGCAATTGAAAAAGAAACCTTGAAGTCGCGTTTGTTGCTACAGATTCATGATGAGTTAATTATCGAAGTGGTAAAGGGCGAAGAAGAGAAGATAACGGTTTTGGTTAAGCGCGAGATGGGGACTGCCTATCCTCTGCGTGCTCCACTTAACGTCAGCGCTGGTTTAGGTCTGACTTGGCACGAAGCTGCTCATTAAGTTGTGGTCGGGGAGTTACCTTCCATTGCCTGCACATCCTCTTCATCAGTAGGGATGCGATCTGCCGAACTTAAGCGCTTCTTACCAATAAGTAGTACAACGTTTCCGAGTCCTATAGAGAGAGCAGTTAAAGACAGACAGAATTGAGGAGAAATCTTTTCAGAGAGAACTCCGCCAACTGCCGCCCCAAGTGACATCACGCTTCCTTCAACTGTCCATAGCCAAGCCATATATGAGACTGCCGATCCCTTTGGTCTCACAGCCTCCATGACTTCCCAATAGAAGACTTGAATCGCTCCACCAACTAGGCCAAGAAATGCACCTGCAATCGCCATCGACCACCCAGGGTAAGTAAATGCAATCGGAATCGAAACTAGAAACCAAATAAAATAGGTCTTGCGCATCGCAGCAAGCGATGATGTGCGTTTAGATATTAACCCCGCCAATAATCCACCGATAATGCTAAATATTCCCATCGCGGCGAATACCCAAGCTGTGCGATGTGGAACCTTCTCAATTGTTGCAAAAGATGGAACTGCAACATCGAAGAGACCCCAACCAAAACCAATGAATGACCCTTCTAGCATCATTAATCGAAGTGCGGGGCTGCGCCACAAAGATTGCGCACCACTTTCCTTTTTCTCAGGCTTCCAATTTTTAGATACTGGCGCAATCGCAAGGGCACCGCCTCCGATGAGCATTAAAATTGCTGCCGTAATAAGAGCACTACCTGGATGTGAAGAGAGAGCTAACGCAGTTGCAATCACTGGACCAATAACACCGGCAGTGTTCATGACAGATGTATCAACGGCATAGGCAGTACGCAGGAAATCGCCCTTAACAATTGTTTTCCATAAAGGGCGAACAGATAGATTAATTGGTGGAGCGGTAAGCCCCATGATGGTGCTCAAGACAAGGATAAAAGTTGCTGAGTGTGAAATATTTACCATAATCATCATCGATGCATAACCTGGCACAAGAATTCGGAGCGGCCACTTTTGACCATATTTGTCGATGACGGAGCCACGGATTCCGGCCGTAAAGGAACCGGCGAGTGAGTTTGCGCCAATTACCAGTCCCGCTAATGCGATGGAGCCGGTCTCCTGTTGTGCTTTGAAAAAGAGAGCCAAACCCACCATGCCATAGGCCACGCGCGCAGGAAATGCAGCCAATACCAAGGTCCACACGTTGGGCATTGCAAATAAGGTGCGATAACGATTCATAGTGCCCATTAGTGTAATCATTGCGCTCAGTCATAAGGGTGGATTTGCTCTAAAGTACGCTCAAACCGTACCCTTGCCCTCCAGCCACATATGTGGAAACTACTACTCATCTATCCCTACGGAGCTCACTTGTCTACAACAACACCAGTAATTGCAGTAAATGACATTGGATCGGCCGCTGATTTTCTAGCAGCAATCGAAGGAACAATTAGAAATTTCAATGACGGTGATCTCGTCACCGGAACAATCGTTCAAGTTGGTCGCGAAGAAGTTCTCGTTGACATCGGTTACAAAACTGAAGGAGTAATTCCTTCTCGCGAACTTTCAATTCGCCACGATGTAGACCCAAATGAGATTGTTAAAGTCGGAGAGTTGATTGAAGCTCTCGTTCTACAAAAAGAGGATAAGGAAGGTCGCCTCATTCTTTCCAAGAAGCGCGCACAGTATGAGCGTGCATGGGGGGACATCGAAGGCAAGAAAGAGCGCGATGAAGTTGTCATCGGAACTGTTATTGAAGTTGTTAAGGGCGGACTCATCGTTGACATCGGTCTTCGCGGATTCTTGCCAGCGTCCCTCGTTGAAATGCGCCGTGTTCGCGACTTAACGCCATACATTGGCAAGCAGGTTGAAGCCCGCATCATCGAGCTCGATAAGAATCGCAACAATGTTGTGCTTTCACGCCGTGCATTCCTTGAGCAGACACAGTCAGAGTCACGCACTACATTCCTTAACCAACTTCAAAAAGGTCAAGTTCGCACAGGTGTTGTCTCATCTATCGTGAACTTCGGAGCTTTCGTAGATCTTGGTGGAGTTGACGGTTTGGTCCACGTATCTGAACTTTCATGGAAGCACATCGATCATCCAGGTGAAGTTGTTGAAGTTGGCGACGAGGTTACTGTTGAAGTTCTCGAAGTTGATTTCGAGCGCGAGCGTGTATCACTCTCTCTTAAGGCAACACAAGAAGATCCATGGCAAGCATTTGCTCGCACACATACAATCAATCAGGTTGTTCCAGGAGTAGTGACAAAGCTAGTTCCATTTGGTGCATTTATCCGCGTACACGAGGGCATTGAAGGCCTCGTTCACATCTCAGAGTTGGCCGAGCGCCATGTTGAGATTCCAGAGCAGGTCGTTGCAGTTGATGACGAGCTCTTCGTAAAGATTATTGACATCGATCTAGAGCGTCGTCGCATCTCACTTTCATTGAAGCAGGCAAATGAAGGACATGAGATTGAGATTGAGGCATTTGATCCAACACAGTATGGAATGGCTGCTCGTTACGATGCAGAAGGAAACTTCATCTACCCAGAAGGTTTCGATTCAGAGACTCAAGAGTGGAAGCCAGGACATGAAACTCAGCGCGAAGAGTGGGAGCGTCAATACGCTCAAGCTCAAGAGCGTTTCATGGCACATAAGAAGCAGAAGGCAGAAGCAAAAGTTGCAGATGCCGCTGCGACTCCTGAAGATGGCCCAGTAGAGGCCGTCGCAGAGGCTGTAACAGCAGAATAAGGATTTATTGAAAAAGGCCCGGCGTAACTGCCGGGCCTTTTTCTTTTCAAAGGAGTCCACTGAAGACGTGAGCTGTTGACTTTTAACCTCACTTACTTCTAGTGGACTCTCTTTGAAAAGAAACTACACCTTGGCGCTATCATTTCTGCATGCGCGTTATTGCTTTAACTGGCGGAATCGGTTGTGGCAAGTCTCTGGCCGCCGAATATTTCGCAGATCTTGGAGCGCTAGTCATCGATGCAGATCAACTAGCGCGCACGGCAATCGAACGTGGCTCAAGTGGTTTTGATCAAGTAGTTACGATTTTTGGTGATTCTATTTTGAAAAATGGTGAGATAGATCGGCGAGCTTTGGGTGAGCTAGTTTTTAAAGATCCCACAAAGAAAGCTGCGTTAGAGGCGATCATTCATCCATGGGTTCGCAGCGAGTTCGAGGCAGCTGTTGCCTCTCTGACCGGAAATCAAACTTTGGTCTATGAGATTCCGCTCCTCTTTGAAACCGGTGGCGCCGATCGTTTTGAGACTGTTGTTACAGTTGAGGCAGATTTGGATAAGCGCATAGAGCGGTTGAGGGAGAAAGGTCTGCACCTTTCAGAGATAGAGGCTCGCATGGCCGCGCAAGCCTCACGCGAAGAGAGGGTCTCAATCGCCGACTTCACCATAGAAAACAACGGCTCCAAGGATGATTTGCTTCGCCAAGTCGAAAATATTTGGGAGGCTTTAGCCACCTCTTCAAACTAGAATCATCCAATGCGCCCGATATCTGACTTGCAACGACGGGTCGAGCCATTTCAGGTTGTAAGCGAGTTTGTTCCGGCGGGGGATCAGCCCGAAGCAATCGCTGAAATCGCCCGGCGCTTTGAGGCAGGTGAACAAGATGTAGTTTTATTGGGAGCAACTGGAACTGGAAAATCTGCAACAACTGCCTGGCTGATTGAAAAACTACAGCGTCCTACTTTGGTATTAGCTCCTAATAAACTCCTTGCTGCCCAACTGGCCAATGAGTTTCGCGAACTGCTACCCAATAACGCCGTCGAATACTTTGTCTCTTACTACGACTATTACCAGCCTGAGGCCTATGTTCCGCAGACCGATACTTTTATCGAAAAGGATTCCAGCGTCAATGATGAAGTCGAACGCCTACGTCACTCGGCAACTAACTCCTTGCTCACTCGACGTGATGTGATAGTCGTAGCCACTGTTTCATGCATCTATGGTCTTGGAACTCCTCAGGAATATATCGATCGAATGGTTACTTTGAGGGTAGGGGAGGAGATTGAAAGAAACGCTCTCCTGCGACGTTTTGTAGACATTCAATACAAACGAAACGATGTTGCTTTCGAACGCGGCACTTTTCGGGTACGTGGAGATACAATCGAAATTATCCCGATGTATGAAGAGCTGGCAATTCGCATCGAGATGTTTGGCGATGAGATTGAGAAAATTTCCACTCTCCATCCGTTGACTGGTGAGATCATGCGCGATGAGACTGAGATGTATATTTTTCCTGCGACTCACTATGCAGCCGGCCCTGAAACGATCAAGCGGGCGATTGGTGAGATAGAGGACGAACTTCAGATTCAACTAAACCTATTTGAAAAACAGGGCAAACTACTTGAAGCTCAGCGCCTACGGATGCGCACGACTTTTGATGTCGAGATGATGGAGCAGATCGGTTTCTGTAGCGGAATTGAGAACTATTCTCGGCATCTAGATGGGAGAGCCTCGGGCTCTGCTCCGAACTGCCTGCTGGATTATTTCCCAGAAGATTTTCTCGTTTTTATTGATGAGAGCCATGTAACGGTGCCTCAATTAGGAGCGATGTTCGAAGGAGATGCGTCGAGAAAACGCACTTTGGTCGAACATGGTTTCCGCCTGCCAAGTGCGCTAGATAATCGCCCATTGAAGTTCCCTGAGTTTCTAGAGCGAACCGGGCAAAAGCTATATCTATCAGCGACACCGGGCAAATACGAGATGGCCAAAGTCGAGGGTGATGTGGTTGAGCAAGTTATTCGTCCAACTGGATTGATTGATCCACAGATTGTTATTAAACCTATTAAGGGACAGGTAGATGATCTTTTAAATGAGATTAGTATTCGCGCTGAAAAGAATGAGCGAGTTTTAGTTACAACCCTAACTAAAAAGATGTCGGAAGATTTAACTGAGTACATGCAGGAAAAGGGCGTACGCGTACGTTATCTACACTCCGAAGTTGATACTTTGCGGCGAGTCGAACTGCTTCGTGAACTTCGCATGGGCGATTACGATGTTTTGATTGGAATTAACTTATTACGGGAAGGCTTAGATCTTCCAGAGGTTTCACTCGTTGCCATATTAGATGCCGATAAAGAGGGTTTCTTGAGATCGGCCACATCTCTTATTCAAACCATTGGGCGAGCAGCTCGAAATGTATCGGGCGAGGTCCATATGTATGCCGATAACATCACAGATTCGAT
>CAXNCU010000058.1:0-6402 GCA_964200985.1 Candidatus Planktophila sp.
GCTGCGGCAATGGCGGCTTCACATTGGGCATCAGATGCCAGAGAGACCTCGGCGATTACCGATCCGTCGCTTGGGTCATGAACGGCGACCTTGCTAGCGCCCTCAACCCATTGGCCATCTATATATAACTGTGTTTGCATAGGGCGAGCATACGCTCCGCCTGCAAGAAGTTGTAGCTGGTGCGCTCTACGATAGAGCCATTGCAATAAAGTTGCGTTACATGCAATTAACTAAGGAGTTCTAGTGCCAAAGTCGTGGACGGATGATGCTCCCACTCCAGTGGTGCTTCAGGACCATGCTCATCTAGAGGACTCGTTTGCCTACAAAATAAAACGAAAACTCCTTGGCAACGCACTCAATAGGCACACTCTTGGTCACCAACGGTTAAAAAAGCGTTTCGCACTTGGAATCCTCGCCTCGGACTGTATTTCTTCATCGGCTTATGGCTCTGAACAGATTCTTATCGCCCTACTTCCAGCCTTTGGTTTAGCGGCATTTGCGATCTTGATGCCGATGACTGCAGTGGTTTTAGTCATCTTGACGATTATTACGCTCTCCTACCGAAATGTAATAAATGTATATACCAAAACTGGTGGTGCTTACATTGTCTCGCGAGATAACTTTGGTCCAGTTGTTGCGCAAGTTGCCGCTGTTGCATTAATGCTTGATTACATCGTGACCGTTGCTATTCAATCCGCTGCAGGTGTTGCAGCAATTATTTCAACTTTTCCGGGGCTCCACTCGTGGAAGATCCCTATGATCTTATTTGTCATCGCACTTTTGACTTATGGAAATCTTCGCGGCGTTAAAGAGGCGGGCAAAGCCTTTGCGCTTCCCACATACTTCTTTATTGCCTGCATGTTTATCGTCTTTTCCATGGGTCTTTACCGTCAATTCAATGGCACTCTTGATGAATTGGCAACCAACCTGCCAGGTGCAGTTGAAGTTGGTCAAGAGCAAGGGCTTCTTACCTTTGCCGCGATTTTCATTTTGCTTCGCGCTTTTGCTAATGGCGGTTCATCACTGACAGGACTTGAAGCGATCTCTGATGGTGTTGCCTTGTTCCAGCAACCAGAACACGTTAATGCTCGCCGTACTTTATTTGTCATGAGTGGGCTTCTTGGAACATTGGTTCTAGGTGTCTCATGGTTTGCCCATAAAATTCATGCGATGCCTTACGAATCGGGTACACCAACGGTTATCTCTCAGATTGCAAAGACAATTGTTGGCGATGGAGCTTTTGGTTCATTTATGTTCGTGATGGTCCAGTTAGCAACGATGTTAATCCTTTTTGCCGGTGCAAACACGACCTACAGCGCCTTCCCACTCCTATGTAATTTCGTCGCAACCGATGGATACCTACCCCGTCAGTTAACTAAGCGTGGGCACCGATTAGCTTTCTCAAATGGAATACTTCTCTTATCTGGCGGCGGAGTCTTTTTAGTCCTTTTCACCGCAGGATCTGTCGAGCATCTTGTGGCGTTCTATGCTCTTGGAGTATTTACTGGTTTCTGTCTGGCAGGTTTTGGCATGACTCGTCACGCACTACGTAACCGCACTGGTGCTTGGAGAGCGAAGGTCTTTATTAATGCTCTCGCTGGCTCAATTTCACTAATCATCGTAATTATTTTTTCCGTTGTGAAATTTACCGAGGGTGCTTGGTTGGTTTTAATTACTGCGCCAATATTGGTAATGACTTTTCTTCGATTGCGGAGACAGTACACCCGTGAACAAGAGGCTCTATCGGTAAAAGAGCATCAAAAACGTGCAACATCGATTTTGCGCCATGATGTAACGGTCCTTGTCGATAGCGTCGATATCGCCACTGTGGGAGCGATCCGATATGCCCGCAGTCTCAATCCCCGAAATCTCACAGCTGTTCATTTTGTTATCGATGATCGTCACGCCGAAGATATTCAGGCAGCATGGGCCGCGTCTGATGCGTTAGATGATGTAACTCTTGAGCTTATTGATTGTCCAGATAGGCGTTTAGCTAATTCAGCCCTCGACTATGCAATTCGTATGACTGAAAGGGCTGATGTCGAACTTACGCTATTACTTCCCCGTCGTTCATATTCGGGTTTCTTAGGTCGATTACTCCACGATCAAACCGCAGAACAAATTGCAGCACCTATCTCTCAGCTTCCTCGAGTGGTTGCAACTATCGTTCCTTTCGACGTCGATCGAATCACTTCCGCATCAACGATAGAAGTCCATAATGCACATGATGTGAAAACGGGAGCTCCGGTAGTAGCACCTGCAATTCCCAAGGTAACCGCCCCATTAAATATCGAACCAGTCAGCCATTACGCTGAAAACATAACTGCGATTGGTGAAATTCAGTGGCGAAAGCGGGCGCAGGTGCAGGGACGTGTGACATCGATCAAAACCGCTCCTCGTGGTGCAGCACCTACATTGCAAGTTGAAATTTGGGATGAGACAGGCGGCGTTTCATTACAGTTCTTGGGTCGTCGCGAAATTGCCGGTCTTGAAGTTGGATCGCAAATGCGTGCCGAAGGAATGGTCGGTGAAGAAGAGGGATCGATGGTAATTCTTAATCCTTCTTACGAACTCCTTGTATAAAGCTTTTTAATACTGCAGAGCACTCATCAGCCAATACTCCACTACGCACTTCGACATTAAATAACGATCGAGGATCTCGCAATAGATCCCAAACTGAGCCCACGGCACCGGCTTTTTCATCCCACGCACCGAAGACCACAGTAGATATGCGTGATTGTGCAATAGCACCAGCGCACATAGCGCACGGCTCGAGTGTGACAATAATTGTGTGACCCTCTAAACGCCATTCCCCTGTCGCTTGCGAAGCTCTGCGCAGTGCAACAATCTCAGCGTGCGCCGTTGGATCATTATGTAGTTCGCGTTCGTTGTGGCCAGTTGCAACAATCTCTCCGTGCTTATTGATAATAATTGCCCCGACTGGAACATCCCCACTTGCAAGGGAGTTTTGCGCAACAGCTAAAGCTGCGCGCATTAACTCTTCATCGCTCACAGTTGTAAAAGCTCTGCAAACTTATCGCCAAAGCCAAGTCGATTAGCTATTGCCTCTAACTGTTCATCGGGAAATAACTCTGAATCATCGCACAGTGCCGATATCTCCATGCCGTTCATTCCTAAGTCAGATAAAATCTCTATGTGTCCGATTGGATTTGAATCCTCATCATCTTCTGGCATCGGTAAATCTGCAATCTCTAGCAACTCTTCTGCCACTGGGTAATCTAAAGCGCAGGTTGCATCGCTTAGAAAGAGAGAGATGTGTGAACCGAGGACGCGAATTAGTATAAAAAACTCTTCGTCGATAGATATTAATGCAATTGCTCCGCCATTTGTCTGTTGTGATTTTAGGCTTGTAATAATTTGAGTGATATCAGTTGGATCTGGAAGTATTCCGAGCGTCCAGCGGCCATCTTCATGCCAAGCGGCCACGGCAATATCTAATTCATTTGTGATGCTGCTTACTTTTGAAATTGAATCCGGCACATCATCGAGTGCATCGAACTCTTCGATGTCGTCTACAAGCTCTTCCTCGAATTCAGCCATGCGCTCATAGTTCCACTCATTGGAAAGGAATGAAAGCCCTGTAAGGTAAGGGGCATGAAAGTACACGTAGCAGATCACCCATTAATTGCGCACAAATTGACGGTCCTGCGCGACGTACGAACCGATTCGCCGACTTTTCGCCGCCTTGTTGAAGAGCTAGTGACTCTCCTGGCCTATGAAGCAACTCGAGATGTTCGAACTCATTCAGTTGCAATTACAACTCCGGTAACTAAGACAACGGGATTAAAGATGGCCGAACCTCGCCCTGTCGTTGTACCAATTTTGCGGGCCGGCCTTGGAATGCTTGAGGGTATGAGCAAGTTGATTCCAACTGCCGAAGTGGGCTTCCTAGGAATGGTACGAGATGAAAAGACTCTACAAGCAAGTACCTATGCAAATCGGCTTCCAGAAGATTTATCGGGACGACAAGTATTCGTGCTAGACCCAATGCTTGCAACTGGCGGCACACTTATCGCCGCTTTTCACTATCTAATTGATCTAGGCGCAAATGACATCACCGCTATCTGCATCTTGTCGGCGCCTGAAGGAATAGCAGCGGTAGAAAAAGAGTTTGCATCAAGTGCCGTTCCCATCACAATCGTTACTGGCGCTCTCGATGAGAGACTTAATGAAAATGGTTACATCGTCCCAGGTCTGGGTGATGCCGGCGACAGATTATATGGAGTTGTATAAATGGCATCAACATCACCAGGATATGGAATAACAATCCGCATTGAAGGTCCACCTTCTTCACAACCTGTGGCTCTTGCGACAACAGTAATTTCTGGGGCGGGAGCAACAATAACTGCCCTCGATGTTGTTGAATCACTTCTAGAGAAAGTTGTTATTGACGTAACTTGTGACACGATTGATTCTGCGCACGCAGATGAAATCACAATTGCGCTTTCAAAAAATCCAGAGCTAACTGTTCGTAAAGTAAGTGATCGAACATTTTTGTTGCACCTTGGTGGAAAAATTGAAGTAACATCAAAGGTCCCGCTAAAGACTCGTGATGATTTATCGCGTGCCTATACCCCTGGTGTAGCCCGGATCTGCCAAGCCATTGTCGATGACCCATCCGATGCCAGACGCCTGACAATTAAGCGAAATACTGTCGCAGTTGTGACCGATGGATCGGCAGTGTTGGGTCTTGGAAATATTGGACCCGCCGCCGCCCTTCCTGTGATGGAGGGCAAAGCGGCCCTGTTTAAGCGCTTTGCAGATGTAGATGCCTGGCCAGTCTGCCTCGATACCCAAGATGTAGATGAAATCGTTCGTACGGTTCAGTTAATCGCCCCGGTCTATGGCGGTATTAATTTAGAAGATATCTCAGCGCCACGTTGCTTTGAAGTTGAACGACGGTTGCGCGAACTATTAGATATCCCCGTATTCCACGATGATCAGCATGGAACAGCCATTGTGGTCCTGGCTGCGCTTCGTAACTCTCTCAAGTTAGTTAATAAGAATTTGAGTGAAGTTAAAATTATTCTTATCGGGGTCGGCGCGGCGGGCAATGCAATCGCCCGCTTGTTAGTTCTCAATGGTGCAAAAAATATTATTGGGTTTAATCATCACGGCGTAATAACTAGAGATATGAAGTCTCCGGATTCAATGCAGCAGTGGTTTATCGATACGAGTAATCCAGATAATTTCACGGGAGATATTTCGGGTGCGATGAAGGGGGCCGATGTGTTTATCGGAGTAAGTGCCCCAAACGTAATCACTGAGTCTGACGTGGCATCCATGGCCCCTGGTTCGATTATCTTCGCCCTGGCTAATCCAGATCCTGAGATCGATCCCGTTATCGCCCGTAAATATGCAACAGTTGTTGCAACCGGTCGTAGCGACCAGCCAAATCAGATTAACAACGTCTTGGCATTCCCTGGAATCTTCCGTGGTCTCCTTGATGCAAACGCTCACAAAATTACGGATCAATTATTGGTGGCAGCGGCTGAAGCTATCGCAGATTGCGTATCGCCTGAGCAGCTCAATGCATCATTTATTGTGCCGAGTGTCTTCGATCCAAATGTCACTAAGGCGGTTGCTGCTGCAGTAAAGAAGTCAGTGTGATTGAACTAGCTGCATCTTTTGATGCTCAATTATCTACACTCGCCCCTTATCTGATCTATCTGATAACTGGCGCAATTATCTTCTTTGAAACCGCTGTCCTGTTTGCTTTTTTTCTGCCCGGAGACTCAATTCTCTTTAGCGCAGGTTTAGTTGCTGCAGCGCATGGTGATGTAAATATTGTGATTCTTGTCAGTGTAATTTTTATAGCCGCTTTTTTTGGAGATCAAATCGGTTTCGTTTTAGGTCGATTGGTTGGCCGCCCATACCTAGAAAAGCATAATTCCCCGCGGATGAAGGCCATGATTGCCCGCTCTGAAAGATTCTATGAACACACAGGTTGGTGGGCTGTGGTTGCCGCGCGATTCTTCCCATGGATTCGAACTTTCGTTCCGCCTATTGCCGGTGCTTCTAAAATGAATTACTACAAATTCTTGTCGGCTAATGCATTAGGTGCGCTCTTATGGGGAGTCGGAATAACTTTGGCTGGATATTACGCCGCCACCTTGCCGTGGGTAAAAACATGGTCCTATGCGATTGCAGCCTTCTTTATTTGTGCCTCACTGGTTTCCGCACTCGTGAACTACCTACGCCACCGGCGATAACTCCTGCATAGGTCATAACGATTCCAGTAATTAGATAAGCGCTTATATGAACTCCATCGGTTGGTGATATCAAATCAATAACGAGTGAGCCAACCAGTTGGCCGCCGACACTAAAGAGTGTGAATGTTAGAACCCCTAAGTGTTGAACTATCGTTGATGTAAAGGCAAT
>CAXNCU010000059.1:0-6394 GCA_964200985.1 Candidatus Planktophila sp.
GATGGAAAACCAGAATCATCATCTGATCAACGTGAAGGTTTGGGCACAAAAATGCTCAACGCCGTTTCATTACGGTGGTCTCGTAACTACGGTAAAAACGGCACTGAATTAGTTGCCGTCTTACCGATCACTTAACTTCTTTTAATCTAGGTAGTCGCGCAAAACCTGGCTGCGTGATGGGTGACGAAGCTTGGACATTGTCTTAGATTCAATCTGGCGGATACGTTCGCGAGTAACGCCGTATACCTTGCCGATTTCATCAAGGGTCTTTGGCTGACCATCGGTTAAACCAAAGCGCATTGCAACCACACCTGCTTCACGTTCTGACAATGTGTCTAGAACTGAGTGCAGTTGTTCTTGCAGCAATGTAAATGAGACGGCATCTGCTGGTACTACAGCTTCAGAGTCTTCAATCAGATCTCCGAACTCGGAGTCGCCCTCTTCACCAAGTGGTGTGTGAAGCGAAATCGGTTCGCGGCCATACTTTTGAACTTCAACAACTTTTTCTGGAGTCATATCGAGCTCTTTTGCGAGCTCCTCTGGTGTCGGTTCGCGACCAAGATCTTGCAACATCTGGCGCTGTACACGGGCTAACTTATTAATAACTTCAACCATGTGTACTGGAATACGGATTGTGCGGGCCTGATCTGCCATCGCACGAGTAATTGCCTGGCGAATCCACCATGTTGCATACGTTGAGAACTTATATCCCTTTGTGTAGTCGAACTTCTCAACTGCGCGGATCAAACCTAAGTTTCCCTCTTGAATCAAGTCAAGGAAAAGCATTCCGCGGCCCGTGTATCGCTTAGCAAGAGATACAACAAGGCGAAGGTTAGCCTCGAGCAGGTGATTCTTTGCTCGCTTGCCATCTTCAACGAGCCATTCGAGCTCGCGCTTTAACTTCTTTTCCATCTTCTTTTCATTCTTCAATTTTGATTCGGCAAATAGACCGACTTCAACGCGTGTTGCAAGCTCAACTTCGAGCTCGGCGTTAAGGAGTGCTACGCGGCCAATCTGCTTTAAGTAATCCTTAACTGGATCTGCAGTTGCACCGGCGGTCATAACCGTCTGCTCAGGTGGCAAGTACTTAATTTCGCGCTGAACAACCTTCATTTTTTCAATGAAGTAGTTGAGCAAGTCTTCAAGATTCTTTAATGAGCCAATAGTTACTGCCTCGGCCGCAGTTTTAGCTGATTTTTCAGTAAAAGTCTTCATCTCAAACTGCTGTTGGATCTGCTTGTATGTGAGCGCTTTTGCTTCAGCCTCTGCGATTCCATAACGCGTTGGGGTAGCGGCGTTATTTATCTTCGAGTTGATAGCTTCAATGACGATATTAACGTTGCGCAAATCCTTCTTTAGTTTTTCACGCTCATTCTTATCTTCCTCTTCATCATCGGCTTCAGAATCTGCCAAAGTAAATGAACCCTTTGCCTTGCTAGATTCATCTGAGAGAGTAACAACTCGAACTTTATCTTCTGCCTCAGCATCAACTAATTCGACGGCTTCAGCGATAAGTGTTTCAACATCTTCAAGCTCAACTTCTTCAAGCTCTACTTCTTCTCCATCAATACTTACTATCGCAGATTTTCCAGCCTTAGCAGCAGCCACAACTGGAGCTGGCTTTGGCTCGATAAGTGCGTACTCTGCCTTCTTTAATATACGGGCAGGTGTTCCAAGACCGGCTTTGCGAAGTTTTTCAACTATCGTTGGAATCTCAAGGGCTAATGCGCGAGCCTCATCAACTAAATCTTTATCTGCCTTCTTTGGAATACGGTTAATAGATGTAACTCCACGTAGTTCGAGTTCGGCTAAAATTTCGTGATTACGTGTAACTGCATGCTTGGCATCGACGATCGCTTGAACATCTTTTGCCGTTAAATCTTTCTTCAATTCAATCTTTACAGGTTTTGCAACGGCCTTTTTTACTGGCGCAGCTTTTTTAACAGGTGCCGCTTTTTTTACAACTGCTTTCTTCGCAGGTGCTGCTTTTTTAGCAACTGCTTTTTTCGCGGGCGCTGCTTTTTTAACTGCAGCTTTCTTTACAGGAGCGCTTTTTTTCGCGGCATCCTTCTTCTTACCCTTATTTTTGAGCGCACTAAATACAGCCACAATCGTCCTTTGGTTTTATCAGCGATGCGCTGAAGCGATGTCTATATTATAATTTATCCACAGGGGTAAATGCACATCGAAAACACCGGTTTTGAGCGATTAGGAGAGCGCGAGCGCCTCTCGGATCACATTTCCCACGGATTCGACCTCAACGAGGAAGCCATCATGGCCAAAAGGTGATGAAATCGTTACTAAAGGGGCGGCAAGAGGGACGAGTTCGGCGATCTCAGCCTGCAGGCGCACTGGAAAGAGTCGATCTGTATCGATTGCGACGGCAACGACCGGGATTTGAATTCCAGCCAGAGCTGCTGCAACTCCCCCTCGTCCTCGACCAATATCGTGGCTATTCATCGCCTCGGTCAGGGCGATATATGTGTTGGCATCAAATCGAGCGGCAAGTTTGTCGGCTTGATGATCTAAATAGGATTCCACGGCAAATCGGCCAGTGTCATCTCCCTGAAGCTCACGTCCAAAGCGCACATCCATCTCGGCCTCAGTGCGATAGGTCAGATGGGCTATCCGTCTGGCGATTCCCATTCCCTCGATTGGGCCCAAATCCTTGTCGTAGTAATCCCCGCCGTAATAATTAGGATCTGTTTTTATCGCCCGAATCTGAATCGACGATGTTCCGATTTGATCCCCTGTTGCAACGGCTGAAGAGCCAATCGTGCAGATTGCCCCAACTCGATCCGGTAACTGAACTGCCCATTCAAGAGAGCGCATTCCGCCAAGGGAAGGGCCAACGGCGAGGCGGTATTTCTTAACACCAAGTGCATCGCTAAAGGCAACTTCGGCTGCGACCATGTCTCGAATCGTCACTGATGGAAAACGTGAGCCATAACGCTTGCCATCGGGTGCGATCGATGATGGTCCAGTTGATCCTTGACAGCCACCGATGACGTTAGGGCAGACTACAAAATATTTATCGGTATCAAATGGCAGTCCAGGCCCCACCATCGATGGCCACCATCCCGTTACATCCGCCCAGCCAGTCAGCGCATGGTTAACTAAAATCGCATTATCTCTTTGAGGATTTAACACGCCCCAGCTTTGATAGGCGATAGTGACATCTTCTAACGTCTCGCCATCTTCTAGAAGCAAGTCGCCGATATTAATAAAAAGGCGATCACCGGGTGCATGGGTTTCAAGCCATGCCCCGGTAACCAACTCCTTTTCTTGACTCATTACTTAGCTGCTGCGAACCCATCGCTGAGATCGGCCTTGATATCTTCGATATCTTCAAGACCAACTGAGAGGCGAATCAAACCAGGATTTACTCCGGCATTGAGTAGCTCCTCGGCTGAAAGCTGTGAGTGTGTTGTCGACGCTGGGTGAATGACCAGAGAACGCACATCGCCAATATTGGCAACGTGAGAGTGCAGAGTCAGAGCTTCAACAAACTTCTTACCTGCTTCGATTCCGCCCTTGATTTCAAAGGAGAGCACTGAGCCTGAACCCTTAGGCGCATATTTACTAGCTAGTGCGTTGTATGGAGAATTCGGCAGCCACGAGTAGTTCACTTTCTCAACCTGTGGGTGAGCTGCAAGCCATGTTGCAACTGCTTTAGCGTTTTCTAAATGCTGCTTCATGCGAAGCGTCAACGTCTCAAGACCTTGCGCAAGTAGCCAAGCGTTAAATGGGCTAACTGCTGCTCCAATATCGCGAAGCAAAGTCAGGCGAATCTTAAAGATGTACGCCAAGTTTGCACCGAATGCACTACCGACGCCAAGGGCTTGGGCATAGACCAGGCCGTGATACGAAGGATCTGGAGTGTTAAAGCTCGTAAACTTCTCTGGATAAAGGGCGTAATCAAAGTTACCTGAATCCACAATTGCACCAACGACCGCGTTTCCATGTCCTGATAGAAACTTAGTTGCCGAGTGCACAACAACATCTGCGCCGAATTCAATTGGGCGAATCACATATGGTGTCGCAACAGTGTTATCAACGATAAGTGGGACATGGCTCTCGTGTGCAACCTTTGCAACGGCTGCGATATCTAAAATATCGTTATTAGGGTTTGAAATTGTCTCACCGAAAAACGCCTTAGTGTTTGGGCGCACTGCCTTGCGCCACTCCTCTGGATCATTGGGATTATCAACGAATGTAACTTCGACACCAAATGTCGGCAAGGTGTAATGGAATAAGTTGTAAGTTCCACCATAGAGATACTTTGATGAGACGATGTGATCGCCCGCAGTTGCAACTGCTAATACTGCAAAAGTTGTAGCAGCAGATCCCGATGCAAGTAGTAATGCTGCGACGCCACCTTCTAGAGATGCGATGCGCTTTTCAACGACATCCTGCGTTGGATTCATGATGCGGGTATAGATATTTCCAAGCTCTGCGAGTCCAAAGAGATCGGCGGCATGTTTAGTGTCGCGGAATTGATATGCAGTTGTCTGATAGAGCGGTAGCGCGCGAGCGCCAGTTGTTGGATCTGCAACCTGCCCGGCGTGAATCTGACGGGTTTCAAAGGCTGCCTCGTCGAATGAAAATGATGACATGTTTTTTCGTTCCTCCCAGTTATGGGACCACCCAAAAACTCACGGCCAACGTTGGCAGTAATACGGTTCGAGTGATCCACGCTTATCGATGGCGTTGTTGCTATCGATCTGGTCTTCACCCGGAGCACCCCACCGTGGTGGAGGGTTGCCGTCTAGCAAGCCGGGGCTATGCGCTAGAACTCATGACCTGGGAGGACTCTAACAGATGAACTCTTTAGTCAAAAATCCCGGCGGTGACCTTTGGGTGAAGCTCGGTTCGCATGGCGGCAAAGGCGGCGGCTGGCCAGCCCGATCCAAAGACCCGGCGCAGCAGAATCGTCAGTGAATACGCTGGCTGGTCAAGGGTTGCACGCTCAAGGGCTTGATAGGCAAGGGGTATATCTGCGCGCTCATAGGCCAGGGTTGCAAAGAGACAGGCCACTGGGGCGACGTATCCCTCGGGGGCTACCTGAAGCAAGTAATGCCACATCCCCCAATAAGTTTGAAAACTCTGCGCGTTGTGTGAACCCAATGCAAAGTCACGTACTTGAATATCCGAGAGGCGGCCTAAGACTTTAGCGATATTGAGCGGGGTAGATGATTCAGCGAACTTTTCAAACTCACCCGCTAAATCGATTACCGCTGTTGCTCCATCACGTTGATGCTCATTGATGTCGGGTGAATCCTCAATGACGGCAAAGCTTTTAACGAGTGCGATGAAGCCAGGCTCACTCGCCTGCTCGATTGAAGTAATCGAGAGAGTTTCTTTTTCAGTTGTCATAGTTTTCTCATTTCGTGAAGCGCGTAGGGGCCGATACAACGGTGACGGTTGCCACCGAGGTTTTAACGATCTTTCCGGTTATTGCACGTACAGCGCCGTTGTGGCTGAAGCTGCCATTCCATGTTGTTAGAACTACGACGGCATATGTGCCAGGTTTTGAATATGTATGCGTGATGGATTGGTTGGGAAAGGCAGAGCCTGTATCAGTGGTTGCCCACATGTATCCATCACCAAATGACCAGATAAACCCAGGGCGCAGAACAACATCGACGGTTTCACCGATTATGGAGACACGGCTTTGAAAGATTGCAGGCAGATCAATCCAGAAAATAACTGGAACATTGGTAAGGGCCTCAAACTCAGGTTGAAACGCGATTCCACCCGTTGGCACCAACTTTGTTAATCGATCGCTCAGATTTGCAGTTTGTGTAATGGTCTTTGGCTTCGTACTGCGCGGCCTATACGTTCGCTTTACATAGGGCACGGGAGTTGGTGATGGCTTAGGCGGAAACCATAAAGTTGCAGTTGGTGATGGTTTAGGTTTCGGCGCCCTCTTCGTCGTTGATCCCCCACTGCCTTTGTGGGCCTCAATGATGATCTGGTTGTCCTTGGTGTACACATCGACGCAGGCCGAATCGCTGCAATCGGCGAAAGCGGTGGCAGGGATGGATAAAAGTAAGCTAAAACTCAGGATTATTAAGCGTTTCATGCGCGCGACGATAAGTGCCTACGCTGACGGTTACCGAGATAACAGCGCTAACTGTGGATAGTTGTGACACTCTTGCTTCATGGTTGCGCGCGATGGAGATGGTTGGGTCCAGTGCGACTGTGGAAATAAGCACTGGGGTCTACACGGCGCCACCGGAATCCTGTTGGTGCGGGGCCATGAAATATTGCTACAACACCGAGCGCCTTGGGTTCACAATGGAGATACATGGGGAATTCCAGGTGGTGCGCGCGATAGTCATGAGAGCGTTATTCAAGGGGCGATTCGCGAGGCCATTGAGGAGACTGGAAT
>CAXNCU010000060.1:0-6207 GCA_964200985.1 Candidatus Planktophila sp.
CTCGGTGATCGCGCTAAGTCAAAGTACAAGACATACTCATTAGGAATGAAGCAGCGTTTAGGAATTGCAGCGGCATTATTGCCTAATCCAAAGCTGCTGATGTTGGATGAGCCAACAAATGGGTTGGACCCTGAAGGCATTCAAGAAGTACGCGCACTATTGCGTTCGCTAGCAAACGATGGAACCTCTGTTTTCGTTTCATCACACCTTTTATCAGAGCTCGAGCTCATAAGTGATTACTTAGTTATGTTGCGCAAAGGTGAAGTTGTTTTCACGGGCAAGATGAGTGATTTGATGCTCGATCAGCAACCCGTAATCATTGCTAAGGGCGCTAACGACAGCCAACTCGCAACTCTGCTTTCGATTGCAGAGGCGGCTGGACATCGGGCCATGATTAGAGATGGCGCAGTACATGTTGAAGGACCAGCTGATTGGGCAGTGGAATTTAATCGCGCGGCATTTGATGCAGGAATAACGCTTTCACAATTGACTCCACAGCTTCCCAACCTTGAGGAAACCTTCTTTGAAATGACAGGTGAAAACTAATGTGGAACGTTGCATTTGCTGAGCTACGAAAGCTACGCCGCCCCTCGCTATTTCTGGGAACCATGGGCGCAGTGGTCTTCTTTAGTGCACTCTTTTCATCTCTTTTATTTTTACTCATTGATTCACCTGATGGAAACTCTGATCGTGGCCGAACTGTTTCCCGCGAGGTTTTAGCCCTTGCAACTGGTGGAGTACAAGGCTTTAGTAGCGTGGGGGGATTCTTAGGAATAATTGCGCTCTGCGTTTTTGCCGCACAAACTGCACAGGAATATACATATGGAACATTGCGCAACTTACTAATACGGCAGCCCGGACGACTAAGAGTCCTAGCTGGAAAATTTATTGCGATGAAGTTTTTTGCTCTAATTATGATTCTCCTCTCTGCAATTGTGAGTATCAGCGCATCGGTAATACTGGCGCCGCGTGCCAAGGTTTCTACAGAGCTTTGGTTTGGCGCTGATGGGCGTCATGCATTATTTACGACCTTCATAAATGTCGTTGTATCTGTCATCGGATTCGGGACTATAGGAATGGTCTTAGGTCTGCTACTGCGCTCGCCAATAAGTGCGATCTCCTTCGGCGTTTTGTGGCTTTTAATCGTCGAAAACCTCTTGATTGCCGTTAAGAATTCGCTGCAAGATTGGATGCCCGGCGCTCAGCTTGCGGCAATTGCATCTGGAGGCCGGCCAAGGGGCATGACGACTGGAATTGAATATTCACACGCCTTGCTTGTGGGTGGCGTGTATGTGGCAATTGGTGCCGTGATTGCATCCGTGCTTTTTGTGCGCCGTGACGTATCTAATTAAGGACACCAGCAGGTATTACCCGACTTTTTTAAGATTGCTCAATTATTCTTAAGCCCTTCCCCCGGAGGTCTTCATTTGAGAATAAGCAGAGCGATTTCACTCGCCCTTGTCGCTGCACTGACGTTGACAACAGCGCCGGCATTAGCAAAGACCCCAAAACCAACCCTGGCACAGATTGAAGCTGCCAAGAAGGTTGAAGCGGAAAAGAAAAGGGCCGCCGCTGCCCAGGCGGCAAAATTGGCCGCTGCCAATCAAAGCCTTCGTGCACTAACGGCCAAAGCAAATGCTGCAACTACCTTGTATGTAAAAGCGCAAAAGGAGTTAGCGGTTGCATCGGCTGCAGCGCGCGCAGCGGCAGAATATGCCGCACAAACAGCAGCGGCAGTTGAAGAGGCGCATAGAGTAATTGGACGACTTGCAAGTAACGCCTACATTTTAGGCGGAAGCATGAGCGATATCGAACCTTTGCTCAGCGCCAATGGGCCACAGGATTTAATGGATCAATTAAGTACGTTAAGCACATTGGGATCTAAAAATACGATTGCTCTAGAGAGGTTTAAAGCCGCAGAGGTAATTGCACGTGCGGCTAAGCAAGCTGCCGATGAAGCAAAAATCGCCCAACAAAAGGCCACCGATAAAGTTGCTGTAGCAAAAAAGGCGGCCGATGATGCAAAGGCTGAGCAAGCTAAAGAAGTTGCGAAGCTTCAAAAAGTTCAAGATCAATTGATGAAAGATTTATTAAGTGCGCGTAAAGTCAGAATAACTCTTGAACAGCAAAGGCAACTTGCACTTCTTGAAGAGGCTCAGGCAAATCAAGCGACTCAAACTGCAGGACAGTCCAAGATTTGGCCAGACATTGGATTTAAAGGTCGATCTACAATCAGAACAACGGAGGCACAGCGGTTAAAGGCCGTTGACTTTGCAAAGAAGCAGGTTCTTGCACGCAAACCATATGTCTGGGGTACTCAAGGGCCAAATACATTTGACTGCTCAGGTCTTGTTTATGCTGCTTATAAATCAGCTGGTCTAGCATGGCCAAATTGGGATCGCCTTAACTCGGCGCTATATTCGGGCTATACCAAGCATGTTTCACTCAATGCTCTGGTGCCGGGAGATCTCCTGTTCTACTCATATAAGGGCACAATCTCTACTATTCACCACATCACTATCTATGCCGGCAACGGCATGATGTGGGAAGCGAACTCTAAGAATGCCGGCTTGTTGTTCTCAAGTATTTATAGCGTTAAAGGGCTTATGCCATTTGGTGGTCGGGTCTAGTCTTACGCAATGAGTTCAAGTGTCTTAGCAATCAGAAGTGCTGTGCGCTTTTGGCTTGAAAAATTAGAGCCAGGTGACGTGGTAATTGTCGCCGTATCTGGCGGAGCCGATTCATTAGCCCTTGCCTATGCACTCTCACTTGAGGCACCAAAGTTAGCAATTCAATTGCATGCAGTAACAATTGATCATCAACTTCAGAGCGCTTCAGCTAGCCAAGCGGCCTTCGTTGTTGAACAGATGAAATCACTACACATCGAAACAACGATTGAAAAAGTAATAGTAAATATTACTGAGGGCCTTGAAGCTTCGGCCAGAAAAGCTAGATATGCGGCGTTAGATGAAGTCGGTAAAGAATTAAATGCAGTCGCAATTTTCTTGGGGCACACTCGCGATGATCAGGCAGAGACTGTCTTACTAGGTCTTGCACGAGGATCAGGAACTCGATCATTATCAGGAATGGCACCGCACAAGGGAAAATACATTCGCCCGCTACTTTCGATTACACGTGAGCAAACAGAAAACACTTGTAAAGAAGTTGGCTTGCTTGCATGGGAAGACCCACATAACTCTGATTCAAACTTTGCACGCGTTCGTGTTCGTACCGAGGCGATTCCAACTCTCGAGAAAACTATTGGCCCAGGAATCTCCGAAGCGTTAGCTCGTAGCGCCGAGCTCTTGCGCCAGGATGCTGATGCACTCGATGCATGGGCAGATCGGGAGATTCAGGCCATGGATTTAAGTGATCTTGATTGTGCGCATTTAGCGCTTCTGCCCAGAGCCATCCGTAGCCGAATCCTGCGGACGGCGATCTACGCTGCCGGGGCGCCGTCGGGCTCGATTTCAGCCGATCATCTAGCCTCAATTGAGGCGCTAATCACGGCTTGGAGCGGCCAAGGGGCATCTCACCTGCCTGGTGGTGTGAAGGTTGAGCGTTTTTCGGGCAGACTTTCGCTCTTACGTAACTGAGCCAAGAGGAGCCTTCGTGGATTTAGCTGGAGTCGAAAAAGATATCGAACGCGTTGTTGTAACTGAAGAAGAGTTGCAAGCAAAGATTAAAGAGCTTGCAGCGCGCGTAGATAAAGATTATGAAGGCAAAGATCTCCTTTTAATCGGCGTACTTAAAGGAGCGGTAATGGCCGTGGCAGATATCTCTCGCGCCTTACAGCGCCACGTTGAGATGGACTGGATGGCAGTGTCTTCATATGGCTCGGGCACAAAATCTAGCGGCGTAGTTCGAATCCTAAAAGATTTAGATCGCGATATTACCGGCCGCAATGTTTTAATTGTTGAAGATATTGTTGATTCGGGTCTAACGCTTTCATGGTTGAAGGCCAACCTTGAATCTCGAGGAGTCGGTAGCGTTGAAATACTTTCTATCTTGCGCAAGCCAGAGGCAGCGAAAGTAAAGGTCGATGTTAAATATGTTGGCTTTGAAATTCCAACAGATTTCGTCGTCGGATATGGTCTCGACTTTGATGAAAAATACCGCAACCTTCCATTCATTGCTGTGCTTGCTAAGCACATGTACTCCTAAATCCCCTAAGAAACGAGAAAAGAAAAAGATGTCTGAAACAAAGAAGCCGCTAAAGAAAGTGGAGAAGAAGAGTCCACTTAAGAAGAGTTTCGCGGGTAATTCAACGCCAAAAAAACCTGCGACTCGCGCTGGACGAATCTTTCGCGGACCTCTTTTTTGGATTCTCGTTGCAATTTTTGCCGTCTCCATCTTTGGCCAGATATCTTCAGTTGGAAATCGATATACGCAGATTGAAACATCACAAGCTTTAGATGCAATTGCTCAGTCAAATGTTGAGTCTGCTGAACTTGTGGACAAAGATCAAAAGATTCGATTAATTTTGAAGTCAGGCAGCCTAATTGAAGGCGCAACTAAAGTAGAGGCTTCATATGTTGCGCGCCAAGAGCCAACTCTGATTGATGCACTTACTTCAAATCCACCTCCAAAAGGCTGGAATGTGCGCGTTCCATCGCAATCACTGCTGGTCTCCTTTCTCTTTTCAATTATTCCCTTTCTACTAATCGGCTTTTTATTCTTTTGGATGATGAGCCAGGCACAGGGTGGCAACAAGGTCTTTCAGTTTGGAAAATCTCGCGCGAAACTTCAAAATAATGATGTTCCAAAGACGACATTTAAAGATGTTGCAGGCGCCGATGAAGCGATTGCCGAACTTGAAGAGATCAAAGATTTCTTGGCCAATCCAGAAAAATACGGCGTTCTAGGCGCCAAAATCCCTAAAGGCGTTCTCCTATTCGGCCCTCCAGGAACGGGAAAGACGCTCCTTGCACGTGCAGTTGCAGGTGAGGCCGGAGTTCCTTTCTATTCAATCTCAGGATCAGATTTCGTCGAAATGTTTGTTGGTGTCGGCGCAGCACGTGTGCGCGATCTATTCAATCAAGCTAAGGAAAACTCTCCAGCGATCGTATTTGTAGATGAGATCGATGCCGTTGGTCGTCAACGCGGTACCGGTATGGGCGGTGGACATGATGAGCGCGAGCAGACGCTTAATCAACTACTAGTCGAAATGGATGGCTTTGAAGAAAACACTAAGGTGATTCTTATAGCCGCAACTAACCGTCCAGATGTTTTAGATCCAGCTCTATTGCGCCCGGGTCGATTTGATCGCCAGATTGCAGTTGAACGCCCTGATCTAAAGGGACGCGAAGCGATTCTGGCAGTACACGCTAAAAATAAGCCACTCGGTGATGATGTCAAACTTATTGATTTTGCACGCCGCACTCCTGGTTTTAATGGTGCAGATCTTGCAAATGTACTTAATGAAGCTGCACTACTTACTGCGCGTGAAGAGAAGAAAGTAATTTCAACCTCTGAGCTGGATGAAGCACTAGATCGCGTTATGGCTGGTCCTCAACGTAAATCACGGATTATGAGTGATGATGAGCGCCGAGTGACGGCATATCACGAGGCCGGTCATGCACTCGTTGCACATGCACTTCCACATACGGATCCCGTTCATAAGATTACGATCATGCCACGCGGTCGCGCACTCGGATACACAATGGTTCTTCCCGATGAGGATCGCTATTCAACGACACGTAATCAACTTCTAGATCAGTTGGCGTATTCATTGGGTGGGCGCGCGGCTGAAGAGTTAATTTTTCACGACCCATCAACAGGTGCATCTAATGATATTGAAAAGGCAACGGCCCTTGCACGCGCAATGGTTACTCAATATGGAATGACTGAAGCCATTGGTGCTATTAAGTTAGGCGCTAACAGCGATGCTCCTTTTATGGGACGCGACTATGCCCACCAACGTGATTATTCTGAAAGCATTGCAGGAGTAGTTGATCGCGAAATCCGTAAGCTCATTGAGAATGCTCATCAAGAGGCCTTTGATATCTTGGTGGCTAACCGCACAATCTTGGATGAAATGGTCTTAGTGCTGCTCGATAAAGAGACTCTTAATAAGGATGAGATTGCAGAAATCTTTAAGAAAGTTAAGTCTGTAACGGCACGGCCCGCTTGGACTGGCTCTATAACTCGAATTCCTTCGGACCAGCCACCCGTTGAAGTTCCAGCACGCAGTGCTGTGGTTATTGA
>CAXNCU010000061.1:0-6099 GCA_964200985.1 Candidatus Planktophila sp.
AGGCACGGGCACCATTGACAGCGCTGCCAAGGCCTGGAATTAAAACTATTGCCAGCCCTAAAACTCCTAAGCCCCAAAAAATTGGGGTGTATGCGCGAAAGGACCAGAGACGTCTGGGACACTTACTTCCAAGGCGCGTAGATCATTGCCACCTACCCAGTTAAATGTGGAGCCAGATCGGATGAGTGCCGCCGAGCCGGATTTCATTACCTGTCGGTTTACTCCATCGCTGTCACTAATCTCTAAGGTCGCGCTCCCAGAGCGTGTATAAATAAGGGTGTCATGCTTAACTTTCACAAGAGGTGTCGCATCTCCAGTGAGTGAGACTTCAACAGCAGTCATCGCCTCGGCATAAGTACCGCCATCGATTAATGAGGTACAGGTCGCCTCACCTCTTCGAGAAATACTTTCTTTTGCTATGGTTTGCGACACTGCACTAAATACAATCCCTGGTTTCATGGTGTCCCCTCTCGAAAGGAAGCATATCTATGAAAATTCTCCGACATGCAAGCGCTAAATGGAGTGGACCAGTTCCAACCGGAACTGGCGTTATGACTCTAGGCCGTGATGGATTAGCCATTCCTTTCTCTTTAAAGACGCGTACTGAAGACGGGATGGGCACCAACCCGGAGGAGCTCATCGGGGCAGCGCTCGCTGGATGTTTTTCGATGCATCTGACGAGTTTGATTGAGGATGCCAAGAAACCTGTGGGTGAGATCGAAACATCAGCTCGCGTAATCTTAGAACAACGTGATGGGGGATTTTGTATCAGTGAAGTCCACTTAATCACTCGCGGCAGCAATCAAAGTATGTCCAATGATGAGTTCATCGATTTGGCTGATGAAGCTAAGCGGACCTGTCCGGTTTCAAAACTCTATTCATCGGCGCTGATTACTCTGGAAGCAGCTCTTGCGTAGTTAGCAGTTAAGGTTTGAGAACTATTCGAATCGGATTCCCAATTTTTTGAGCCAATTGATGCAATGCCGCGCTGGCCTCTTCAAGAGGCATGATCGCTGTAATTGATCCCGAAAGATCGAGTTTGCCAATTCTGATTAGCTCGACTAACTCTTGAGTGTGATGCGGCTCTGAGCCGTAATGTCCTAAAATTTGATTTCGCTTATAAACAAAGGCCATGTCATTTGGAATCGTGATTGCTTGACTCGCGATTCCAATAATCACTAAGCGTCCACCCTCAGCCAAAAGAGGAAGCGCCTGCTGTCGTACTGCGCTTACTCCAGCAAAATCAAAGGCAGCATCTATACCTCGACCATTTGTTGCGGAACGAATCTTCTTGGAAAACTCACCGTCATTGGGATCAAGTGCCAAATCTGCGCCAATGGCTAAAGCGCGCTCGCGTGCCTGCGGCAATGGGTCGACAGCGATTATTGGATTCGATCCAATAATCTTTAGCAGTTGAACGGCGTGAATTCCCAGCCCACCAATTCCAAAAACTGCCGATGATTCACCGGATTGAATCTTTGCAGTGTGCGAAATCGCCGCCCATGGAGTTGAAACTGCATCTGGGATGATGCAAGCTTGCTCAAAATTAAGTTCATCATGAATTGCAACTAATGTATGTGCGCCGGCAACCATGTATTCGGCAAAGCCGCCATCGAAATCAAAGCCTTGAGTACGGACGCGGCCCTTCTCATCACGAATTCCGGCACAGACTATGACTCGATCACCGAGTTGCCAGCCCGTGACACCTTCTCCCAATTTTTCAATAACCCCAGCAACTTCGTGCCCAACAGTGACTTCATCGCCCTCTAAATATCCCGGAGAGAGCGTTGAATCCAGTAAATGGACATCAGAGAGACACACTCCTGCCGCCTTTATTTGTATCCGAACTTGGCCTTTAGAGGGCATCGGAATTGGGTAATCCGTAACGGCAAACTGCCGTGTACTAATTCTTATTCGGCCAGCCCGCATCAGATCATCCTCATCGCTCGATTAATCATTAGATCCACAGCTTCGCCAAACATGGCGAAAGAAGGATTAGTTGTTTGACCAACTACGTATCGTGCCCATATTTGTTGCAAGATGACGGTCAGCCTAAAGAGACCGAAGACTTCGTAAAAAGTAAAATCATTACAGTCCCACTCTGATTTTTCGAGATATTTCCTAATGAACTCCTCGCGAGTAGGCATACCCGGCAAGTGACTTGGTTGTCTACGAAGATTTGCAAAAGCTGCCTCATCATTACTATCTATCCAGTAGGCCATTGATGAACCTAGATCCATAAGGGGATCACCAATTGTTGCTAACTCCCAGTCGAGAGCCCCAACTAATTTAGGTGTGCCATCAAGATTAAAAACAAGATTGTCCAATCTCCAATCACCATGAATTACACAGCTGGCAACATCGTGCGGCTGGTTTTCATCAAGCCACTTCATGAGAGCTTCAGCATCTGCGACATCTGGAGTGCGCGCTGCTCGATATCGTCTGGACCAACCTTCAACTTGGCGACCAACATATCCCGGACCCTTGCTCAACTGTGCAAGTGGTGTGGGATCAACGTGGTGCAACGAGGCTAATCCTTCAATGACTAGATTTCCGATAAGCGTTGTGTCCTGAACACTTAAAACTAATCCAGTTGGTAAATCACGACGCAAGATCACGCCCTTTATTCGTTGCATGACATAAAAATCAGAGCCGATGACTGAGTGATCTTCACAGAGTGCAATAACCTTTGGGACAAGTGGAAAATCGGGGAGCAGGGTTTTTTGAATCAAGAACTCCCTCTTCATGTCATGTGCCGAAACCGCCTTCGTTCCAATAGGTGGCCGCCTGAGAATGAGCTCTTGATCGCTATAACTAAGTAGATAGGTCAGATTTGAGGCTCCAGATCCGAACTGTTGGACATGGGGAAGCTCGTTGGGAACATCTGTATTTTTCAATAACCATGCTTGAACTGCGCCGACATCGAAGGCATCCTCAGCGCGTACTTCTGCTAATTCAGAGACCATTATCTGGAGATGTGTTGGTTTTTCAGTTCTAGCCGTGCAATGTCACGAAGATGCACTTCATCTGGACCATCGGCAATGCGCAATGTACGGATACCGGCATACATTGCTGCAAGCGGCGTATCTTGACTGACTCCGGCCCCTCCATGGATTTGAATTGCGTGATCAATGATTCGCTCTGCCATGCGAGGGACTACAACTTTTATCGCTGCAATCTCCTTACGTGCCGCTTTCGCGCCACCATTATCAATAAGCCAAGCCGTTTTAAGAACAAGTAGCCGAGCTTGTTCGATATCGATTCGAGCGGTAGCAATCCACTCTTGAATAACACCTTGTTGGGAAAGCGTTTTTCCAAAAGTAGTTCTCTCCGCCGAGCGCGCGACCATAAGAGATAAGGCACGTTCTGCCATGCCGATGGAGCGCATGCAGTGATGAATTCGGCCCGGCCCTAAACGGGCCTGTGCAATTTCAAAACCAGAACCTTGCTCACCAATCAAATTACTTATTGGAACTCGCACATTTTCGAAAAGTACTTCCGCATGACCGTGCTGGTCTTCATAACCAAAGACAGTTAAATTTCTTACGACGCTTACCCCAGGAGTATCCATCGGAACAAGAACCATTGATTGGCGACGATAACTCTCAGCCTCTGGATCTGTCACTCCCATTAGGATCAATATTTGGCAACGTGGATCCATCGCACCTGTTGTCCACCACTTACGGCCATTGATTACATAGTCATTACCATCTCTATTGATTAAGGTGCCGATATTTCTGGCATCACTTGATGCAACATCGGGCTCGGTCATGGCAAAGCCAGATCGAATTTCACCATTCAGAAGAGGTGTTAGCCACTGCTGCTTTTGAGCTGGTGTTCCAAAGAGGTGAAGAACTTCCATATTTCCCGTATCCGGAGCCGAACAATTCAAAGCTTCGGGCGCGATCTCGGGAGACCAGCCCGTTAATTCAGCTAAAGCTGCATAATCAGTAACAGTTAATCCATGCGCCGGATCTTCTGAATCGGGAAGAAATAGGTTCCATAAGCCTTTTGCGCGTGCAGCTTCTTTTAGCTCTTCGACAATTGCAGGTAAAACATGAGGAGTACCGGCTTTCTTTAAAGCCTCTCGCTGTTGATGATAAATCACTTCGGCTGGAAAGACTTTGTGTTCCATAAAATTTCTTAGACGCTCGAGGTAATCCTCGGCCTTTAAACTATTACTAAACTCCATAGTAGTACCGTACGCATATTGCACTTAAAAAGGGAGAGCCTCATGAATGTTTTAGATACGTTTCGGTTAGATGGCAAAGTGGCAGTTGTCACAGGTGCATCATCGGGATTGGGTGTTGCATTTGCGCAGGCTCTCGCACAGGCCGGTGCCGACGTGGTTTTAGGTGCCAGACGGATAGAGCGCTTACCCGATACTGGAGCACTCATTGAAGCAGAGGGCAGAAACTTCGCTGCTTTAAAAACCGACGTGACTAATCCAGAGGATTGCACCGCCCTTATTGCACTTGCGATTGAACGCTTTGGCCGCGTTGATATCTTGGTAAATAACGCTGGAGTAGGAACCGCCGTATCGGCAACATCTGAAACCCCTGAACAATTTCGTAACGTCATTGATGTAAATTTGATGGGCTCCTATTGGATGGCGCAGGCATTTGCCAGAGCGGCAAAAAACGGCGGTGCAATCGTAAATATTTCTAGCATTCTCGGAATGCGCCCGGGAGGTTTACCGCAAGCCGCCTATGCATCCAGTAAAGCTGGTGTCATAGGGTTAACGCGAGACTTAGCTGCACAGTGGACGGCGCGAAAAGGGATTCGCGTTAATGCTCTTGCACCAGGATTCTTTCCATCTGAAATGACCGATCAAATGAACGAGGCATCAATAGAGATGGTTCGTGCGCTGACCGCTGCCCAGCGAATTGGAAGAGTAGAAGAGTTGGCATCGACGCTCATTTGGCTAGTAAGTGATGCATCATCCTATGTTTCAGGAGTAACGGTGCCAGTTGATGGCGGCTTTGTAATGCCCTAGCCTTTGGCTATAGCCATCAACCCATTAGGAGATAACGTGAAAAAACGTTTTGGAATTCTTATAGCAGTAGCAGTTGCAACATCTCTCACCCTTTCAGGCTGTGCCAAAAGTGATTCGGCAACTTCTGAAGAAGCGGCATCATGTGCAAAGGCAGATCTTGCAACAGTTGAATCAGGAAAGCTAACTATCGCCACCGGTGAGCCTGCTTACTATCCATGGATTATCGATGATGCACCAGAGACCGGAAATGGTTTTGAAGGCGCCGTCGCTTATGCAGTTGCTAAGCAACTCGGGTTCACTAATGATGAAGTTGTTTGGGTACGTACAACTTTTGATAGCGCAGTAACACCTGGTGCTAAGAATTTTGACTTTAACTTGCAACAGTTCTCAATTACTGCTGAGCGTTCAGCGGCAGTAGATTTCTCATCTCCTTACTACACAGCTCCTCAAGCAATTGTTTCATTCAAGGGCAGCAAGATTGCAGGCAAGACTTCAATCGCTGACTTGAAGGATGCAAAGCTTGGCGCAGCTGTTGGTACAACATCACTTGATGCGATTGAAAACCAGATTGGTATCAAGCCTCAGGTATTTAACGACAATGCCGCCGCAGTATCGGCGCTTAAGAACGGTCAGATAGATGGTCTAGTTGTTGATCTTCCAACCGCCTTCTACCTATCTGGTGTTGAAGTTACAGATGGCTTAATTGTTGGTCAGCTGCCATCAACTGGTGCTGGCGATCAATTCGGCCTCTTGTTATCCAAAGGCAGCGCATTGACCTCATGTGTTTCTGCAGCCGTTGATGCGATCACTACCGATGGAACCTTGGCGGCGATTACTGATAAGTGGCTAGCAACTGATGCTGGTGCGCCAGTATTGAAGCCATAATAGAAAGTAAGAAGTAAACACGGTAGTTTGGCGACCATGACAGAGCGAATTAACTCTGCTTGGTCGCCAAGCTCACGTGAAGTAGAACGTGGGATTGCCCGTAGGCGCATTAGCCGTAGGCAAGGTGCAATCGCTGCGATTTCATCCATTCTTGTCATTGGCACATTAATCGCAATCGTTGTTTCCTCCCCGGGCTGGGAAGTTGTTAAGAAGACCTT